>DEIH01000172.1 GCA_002352375.1 Spirochaeta sp. UBA2779 | reverse complement strand
AGACAGGACATCCCTGACGAATCCGCTTCTTACCCGGCCATTCCGATCGAAACTCGGCCAGGTGCAGAGAAGTATTGCTGTCGTGGCCGCAGCCGATCAGAAGAATTCTCCCACCAAGCTCATAGATTCGGGCCAATGGGCTTTCTTCACCCAGTCCGTTTTCAAGAACTTGAGATTCACAGATTCTATCTGCTTCTGGTCCATAAGCACAGAAAGAATCCATGGGATGGGAGCTGCGGATAACACCGGGGAACCGGCGGAAGAGTTCGGGAACTGTTCCGACTCCCCGGGTGGGGGTTATCAAAGGATTAAAGGGGGGCATTCCCTCACGCACCTTCTCGTGCCAGGAGGGGGGAACCGGCGGATTTTCCCAGAGTCCGGGATCTGAGAGGGCACCGGAATGGGCAGGCATTACCAGAGTGCCGGATTCACCAACAACAGAAAAAAGAGCCCGGATAAGGGTTTCCCCTCCACCTGTTATCCAGCCAATGGCTGAAAGAGAACTGTGAACCAGGAGAATATCCCCTATACGAACCCCCAGCCTGACCAGATCGACAGAAAGTCGAGTGAAATTGACTGGTTCACCGAAGGCTTCATCGGTTTTTGCAATGATGTCTGACTCTTTCACTTAAAACTTCCATCCGGAAAGACGAAAAGGAAAAACGGCCGATAAACATACACCGGCCGTTTGATTGGTTTGCAAACTGAAGAACCTCCAACCGCGTCAGAGGTCAACAGAAAAAATATATTAGTCTTTAATCATCCAGAGTACCACCAGAATGATGCTCTGATTCACCAGAGCAATCCACCATCCGAGGGTGTCGATATGGTTGATGTTGCCTCCGAGAATCAGGCTGAGAACCATCATTACGATCCAGAAAATGAATATGGCTATGCGTAAAAATGAATCCAGAGCGCCGATGGAGACAAAGCGGCTGAGTATCAGCAGACCGCCGGCAATAATCTCAATTACAGCAATGATGATGTTGAGTGAATTACCCGAGCCGCCGAATGCCCGGCTGACGTCATTTGAGAAACCGCCAAAACCTTGAGTATTTCCCGTGAATGAAGCGATGCCGCTTAAGAGCATGAATGCTCCGACCAGAATAATCAGTATGCCGGCAATATTGAGCCTTTTAGTTGACATAAAATAAACCTCCAATGGTTGGTTAACAGAATTATCGGCGAACTCAACCTTCTTAAGCAAGTGTCCCCTGATAAAGACTTGACATTTTCCCTTTAGACAGCTAAATTAATAATTGTTCCGAATATTATTTGGGAGTTATGTTATCCAAAAAACGTACAAGCGAAGCCGGCAGCGCGAGCATATTTTAAAACTCCTGCAAAGCACGGGGAGTCACCCAAGCGCTGACTGGATTTATGATGAAATGAAGGAGAATTTTCCGGGGCTGAGTATGGGGACGGTGTATAGAAATCTTACAATCCTCGCCGAGCAGGGACTGGTAAAGAAGATTGAATTCGGCAGCACCTTCGACAGATTTGATGCGAATGTCGGACCCCACTATCACTTTATCTGCGACCGCTGCGGTTCAATTATCGATCTGGAGTTGCCGATTGACGAGGAACTCAACGAACGAGTGGTTAAAACAACCCCGTTTACCGCATTGCGTCATAAGATTGAGTTCTACGGGATTTGCGATTCATGTGCAGAAAAGAAGTAGTAAGTGGTATTATTTTTTTCTCCTTAAATAAGAATCGGTCCGATTATTATTTAAAAATACCGGGATTTCAATCCCGGAAACAAATTTACGAGGAGGCCATATAATGGCAAGAGTAGCACGGGAAATGGTAGAAAAATCAGGAATCAACGTGGATGAGTTGATTAAACTGCTGGTAAAGAACGCATCTGCAGAGCTGACAACCTACTATTATTACACGATCCTAAGGGTGAATCTTATCGGTTTCGAAGGAGAGGCATTAAAAGAGATTGCTGAAGCGGCACGAATAGAGGATAGAAATCACTTTGAAGCCCTCATTCCCAGAATTTACGAACTCGGAGGTGAACTTCCCAGGGATATGAAGGTATTTCACGACCTCTCGGCTTGCCCTCCGGCTTATCTTCCCGAGAACCCGAAGGATGTAAAAGAAATTCTCAAGATTCTTGTTTCAGCTGAACGCTGCGCTGTCAGCGGTTATTCACATCTTTCCAATATGACTGCAGGGAAAGATCCCAGAACATACGAACTGGTTACGGCTATTCTGAACGAGGAAATTGAGCATGAATCGTGGTTTTCCGAGTTTCTGGGAGAAGGTCCTTCGGGGCACTTTATGAGAGCAGGAGAAACTTCTCCATTCACTTCAAAGTTCCTTCCATAAAATACTCACTTGGTGCGGGGTTAATCCCCCGCACTATGTGAGAGAAACCGCCTGCCATTTTTCATCAACTAGAGCCCAGATTTCCCGATATCCGGTGTCCCGCAACAGAGCACAGGATTCATCATAATTACAGTCGATATCTTCCGGACGGTGTGCATCGGCATTCACCATCACGGGAATCTCTCTTTTTAAAGCCTCGGCAAGTATCCAGGGAGAAGGGTACACCTCGTCCAGAGCTCCCCGGGATATAGCACCGGAGTTCACCTCCATAATAATACCGCTTCCATCAAGGATATCCAGAGCCGAAAGAACGTGCCGACGATACCATGGCGCCTCTTCTGAAAAACAGACATTATCCCGGTTCCGTTTTTTCAGAAGGTCGAAATGACCCAGAAAATCAAATCCCCCCAACTCTACAAGTTCACAGATTCTTGTGTAGTAAGCTTCACTGAGTTTCTCCCAGGAGCCTTCATGAACCTCATCAAGCAGCCATTTCAGCTCGTCTTCCGGCCCGTCAATGCAGAAGTATTCGGGATTCTGAGATAGTCCTGTGGTGGTATGTACAGACCCGATGGCATAGTCCAGATTCAAATCGGTCCAGCGTTTCTGGTTGGGTGCCTGATATCCGGGTATGTAATCAATTTCCAGCCCTTTGTAGATTTGAATCCGACTTCCCCACTTAAATATCTGCTGATCGAGTTCCGCCAGATAGATTAACAGGGATTCTTCTGTGAGAGTCCAGTCGTTATTTACAGGGAGGGGCGCATGGGAAGAAAAGCCCAGAGCTGTAAATCCTTTCTCAATAGCTTTCGTGATATAGGCTTCTATCGGCCCTTTGCCGTCGCAAAGCTCGTTATGGGTATGGTAGTTCGTTAGTATCATGGTTCAGTCAATATAAGCATTGGGCAGGGGAAGGTCGAGAGGTGGATTTTTCCTGTTTTCTGCAAGATTGACCTTCTGACTATGGTATCTGCACTCAGGCTTAACTATATTTTCCCCTATGAAGCGTTATCTCTATCTTTTTACAATAATTTCTCTAACTACGTTTTTTTCCGGAAGGCTTTTCGCAGCAGACCCCCTCTGGAATAAGGCTATGAGCTATGCTGCTCCGGAAAACGTTGAGAAAGCCACAGGTATGCGGATGCTCTCCCGGGAAGTGAACCGCAGTTCAGAAGTCATCAAAACTGTTGATATGTTTTTTACCTGGGATGAGAACTCACAGGAATTCATCCTGCTCAGTGCGGATGAAGACGGTAAAAATGTAACAGACCGGGAACAGCGGCGTAATCAGAAACGCGAAGACGACCGCCGTGATAACTATATCCATCAGATATTCAACCCTGAGAAGGTTGACAGGCTTACATTGAGCCCCCGGGAGCTGACAGCAATCGTTAATGGACGGGAATGCCGCATCTATGATTTCCACCTTGAGGATGATTGGTCTATGGGCCCGGGAAAACCGAAACCCGTGGTGGAGGAAGGCATGGTGTTCATCGATCTGGAGTCGGGTATGCCTCTCAAACTCTCAAGCTCTATGGTAGAAGGGCCGGATGCTGTCAAGAATTTTCAATTCAACTTATCCGGTGGCCCGGGGTCCAAAGGTTTATGGCGTGTATTCCAGATTAAAATGGATTTTGTCGCTCAGATGATTATCTACAAGGCCGGTGGGTTCTCGATGGATTTTGAATACGAGGATTGAATCTACTATTTCACCTTCCCTGGTTTTAAAAAATACGATCTGGATAAAAATATCGGGATAACGCTATACTACCGGAGCAGGAGTTTGAAGATGGCACATACATTACGCAGCGCAACCAGCAGACACGGACGGCTTATGGCTGGAGCACGATCTTTATGGAAGGCTAACGGGATGGTAGATTCTCAGATGTACCGGCCGGTTATTGCCATTGCCAATTCCTTTACACAATTTGTCCCGGGTCATGTACATCTCCATGATGTGGGTCAGAGAATCAAGAAAAGGATTGAGAAAGCCGGCTGCTTTGCCGCTGAGTTCAATACCATTGCCATCGATGACGGCATTGCTATGGGTCATGACGGAATGCTCTACTCCCTGCCCTCCAGGGAAATTATTGCCGACAGTGTTGAATATATGGTGAATGCCCACAGGGCTGATGCCATGATCTGCATATCAAACTGTGATAAAATTACTCCGGGGATGCTCATGGCTTCAATGAGACTGAATATTCCCACAATATTTGTATCCGGCGGCCCCATGGAAGCCGGTAAGGTTGATGAAAAGACTCTTGATCTGGTAGATGCCATGGTGATGGCCGGAGATGATTCGGTAAGCGATGAGGAGCTGAAACAGGTGGAAAATGCCGCCTGCCCCACCTGCGGGTCCTGCAGCGGTATGTTCACTGCCAATTCCATGAACTGCCTGGTTGAAGCTCTGGGACTGGGCCTTCCCGGCAACGGAACGATTCTGGCCACCCATGCCGAAAGAACCGGACTGTTCGATAAAGCAGCCGACCTCATTGTTTCTCTGGCGGACAGGTATTATACCGATGGTGATGACTCAGTTCTTCCCAGGAATATCGCTTCAAAAACCGCGTTTAAAAATGCTATGGCTCTGGATATCGCCATGGGCGGCTCCACGAATACCATTCTCCACATTCTGGCGGTTGCACAATCAGGAAACATTAATTTCACCCTGGATGATATCGGTGCACTCAGCAGAAGCGTTCCCTGTATCTGTAAGGTTGCTCCCAGCTCCCATTACCACATTCAGGACGTCCACCGGGCGGGGGGAATACTGGGAATACTCGGCGAACTTGCAAGAGCCGGCCTGATTGATACTTCAGTCGGCCGAATCGATGCTCCCAGCCTGATAGAAGCTCTTGGAAAATGGGATATTGCCGGTAAAGCTCCTTCGAGTGAAGCGGTGGAGCTGTACAAAGCGGCGCCCGGGGGTATCCGCTCTATAAAGATGGGCGGGCAGGCCAACCGCTACAAAGAATCCGATTCGAACAGGGAATCCGGATGTATCCGTAATGTAGAAAACGCTTACACTGTCGACGGTGGTTTGGCAATACTTTACGGGAATCTTGCCAATAACGGTGCGGTTGTAAAAACGGCTGGTGTTGATGAATCCATTCTTGAATTCTCTGGCCCGGCAAAAGTATTTGACTCCCAGGATGCTTCCGTGGAAGCGATTCTGGAAGGGAAAATTGTAGCTGGTGATGTAGTGGTTATCCGCTATGAGGGCCCTAAGGGCGGCCCGGGAATGCAGGAAATGCTCTACCCAACCAGTTACCTTAAATCCATGAAGCTCGGGAAAGCCTGTGCCCTCCTTACCGACGGCCGCTTCTCCGGTGGAACTTCCGGTCTATCCATCGGCCATGCCTCACCTGAGGCTGCTGCAGGAGGGGGCATCGGCTTGATTCGTAACGGCGATATTATCGATATTGATATTCCCAACCGAAGGCTTGATGTCCGGCTGGATGATGGAGAGCTGCAAAACCGGAGGAATGCAGAAGAAGCCAAAGGTATAAAAGCTTGGAAACCGAATCGGGATAGAACCGTTTCCGACGCCCTTAAAGCCTATGCGCTACTGGCCTCCAGTGCGGATAAAGGAGCTGTAAGAGTACTTCCGGAATAGATTTAAGTACTTGATTTTCAGTATTTGAGCCCAAGACCGGTGTAGACACCGATGGTAAGAGGAAAACCCGAAAACTGATTCGAACCGGGTACAAATGTCTGTGTACCCCAAAAGTCCACGGCAAACTTCAGTCCGAACTGAGCGGTAAGTACTTTCCCATATTTTACAAAAACCTGAGTATCGGCTCCAAGCCCGAAAGATACTAAAAAAGAGCCTCCCTCCAGCAACGCTCCGGTATGAAATCCACCGGAAACAAGGAACATCATAGGGGAAAGGTTGAACATGTAACCCATCCCGACAACCGAATCCAGAGCAATGGGAAAACCACTGATTACACGCTGGGAGAACGATGAAGCAGGGTAGAGCTTTTCTTCCATAATGTATGGAAAAAGAAGCGCAATATCGATGGTACCATGAAGTCCATTTCCTCTGGTACTCTTCAAGCCGATTCCTGCCGATGAAAGCCGGATAATGTCCTTTCCGCCGGTTCCGAACAGTGGGTAGGTTGTATGCTGAAAAACTGTATTAAGCTGAAAGGTTCCCTCGGATGCGGAAAGACCGATCCCTGCAAGTAAGAGAATAAGGGTCATCAACAGTTTTTTAACCATCTAAGAATACCACCGGGCTGTCATATCGTATCAAGCCTGTCCGGGGAGCTCATCTGCAGTTGTCCTTCAAAATCACCCACGGGATCAAAAAGATTCTGCAGCTTGGAAGGCAGAGTTTTCCAGATAGATTCGGTAATAGAAACGAAACCCGGTTGTGTTCCCTTTTTTTCAAGGTGTGCTGCAAGATTGATAACATCCGAAATCATCTTCCCGGTATCGGCCATGAAGGCCACTTTACCGCTGTGCATACCGATACGGATAGCGACACTCTCACTGATTGGATTCCGTGTATGGGTATTTATCAGCGGCATGATTCTCTGCATTTCATAAGCAAAACGTGTAGCTCGTTCTCTATGATTCTTAAATGCAAAGGCCAGAATCCCTCCATCACCGGCCCAGGACCAGATCCTTCCGTCATATGTTCCCAGGCGTTCACCGAGGGTAGACCAGAAGAATGAATAAAACTTCTCCATGGTTTTACGTCCGAACTTATTCACCAGTTCGGAACTTCCGACAATATCCATGCTGCCGACAGTAACATCATAATTTCTGCCGTTTTTCAGAACGCCCCAATCCGGACGTTTACTCAAATCTTCTTTGAGTGTTACGACTTTACGTTTTTTTAAATCATAAATAAGCCCGGTTTCAGAGAGTTGTTTAAGAAAGTATTCCAACCCTTCAATTCTGATTTCCTTTCCGAGGATAACTTCCTCGTCCATTTCTATCAGTAGTTTGATATAATCGCTCAGCTGTTTATGATCAATAAGGTGCTCGGTGAGAACCTGGGCTGCCATTCTCGGCGACAAAGTAAAATTTCGCCGTTTTCCACTTAAGTCATGGATATTCAATTCAGGTAAAAGCATTTGTCCTAACGCTTCAACCTGGTCTGCAACAAGACTCCCGCCGACTGTTTCTATCAGCAGATTTTTCATTGCAGGATCTAAAGTCAACATCCGAATCCTCCGGAGATGTATGCATTAAAAAGATAAGGATCGGCATTATTATATCAGGGGATTCGATTTATAGACAAGAATATCCTCTCTACTCCACAATAAATGAGCATTATCACCACATTAACATCACTTTATCCCCAAAGACAGTCAATACATTTACCTTATGAAGCTCCAGTCAGAACGCTAATCATCCGATAAAAGTCCTAGGGGGAGCATGAATGCCGACTGTCGACCAAGCTGAACACCTCATGCGAGAAGGTGCTTTCCAACGGGCAAAAGTAATTCTGTCTGAAATAATTTCAGACGATCCTGAAGATCTCAGAGCCATCTGCGATATTGGAATCGCCTATACTGAAACTGGAGAGAACAATAAAGCAATCAAAGCACTGCTCCATTACATACGAAACGATAAAACCAATCCCTATGCCTGGGAGGCGCTTGGATGTGCCAGATTCCGAACAGGCAATCTTGAGGAAGCAAAGAAACATCTTCAACGCTCCCTCCACCTCATGCCCGAAAATCCATCTTCTTTGAGAAATCTGGGTATACTTCACGGAATGGAAGGCCGATATGAAGAAGGGTTGAAACTTCTTCAGCAGTCCTTCCGGTTGTCGTCCAAAGATTACCGAACTTTATATGCTCTGAATTATGCCTTCCGGGATGCCGGTAAAGCGGAAGAACGTTCAATGATTCTCAATCGACTGATAGAACTGGAACTACCCGAGGAAATTCAGAGGGATGTTGAACTCTCCAGAATCAGAATGTCCATAGGCTGGGAATAGACCATATACTGACTATCACATAAAATGGTCCTCCATCAGGGAACCAAAAACTATGACAGAAGAAAATAATAATTTCCGCGGGAATCCTCACCACCTCACAATACTTATTGAAGCTGTCAGCAAGGGTGATATCAGCCTTTGGAACAGTTTTATCAGGAAGAACGGATCGTCCTTTAGAGCCAGGCTTGCCGGTGCCGATTTATCTGGCCTTTCAATGCCTGAAATAAGACTGGATGGAGCCGATCTTACCGATGCGAACCTCTCGGGCGCCACACTTACCAGGGCCAATCTCAGCAATGCCAGACTTAGAGGCTGCAACCTCTCGGAAGCCGATCTAAGCGGATCCAGGCTGAATCGCAGCGATTTTACCAATGCGGACTTGAGAAAAGCAAAATTATCCAACGTCCGTGCCAGAGGAGCATTACTCACCGGTACGAATCTCTCAGAAGCTATTATGAACGGTGCGGATCTTACCCATGCATCGATGAAAGGTGCCGCGGTTACAGGGTTATCAAGATCCGGCACCAGAATGAAGGTTCGGGTTAAGGTAAAATCAAATTCTGAGAAATCCGGAGAACCGCTGAGAGACTACAAACCATGGGTTAAAGCACTCAAAGAAGAGACAGAACGTAAAGAGTTAAGAAAGAATATGGAAGAG
>DEIH01000248.1 GCA_002352375.1 Spirochaeta sp. UBA2779 | reverse complement strand
AGAGTAAGAGCGGTACCCGGGGCATGCAGGAGACCCGGAGGAAGATGAAACCCTTCACCCGGGATGTTTGCGTAAGCCCGTGAATGTTTGAGGATGGAATCACCTTTCCACTCCTTGAGATAAGGGAGAAATATGTCATATTGGAGATTTTGATCCACGATATATGGATGGACTCCGAAATACGTTTCAGGATGGCTGCCCAGGTCGACATCCAGGAAATGGTAGGATTCTTCCTTGGAGTTCATACCTACTTTCTTTGCATGCTCCGGGCGTTGGTGCATGTGATAAAATATTCTGGTTTTAAAATCATATATCTTAAGTAGGCGGCCGAGCCTTTTATGGTTAAGTGAGTAATCGCTGCCGAGTATTTCTTTTCCGCAGACCTCAAGAGCATCAATGAGACGGATGTCATAACCTTTTATATCAAGAAAAGATAAACCCTCATTCTTTATTTTCACCCGGTTATCAACTTCTGTTTCCGAGACCAGCCAGCGTTCACAGATGGCACCACTTTCTCCTGCATCGTATTCTTCATCATTAAGACCCAGCCTTTTACCTGGTGGCATAAAATCTCGAGAAACCCAGCAAGGCCTCATTGCCAGTTTTCCATTGTTTGCTTTTATTTCTGTAAGTACTATTTCCCTAATTTTTTCTTTGGTCATTGATTTTTCCTCCTTGAATTTTCTTCTCTGTCGGTTATATCACGACTGATGCCGATAAGACCGAGAATTTTTCCCTCGGAATCATGGAACGGAGCTTTGTATACTTCAAATTTTCTTTTATGCCCGTCTGGATAAACCATCCATTCTTCATTTTTATAAGGTTTGTTGGTTCTGAAAATCATTTCATCTCTACGTGTAAAGAATTCGGCTTTTTCTCTGCTGAAAAGATCGAAATCACTTTTCCCTACCATATCTTCACCGGATTGGCCCATGACTCGGCAGAAAGCCCGGTTGTATCCCATCATTATCCCATTGATATCCTTGAAGAATACAAGATCCGGTGATTCATCAATGATATTGTGAAGGAGTGCATAGGCTTTTTCAATTTCCTTTATCGATCGTTTTTGCCGATTTTCCAGCGTGTTGATATAATTATTCCGGTACTGGGTAGGGCTGACACTCATGTATTGTTTGAATGTTTTACTGAAATGAGCAGCACTGGAAAAATTCAGATCTTCCGCTATTGTTGCAAGGGTTTTATCGTTTGACATAAGGAGATTTGCCGCTTCTTCCACTTTTAACCTGGTGAAATATTTCATTGGGGGAAGAGTCATTTTTTCCTTGAATATCCTTATGAAATGCGGGACTGAAAGATTGAGGTGTCGGCCAAGTTCTTCCAGTCTCAGTTCTCCATATTTTCGTTTCTGCATAAAATCGATTGCTTTGTCAGCTATTTCCCGTCCTTCAGGATATCTGGTACCCAGATATTCTTCTTTTGACAAGCTGTAAACAAATGAGAGGAAGAGATGACGTGCTGACTCCTTCTGGAAAAAATCCTCGGAATGCTCCCTGCTGATTATTTCATCAAAGGTGAACCGGCAGGTCTGTTTCAGGCGGAATATTTCACGATCCAGCGACGAAAGGTATGATATTAATGACGCATCATTTATTCCAAGTTCGAAGATTACCAGAAAATAGGTTAAAGAGTTATTGGTAATATCCGGGGTGAACGTATAATGATCTCCCGGTAGAGTTATGGTGAAAAAACCCGACTCTATCGGATGGTTTATTTTATTGACCCGGAAGTATCCTGACTGGTCCAGAATAAGATGAGCACGATATTCATTCTCCTCCTGGATGAACAGCTTATTGAGGTAGCGTGCCTTTTTAACGGTGTCAAGGTTGCTGATAAGAATACATTCTCGGACATTCATCTGGTTATCTCTGAACTGAATAATAGCAGTTATTATTGCTCAGTAAAATAAAAATAATAAGCATTTTCTATCATATAATTATCATAAAACGTGATATTTTGAAGAATTTATTGCTTGAAAATCAATTACATATAAGAAATGGAAAATAATAAGTATTAATAATCGACAAATATGATTCATTATGAATAAAGGAAAGTAATAGAGTTTACGAACCGGAAATTCGTAAATTTTTAAATTTTACTTTTTAACATTGGACATTACAGTCCCTTGAGTCTGTTATAAAACCTTAAGGAGGTTTTCAATGAGAAAAGTGTTGTTGATTGTACTGGTTCTGCTGATTGCAGCGGGAGCCGCCTTTGCCAACGGTAATGGTGATGAGGGCAAAATGGCCGACTCAATCACTATTCATTGGGCGCAGTGGGCACCTGCGGATTATCTGCAACAGCTCAGTAATCTTTACACGGAAGAATCCGGTGTGGAGGTTGTCGTCGAACAAACCCCATGGGAAACCTTTGTTCAGAAGTACAACGTTGAGATGATTGCCCGTTCGGATGCCTGGGACATCATTATTGGCGACAGTCAGGATCTCGGGAACATGGCTATTAATGGTCATTATGTAGAACTCACAGACTGGGTAAAAGCCAACAATGTTGACAAAAATTTTACACCTGCATCGATGCAGTCCTACTCTGAATACCCTGCAGGCAGTGGACATTACTACGGTGTGCCTGCCGAAGGCGACGCATTGGGATTTGCCTATCGAAAAGATCTGTTTGAAGATCCTGATAATATGGCGGCTTTCCAGGCCAAATATGGTTACAAGCTGGATGTTCCTGCGGATATAGATGCAATGTTGGATATTGCTGAATTCTTTCATGACCCTGACAACGGTTTCTATGGAATCAGCATTTACGGAGATAACGGTTATGATTCTCTGGTGATGTTCGGAGAGCAGATGATCTGGTCTTATGGCGGCGAGCTGGGTAATTATAAAACCAATGAAGTTGACGGATATCTTAATACTCCCGCTTCAGCTGACGGCATTAATATGTATAAGAGTCTGTTTGCATATACTCCACCGGCATTTAATGATGCGTTCTTTGTTAAAGCGAACGATGCTTTTACCGCAGGCATTGTCCCCATGACCTGTAATTATTTCGCTTTTCTTCCTGCTCTGGCCAATAAAGCCACAAGTCCTTATGCGGACGATACCGGATATTTCCCAGTTCCTCCTCAGAAGGGGCGTGATGGAGTGGAACGTCAGTTTTCATCATTGGGCGGTCAAGGTGCCAGTGTCGTAACCTATTCGAAGAAACAGGATACTGCAATGTCCTGGATGGACTGGTTTATCCGGGAAGATGTTCAGATGGAATGGGCCAAGCTTGGCGGTTACAGTTGTCATTCCGAAGTACTTAAAAGCCAGGAATTCCTGGATGCTGCTCCCTATAACCCTGCTTTTGCTGTCACTCTTAATATCATGAAGGATTTCTGGAATGTACCGCCCTACGGTGAGATGCTTGAAAGCTTCAGCCGCCTGATCGGTAATTTCATAATTCGCGGAAATGGTACTGCTGAAGAGGCACTTCAGGCTACAACTGATGAGTGGGAAGCCATTCTGTCCAAGTAGTTTTGAAACAGGGACACAGCCATCGCAATTTGGTGTTTGTGTCCCTTGAGTTTTCTGGAGAGAATTTAAATTATTACAGACGCCACCTGGATTTCTCCAGGGGTGTTCTTTTTAAAAGTGATTAGGAAAAACGCATGAAAAAAAACCGCAAGTCGGGATCTGGAAAGCCACCCCGCCTGGCTAATTCGATGAAAGAAACAAATTTCGTCCGAATCTGCATACTACCGACGATAATTCTTCTTATACTCATAAATATCGTACCGCTGCTATCGTCGTTGAGATACAGTTTTACAGAATATACAGCTCGAAAACTTACGGTTCCCGGTGAAAACCCTTTATTTATCGGGAATGAAAATTATATCAACCTTCTGACTGATCCCAGTGTTTGGGAACGTTTCACGACAACCGCCAGATACGTTATTCTGTCCGTTGGCGGGGAAATGATTCTGGGTTTCAGTTTCGCTTTACTGCTTCAGACAAAGTTCAAGGGACGTGGAATCATTCAAACACTTCTGGTGCTGCCCATGACTATGTCTCCGGTAATTGTCGGTTTGATGTGGAAACTCTTTCTCGATCCCAACTGGGGTATGTTCAATTATTTACTCGGACTTGGAAGGGTGGATTGGGCTCAGGATCCGAATATTAACCTTTATGCGATAGTGATGGCGGATATCTGGATGTGGACACCCTTTGTTATGCTTCTTTCATTAGCTGGGCTGTCTGCGGTTCCCCAATCGTTGTATGAAGCTGCAGAGGTAGACCGGGCATCAGGATGGTTCAAGTTTACCCGAATTACCCTGCCGATGGTTTCTCCTTTATTGATGATTGCCTTGATTTTCAGGGTTATGGAGGCTTTCAAAGTATTTGATTTACCAATGGGCATTACCGGTACTGGAGCAGCCGCGCCGCCGCTGATATCGATAAAGCTCTATAAAGACACCTTTCTCACCTGGAAAACCGGGTATGGATCAGCCTTGGGATACATTGTTTTATTAATTGTCGTGGCTATCACATCCATCTTTGTGAAATATCTGAATAAGGCAAAACAGGAGGACTAGGATGGCAGAATCAAGACGGGAAAAAGGGTGGAAGCATCACTTGATTGTAGTTACCCTTATCGTGATTACAATCATCTATATGATACCTTTGTTTTACATAGTAAACACATCTTTTAGGCCCTGGAAAGATATTAAACAATACCCGCCAAAACTTATTTATCAACCTTCCATCGGGAGTTATATAAGAATCTTTACAGCCAGGAGCGTATTGGCTCCAGGTGTAGAACTCAGTGATGAGGAAAAAGCCGGGTTGAATTGGGCTGGTAGAATCGTTCTAAGGGATACTAATGAGAGGATCACCCGCTTGGGAGATCTTCCGAAACGATACTTGAACAGCATTATAATTTCTGTTTCAGCAACATTAATTACTGTAATAATGGGAACAATGACGGCTTATGGTTTCTCCAGATTTAAAGTACCGGGAGCCGGTAACTGGCTTTTCTTTATACTTTCTACCCGAATGCTTCCGCCAGTGGTAGTGGTTATACCGATTTTTCTTATGTACAGAACTATTGGCCTTAACGACAGCCGTTTGGGACTAATTCTTCTATATACGGCATTTAATGTTTCCTTTG
Source organism: Spirochaeta sp. UBA2779 (assembly GCA_002352375.1). Lineage (GTDB taxonomy): Bacteria > Spirochaetota > Spirochaetia > DSM-2461 > DSM-2461 > UBA2779. Next base: position 14,659 of record DEIH01000248.1, on the reverse strand, counting down.
CTGTCTGGGTTTTAAAAGGTTTTATCGATGAAATACCCCGGGAATATGAAGAAGCGGCAATGGTGGACGGTTATACCCGCTGGGAAGTTTTTCGAAAGGTTGTTCTCCCTCAATCTGTAACTGGTATCGCGGCAACGGCTGTATTTGTCTTTATTTTTTCCTGGAATGAATATGCATTTTCTTTTTTGCTGACACGAAAAACTGCACAGACGGTGCCGGCATGGTTACCGTACCAGATGGGAGTCCTGGGTTATGACTGGGGTGCTGCGGCTGCGGGCTCAGTTCTGTTTCTGCTGCCCGCTATGATACTGACGATACTTCTCAGAAAACATCTGGTTAGGGGCATTTCATTCGGTGCCATCAGGAAGTAGGGGAGATGATATGTCATTAGGATTCTGGTTAATACTGACTTTTTATATCGGTTCAATTCTCGCACTCAGATGGACAAGCTTCTGGCGGAAGAGTTTCCTTGAGCCTGTGGCTCTGTGGCTAATTATCTCCGGCATTGTCTTTATTAGCCAACCATGGTGGGATTTTCTTTTTCGAAATGGCCTGACGGTGCTTATTTTAGGACTGATTTACTGGAATATCGCCGGCAATATGAAACCTGGGAAATGGGAACAAATTAAGGGAGAAGAAGTATGAAGTATGGAATGAACAGTCTGCTTTTTGAGGAAAGATTTACCAATAACGCTGTGAAGAAATTTCCGAGATTTACAGAGATTGGTTTTGACGGGATCGAAATTGCGCTTCAGGAAAAAGGGGATATTGATACTGGATTTATTAATGACAAGCTTGCGGAGAACAAGCTTGTGTGCTCATCACTTTGTTCTCTTATGGGGCCTGGTAGAGACCTCAGAGGAAACGATGCTGATATTATCGGTGCGAAATCCTACTTGAAGGACCTGGTTGATGCTGCTGTTAAACTCGGCACTGATACAATTGTCGGCCCTCATTATTCAGTTGTCGGACTTACTGGTCTGAAGAGCTCAGAGGAAAGAGATGCGGACTGGGAGAAGGTGGTAACCGGACTTAGGGAGATTGGCGAATATGCCGGTGAAAAAGGTGTAAATCTTGCTCTGGAACCCTTAAATCGCTTTGAAACCGATTTTCTTAATATTTGCAGTGATGCAGTGAGACTTTGTGATGATGTTGGATTGGAGAATATCAAAATTCATCTTGATACTTTTCATATGAATATTGAAGAAAAAGACTCAGCAGCAGCGATACGGCTTGCCGGGGACCGGCTCTTTATGCTTCACGCGAGTGAGAATGATCGCGGTGCACCGGGAACCGGTCAGGTTTCCTGGAATACTGTGGCTGAAGCTATCAAGGACATCGGATATAACCGCTGGATTGTTATGGAGTCCTTTACTCCAGAGGTGGAGATTATAGCCAGGGCAGCATCGATATGGCGCCAGACTGAAGTTGACGGCTGGACTCTGGCTTCAAAAGGGCTCGGCTTTGTGAAAGGCATATTCGGAAGGTAATAGTGGCAGATATCAAACTGAAAGACATTTACAAAAGGTTCAATGATTTTACTGCGGTCAGTAATCTGAATCTTGAAATTCGAGACAAGGAATTCCTTGTACTTCTCGGGCCTTCGGGGTGCGGTAAAACAACAACTCTTCGGATGATTTCAGGATTGGAGCTTCCTAGTGAAGGGCAGATAATCCTTGATGGTGAGGATGTCACTAAGAAACGGGCCTCCCAACGGGATATCGCCTTCATGTTTCAACTCTTTGCTTTATATCCTCATCTTACGGCTTACCAGAATATTGCTTTTCCCTTAAAGACCCAGGGCGAGAATAAATCCTTTATTGATGAGGAAGTGAAACGAATCGCAAATCTTCTTCAGATAGAGCATGTTTTAAAAAGAAAACCAAAACAGCTATCCGGTGGAGACATGCAGAGGGTGGCTCTGGGGCGATGTCTTATCAGGAAACCCAAGGCGCTGCTTCTGGATGAACCAATCGGAACTTTAGATGCCAAGTTCAGGGAAGAGATGTGGTCGGAGCTTAAGAAACTTCACGTTGATTCGGGGTCTACATCTGTCTATGTTACCCACGATCAGATGGAAGCCATGTCCATGGGAGACAGAATTGCGGTTATGGATAAAGCTGTCCTTCAGCAGGTGGGTGAACCTTTTGAAGTATATTCGAACCCCAGGAACCTTTTTGTTGCAAAGTTTATCGGCAGCCCTGGAATGAATTTTCTGGATATGCAGGTTGTTTCAGATGGTGGAAGTATCTCTTTGAATTTTACTGGTGACGGCACCCGTATATTTATTTCTGAATCCCTACAGGATGGAATAAAAAGGCGTTATAAAGAGGGTCGTAAACTTGTTTTAGGGATACGTCCGGAAGACCTAACCCTTGAACCTTCAGATGCTGTAAATTCCTTCCATGGTAGAATATATGTTGTTGAAAATATGGGAAATCACAAAATTGTAGATATTGAATTGGCTGGAGGTACAACCCTGCGGGTTCGTGTGCCCCCGAAAGTAAAGACAGAAATCGGAGATAATGTTGCAATTACCTTCAATATGGAAATGGTTCGTCTGTTTGATTCTGAAGACGGAGAATCCATCGTGTATCAGGAGCATAGTTAAATGGCTGAATTGAAATTGAAGGGAATCACCAAACGATTTGAGAATGTGACAGCCCTTAAGAATCTTAACCTTGAGATAAAAGATGGAGAATTTTTCGTCTTGTTGGGTCCTACAGGGGCTGGAAAGACGACGACACTTCGTTGTATCGCAGGTCTGGATTACCCCGAGGAAGGTGAAATATTTCTAGGGGAAGACTTGGTAAACTCAATGATACCCGCAGAACGAAATGTAGCCATGGTGTTTCAATATTACACTCTTTATCCTCATCTTAACGTCCGTGAGAATCTCGAGTTTCCCTTGAGATCGAAGAAACGTAACCTGTCTGATGATGAAATTGATAAAAGAGTTTTAGAGGCTGCAAAAATACTCAAGATAGAAGATAAACTTCACCAAAAAACTACTGAGCTTTCAGGCGGAGAGATGCAAAGGGTTGGAATAGGCAGGGCCATAGTACGTAAACCGCGTCTTTTTCTTATGGATGAACCCTTGTCTAATCTGGACGCCAAACTCAGAGAAGGAATGCGCTCTGAACTGGCCAGGCTTCATATTGATATGGGGGAAACTTTTCTCTATGTTACCCACGACCAGATTGAAGCTATGACCATGGCCGATAGAGTAGCTGTAATGAATGAGGGCGAAATCCTTCAGATTGGAACACCGGATGATATTTACAATACACCGGAAACTACATTTGTCGCATCTTTTGTCGGAAGCCCGCAAATTAACCTGATTGCAGCTGAAGTGAAAGGTGATTATCTGAATATTCCCATCCTTGGTATCAATATGAATCTAACCAACAATCAGAAATTTTCAGTTGGAAATAGACGGGAAGTGTTGTTCGGTGTCAGACCCGAAGATGTTGAAGTCGTAAAAGGTAATGATAACGATCATTTAAGTCATGTTTATTTTAAACAGAGTATGGGAGCTGAAGATAATCTGAACCTCAAGTGCGGAGATGGAATGATTAGAGCTCTGGTAGAGCCCCATCTTAAGATGAAAGAGGGTGATGAAGTCAGTTTTTCCATTGATATCCAACGGTCTCATATCTTTGATATTAATAGCGGGAAAGCGCTTCGCTAACAAGATGGAGAAGAAACGATCTTCTATCGGTTTATGGGCTTTTATCTGGGGTGGCTATCTTGAAACTCCGGTTTCTCATGAAAAAGCTGTGGAAACTGTTGCAGGTTTGGGGTTTGATGGTGTTGAAGTAGCAGCTTATAGCCCTTATTTCAGTAATAATTCTTCAAGAAATCGTCGGGCGTTACGAAAACTGTATGATGACAACGGATTGGAACGATCCGGGTTGTTTGCTCCTTTTCCCTCAGCCGTAACTTCCAATACAACAAAATATTTGGATGCAGTTAAGGCTAATTTGGATATCTGCATAGATGTTGATATTCCCACACTCCGGGTGGATACAGCCGTACCCCCTTTGGCAGAGTCCTTTGGTAATGATTTTGATACAGCGTTCTCCGCAGCAGCATCGAACTGGAACGCGGCTGCAGAAGAATGTGCCCGGGCAGGGGTTTCTCTCGTCTGGGAGTTTGACCCCGGGTTTCTTTTCAATAAACCATCGGAAGTAATTGCAATGATTGAAAAAGTGAATCATCCGAACTTTTCCCTTCTTTTTGACTCGAGCCATGCTCATATGTGCGCTACAGAAGGTGCAAGGCAAATTGGTGAAAAGGAAACCCTATCCGGGGGGGTCGAAGAGTTCGCGTCGATGTGTCAGGGGAAAATTGGCCATATTCATTTAGTAGATTCTGATGGTACTCTCCACGAAAAAGAAACTTCAACCCATGTGCCTCTTGGTTCTGGATCATTGAATTTTGATACCCTGATACCTGCATTGAATGATGCTGGATGCCGGGATGATTGGTGGGTAATAGACCTTTGTTTCTGGCCCAAAGCAATAGACGTGACTGCTGATAGTAAAAAGTATCTTGATAATCTGATAGTTGAATACGGGAGGTAATCGTATGAACGGTAAGATGAAAGCGATGGTTTTCTACGAGAAGGAAGACATGAGGTTGGAAGAACGTGATATTCCAACTGTCGGCCCCGACCAGGTGCTGGTGAAAGTGGCCTATGTGGGAATCTGCGGATCAGATATCTCATATTTCTTCGGTTTGTCTCCACTTGGTACCGACAGTGGTAAGGGACCGCTGATTCTGGGGCATGAGTTTACCGGAGAAGTCGTTGAAGTGGGGGAAATCCCTGCATCAAAAGGTCTTTTTTCTCCTGGCGATAAAGTGGTTGTGAACCCTGTCCAGTACTGCAATGCATGTGAGATGTGTTATGACGGGAAAACACATATGTGTGAGAACATGACGGTTAACGGCGTGACAAAAGATGGTGCAATGGCGGATTATGTCACAGCTGATTATACCGGTGTATTTAAACTTCCAAAAGGTATGAGCCTTTCAGATGGAGCATTTGTAGAGCCCATGGCCTGTGCGGTGAATGCATTGCGAAAACTCGAAATGGAGCCAGGCCAGCTTGTAGCTATCTGGGGTCCTGGTGCTATCGGTCTCATGATGGTGCAAATGGCAAAATCTCTGGGTGCCGGAAAAGTTGCTCTGGTAGGTACACGAGATTATCGACTGGAAGCCGGTAAGAAAGTTGGTGCTGATTATATTTACAATATCAAAGATTCTTCCTCTCCTTTTTTCACTGCCAATCTTGCTGAGTCATACAAGAAAGACTTGGGAAAGCTTGTCGACCGTACAATCTGTGCCACAGGTTCCAATGACGGCTTTGAGCAGGCAGTGGAAACAAGTGGTAACTGCTCCATAATCATCCATTTCGGATTACCTGAAGAAGATGATAAATTCAAAATTCCTGCTCTTGCTTTCCATACTGCGGATAAACAGATCCGTTCAGCATGGCTTGCTCCTATGGTATGGCCGGAAACATTGAGAATGCTGGAGCACGGTCTTGTGGATGTAAGTTCTCTTGTTACTCACACTTTCCCCATGGAAGAGGCTGAAAAAGCAATCAGGAACCTTAAAAACGTTGTTGATGAACCCATAAAGATTCAGTTAATAAACAGCTGAAGGAGATATATAAGAGATGAAACCTGAAAAGAGCGTCAATGTCTGTATTATCGGCCTTGGCTTTGGTGCCGAGTTTATTCCTATCTATCAGGCTCTACCCGGTGTAGATAAAGTTGCTATCTGTGCTCGAACAGAATCCAAAGTGAAGGAAGCCGGGGATCATTACGGTATTCCTGAAGAACTTCGATTCACAGATTATGAAGAAGTTCTTAAACGAGACGATATTAATACGATCCATGTTGTTACCCCTTTCACTATTCACGCAGAGCAGACCCTGGCTGCGCTTAGAGCGGGGAAAAACTGTGCCTGTACCGTTCCAATGGCTATGAAAGTGGATGATTGTATCGAGATAGTGAAAGCTCAGAAAAAGGCAGATAAGGTTTACATGATGATGGAAACCGCCATCTATACCAGGGAATACCTCTATGTTAAAAACCTGGTTGAAAGCGGTAAGCTGGGTAGGATCCAGTTTGTCCGTGGATCTCATCAGCAGGATATGGGCCTGGAAGGATGGCCGGACTACTGGTTGGGTTTTCCACCGATGAATTACGGTACACACGCAATTGCGCCTTTGGTGGATATCAATGACAGTTTAGTGGATAGTGTCGTCTGTCATGGCTCCGGTAAAATCAAAGACGAAATGATTCCAAAATACGGGTCTCCTTTTGCAGTCGAGACGGCCACCTTTAAACTTAAGGGAACCGATGTGAGGGCTGAAGCCACACGATCGCTTTATGAGACAGTTCGTCAGTATAGGGAGAGCTTCGACTGCTACGGCGACAAGCTCTCCTTTGAATGGGAACAGATTGAAGACGAAGGCCATCTTCTTCATGAAGGCGGGGAAGATTGCCGGAGGATCAAAGTTCCCAACACCGATAACATTCTGCCCGAAGAAATCAAGAAGTTCACCAAACGTGAGATTATCGACGATCAGGATCATGTTTCCTTTATACAGGGAGCGGGTCATGGTGGATCTCACCCGCATCTGGTTTATCAGTTTGTTTCCGCAATCCTGAAGGGGCGCGATGCTCCGGAAAATGCTGTAAAATCGGCAAATATTACCGCGGCGGGACTTTGTGCACACGAATCGGCGATGAAAGACGGTGAATTGGTGAAGATTCCTGATTTCGAGAATCTCTGATACGAGATTTATCAGAAGCTCCCGGGTTCAGCTCGGGAGCTTTTTCATTTATTCTTTGCACTCAAGGAGTCAGTATTTGAAAAACGTTAAAGACATAATGATTAAGGCCAGAGAGGAAAAAATCCTTATTCCGGCCATGAATACACCCTATCCGGAAATGATGAAACCCATCATCAGGGCAGTAGCCGATACCAATTCATTCGCCCTTATTGAAGTTGCCCGTGTTGAATGGGAAAAATTCGGGGCAATCAGTACTGAAGTTATTTACCGGGAGTATGAGAAGCACAGGTACCCGGAACATGTCCGACTTCATCTGGATCATGTCCCTGTAATTGACGAAGATGGATTGCGAGTCGACTATCGTTCTATAATTCAGACCGCCCTGAATCTGGGATATGAATCAGTCATGATTGACGCCTCCCGGCTGGATCTGGATGGGAATATTGCCGCCGCAAAAGAAGTTGTCAATATAGCTCATGCAAGAAACGTGCCGGTTGAGGCGGAACTGGGTGCTGTACTCGGTCATGAAGCTGGACCTCTTCCTCCTTATGAAGAACTCTTCTCCACAGGAAAAGGATTTACTGATATTGATGAAGCTATACGGTTTGTCAAAGAATCAGGCACCGACTGGCTCTCTGTTGCTGTCGGCAGTATTCATGGAGCAGTGAGCGGTGCAGCCGCTTCAGAGAAAAAGGTGACGGCGCGTATTAATCAGGAACATCTTGCGGCAATCGATAAGGCTTTGGGGATTCCCCTGGTTCTTCATGGCGGTTCGGGTATCGATCTTGCCAATGTGAGGGAAGCGGCCACCCATGGTATCAGTAAGCTGAATATCGGCACCGACATCAGGCAGGTGTGGGAAAAGACTCTTGCTTCCAGTGGTAACAAAGCAGCTGAAGACGCGCTGTATGAGCGAGTAAAAGAAATCATTACAGACGAGCTGCAGGTTGCCGGATCCGCGGCCCGTCTACTGGTTTAGGTTTTTATATGGCTTTGTTGGGAATTGACCTTGGAACTATAGGCTGCAAGGCTTTGTTGTTTGACAACAAAGGAAACCGACTGTCAAAAGCATACAGAGAATATGCAATGATAACCGGTTACGGGGGATTGGCAGAACTTGACTCCGCCGGGGTTTTAGAAGATGTGAAAGCTGTTATCCGGGAAGCTGCTGCAGCAGCCGGAGAGGATAAGATTGAAGCTCTTTCGGTAAGCTCTATGGGGGAAGCCTTTATCCCTGTTACAAGAAATCGTGAGATTCTGGGGAATTCGATCCTGGGCTTTGATTCCCGAGGAAACGAGTATCTTGAGGAAGTCAGAAGTTTCATTTCTGATGAAAAGCTCTATGAGGTTAATGGTAATCCCATTGGTGCGAATTACGGACTTACCAAGTTTCTATGGATTGCCAGGGATGATTCGGAGATTTATAAAAAAACTGACTATTTTCTCATGTGGAGCAGTTTTGTGCTCTTTATGCTGGGTGGAAGGCCGGTTTGTGATTACTCTCTGGCAAACAGATCGCTTCTTTTTGATGTCGATTCCTGTTCCTGGAACGTTGATCTGGCGGGAAAATTAGATTTCGATACCGGCAAACTTCCTGAGCTTGTTTCCACAGGAACTGTCGTTGGAAAAATGAATCCAGAAATATCAGAAAACCTGGGGATACAGGGTAATCCTCTGCTTGTCTCCGGAAGTCACGACCAATGTGCAAACGCCCTGGGCTGCGGGGTTCTGGATGAAGGGACGGCTATGTATGGAATGGGTACATTTCATTGTATTGTCATTCCCTTTGAAAAAAGACCGGGAGCAGAACTCATGCTTCCAAGAGGCCTGAACACAGAACACCACGCGGTTCCCGGACGATATGTCACATTTGTATACAACCAGGGGGGAATACTCCTTAAATGGTTCCGGGATACTTTTCTGATGGAAAAACATGAGCTTGGCATCGTGAAGGGAGAAATCAATATCTATGAGGATCTCATGGATGAGATGCCTACCGGGCCCAGCCCAGTTCTGGTTTATCCTAATTTTTCTGTAACCGGCCCACCTGAATTTCTTGAAAAAACCACCGGTATGATATCGGGCCTTACTCTGGCAACTACCAGAGGAGATATCGCCAAGGGCGTTCTTGAGGGTGTGGCGTATTATCTGAAGGAAAACGTTGAGAACCTGCCGAACGAACTTTCAGTTGACGGATTCCGGGTAGTAGGGGGCGGAAGCAGGTCTGAGGCCTGGGTAAAGCTGCTGGCTGATGTCTTTAACCGACCGTTTACCCGAACCGAAGAAAATGAAGCAGGAGCACTTGGAGCCGCCATTATTGCAGGGGTGGGTTCTGGATGTTTTAAAGATTTCAGGGAGGGTGCTGCATCGATGGTACGTCTTGCCGATACCGTAGAGCCGGATGCGGTAAATGCGGCGGCACTTGAGAATAATTACAGCCGATATAAAACTATTCAACCGCATTTCGGAGATTTTCTGGCGGAACATCTGGATTGATTGCTAATACAGGAATATATGAAAGAGGAGACATCAATGAACAGTAACATCACACACTCGGTTTTTTTCAGGCTCAAGCACAAGGTTGGATCGATAAAAGAAAAGGAATTCATCGACAGCTGTCTGCGAATCCTCAGTCCTATTCCCGGTATAGTATCTTTTCGAGTTCTCAGGCAGACCAGTACCAAGAATAATTTCGATTTTGGTCTTACTATGGATTTTGAAAGTCAGTCTGTATATGACGGTTACAATAATCATCCGGATCATGTGGATTTTGTCCGGGATATCTGGATTCCGAATGTCGAGGAATTTATGGAAATCGATTACACTGAAATTTGATAATTTCAGTTATTTAACAGCATTTCTTAAGATATAAATGGCATGGCGGCAGAGGTCAATTTATAAAAAACCGCCTTCCGGAATATGCGCTCCGGGAGGCAGGTTTCTTTTTTAATGATTGATCAGGTGCGTTTTTCCTTCAATTCTCCCTCGGATTTCCTTATTTCAAGAAGTCTCTTTGCAAAGGATTTGTTGTATGTTGCACAGGCGACATGTTCCTGACGTATGAGAAACTCGATACAGTTGTCACAAGCTGTACACCATTTTATCTCATCCTCTTTACCTTCTTTGAACTTGTTGGGAAGAGATGAATCGGCCAGAGACTGTCTTCCTATAGCAATCATATCGGTAACACCGTCACTGATATTTTTATTACCCCAGTAAAACAGAGTATTTTCTTCTTTTTTCCGAGCCTGGAGATTGTTGTTTCCGTTATTGAGCACTGAGTACGCGGAGCCGATAACGACTGTTTCCGGCTTCAGCACATCTCTGCAGGCCTTCTGGAATGTGAAATGGTGATATATATCCACAGGTATGGATCGGTCGGGCTGACTCAATGCCAAGGTTATGGATGGACTGCCGGCTGATTCCATAATGAAGTTGGCTCCGCGGTCTTCCATCCCTTTGATGAGGGCCAAGGATTCTGAAATATCCATAACAGGGGAATCCGGACCGGCGCTTCCCTGTCCTCCCGGGAAACCTTCCCATATAGAAACTTTAGAACCATAGATAAAGTCTGGATCGTTGATTTCTTTAACCATACGCTCGTATACGTTGAAGGTGAAGCGGGTACGGTTGGCAAAAGATCCACCATATTTCCACTTTCGATCGTTGTAAGGGCGGACTAACTGAGAGCCGAGATAGCCGTGACAGTTTTTAAAGTCCACACCATCAGCACCGGCATCGTGGCTGATTTTAGCGGCCAGAACAAACTTGTCTTCGATGGCCTCAACTTCTTCTTCACTTAACAGATCGCCGCCGAAACCGGGAAGTGGCTTTACACAGACCCGGCGTGAAAAATCCGGATGACTGAGTTCTCCGGAATGGGTAAGCTGCCAGACAAAAATGACATCCTTATTTATTTCTTTTACTTTTCTGACAAAGTTGGTCAGCGCTTTGGCGTTACGCGGCTGAATTTGAAGCTGGTTGAGGCGGCCGCGACTTTCATCGCTGACGGTTATAGCCTCGAGATCGATAACTGAGCAGCCATTTTTAAAATGCTTTTCATAGCGGGCCAGGGTGAGGTCGGTGGGGTTGCCTTCTTTATCAGCATCTCCGCACTCCATCGCGTTAACTACGAATCGGTTGTGGGCCGTTCGGTTCCCGATTTTTATCGGTTGGAATAATGGTTTATCTTCGTACATGAGTTAATGATGAATCCGGGAGACCGGTGAGTAAATACGGGGTCGATAACAGGTCGATACGGGTAAAAACCCAGCACTATTTTTGTTCTAAACCTATCAGAAAGGTTTGCAGGGAGAAATTTTTACTTCCGAGATGAAATTTATGACGCAAGTTTTCACGGTGATAGTCAACGGTTCTTTTGGATACGCAGAGAAGATCTGCTATCTCTTTGCTGGTGTATCCTTCCTTGATATACAGAGCGACTTGAAGTTCTCTATGTGTGAGAGGTTGATCCCTGATCGGGAGTTTGGAAATTACAGGAACATCGAGTTCATCAACATGCTTTTCCAGCATTCGAAGCTTTTGTATCTTAACGGGATTGGTCTCATCTTCTTTGAGATTTCTAAGAAGTGGCATTATGAGTGCACGGATTTTCAAAGAGACTTCCCTGAGTGCCTCGTCTCTATCCTGGCCTATCTGTGAGCCAAGGACTCTAAGGGCTATTTCCTGTTCTTCCAGCCGGTGAGCCTGGATACTGAGTTCTTGAGCCAGGTCGTCAAGAGCCTCTTTCTTTTCATGGTGGGTGGTAGCATCCCGAACATGCTCAAGCACTGCTATTATGTTTCCTTTGGCATCGGTGACAGGAAAGGCTGTCAGTTCCTGTCTTCCCCTCTTCGCATTTGATGCATCAAAAGGAACTTCCCGGGTAACCGGGCACCTGGAGCTTAGACTGCCCAGTACAGGGCAATCACGGCATGGTCTGTTTCGGTCGTGAAAAACGCGATAGCACTTTTCTCCCTCCAATAGCTGATTGTCATCGTACCAACGGGACATTGTACTGTTAACGGCGATGATATTGAGATCCGGATCGAGAAGGCTGATTCCATCCTTGTCGTGGGTAATCAAGTAGGAAAAGAAAGGAGCATAGGGAGTCTTGACATTCAGTTGATCTTTGCTGCTGTTACTGCCGACAATCCAACTTTTTAGAATATCCAGGTCTTTCACTATGTCCCCTTCAATCTTCCGTGGTTTGTCAGTTCTCCATCGCCCCGTCGAAATCAATAGTAGATGGTGCGAAGTTCAGAGATTTCACGAATTCACACGCATCAGGAGCTCCGAAAGTCCGATCCATAGCATTATCTTCCCATTCAACTGATAGAGGACCTGTATATCCTGCATCATTCAATGCCCTGATGATGAGCTCGAAATCTACATCTCCATGACCGGGTGAGCGGAAATTCCAGCCTCTCCTCATATCACCGAATTCGATGTGAGAACCAAGGATACCGCTCCGGGGATCATCATCAATCGCTGCATCTTTCATGTGAACATGATAGATACGGTCAGGGAAATCCCTGATGAGGATTGAGGGTTCTATGTTCTGCCAGATCAGATGACTGGGGTCGAAATTGAAACCCAGAGTGTCACGCTGTACAACATCAATCAGCTTTTTTGCCGACCAGTAATCGAAGGCGATTTCGCTGGGATGGACTTCCAGAGCGAACTTAACGCCCTCTTCATCGAATACATCCCAGATTGGGTCCCAGAGATCTTTAATCCGCTGGAATCCGGCTTCTACCATTTCTTCTGAAGTAGGGGGGAAGGAATAAAAGTAGGCCCAGATTGGGGATCCTGTGAATCCGGTAACCACTTTACAGCCCATGGCGGCTGCGGCCCGGGCCGAGAACTTCATCTCTTCAATGGCCCATTCCCGGATTTCCTCGGGTTTGCCTGCCAGTTCCCCAGGAGCGAAGGTATCTGTTCTGGGGTCCCAGTTGTCTCCAACCAGTTGGCCTGAAAGGTGTGCTCCCAGGGCCCAGCATCCCAGATTGTATTTCTTGAGTATCGCTTTCTTCTCGGCGACATAAGAGGGATCTGTGGCGGCTTTGCGCACATCCATGTGATCACCCCAGCAGGCGATTTCCAGGCCGTCGTAGCCGTAGCCGCTCATCATCCTGCAAACTTCTTCGAAGGGAAGGTCTGCGAACTGTCCTGTAAAAATTGTTACCGGTCTTGCCATTTTATATTGCTCCTGTCGTTTTTTATTTGACCTCCGGTGATTCCCGCAGAATCACCGGGGACTATCGGCTTACTTGATGATGTAATTAGAATTCCAGCCAGGCTGCATCTCTTTTTGAGCTTTCAACGCAGCGCTCGATAAATCTTACCCCTGAAACACCATCTTCCGGTTTGGGGAAATCCATATCGTCGGCAGATAATTTCCCACCACCGGCTTTCTTGATGAGAGCCCCAATATAGGTTTTATAAATATTGGCCATTGCTTCAAAATAACCCTCAGGATGTCCGGCGGGAATCCTTACTAGAGACTCAGCCCGGCTTTTCAACCCGTCCCGGCCCCGGGATATTTTCATTGCCGGCTTGTCTTTATAAATCACCTCAAGGTAGTTTGGATCTTCCTGACGCCAGCGGATGGTACCTTCTGATCCGTAAATCCGAACGGAAAGATCATTATCATGACCCACAGCAATCTGACTCGACCAGTAGAGACCTTTTGCTCCGCCTTCATAATCCACCATAATTGTGGCATTATCGTCCAGAATCCGGTCTTCTACAAAGGTGTCCAATCTGGCAGACAGACGCTTGATTTTCAGTCCTGTCATATAGGCAACGGTATTTTCAATATGGCTGCCGATATCTCCGACACAGTTTGAGATACCGCTTTGAGCAGGATCGGATCTCCATGAGGCCTGTTTCTGTCCTGATTCCTCTAATCTGTCGGCCAGCCATTCCTGGGGATACTCGGCGTTAACAAATCGAACCTTCCCGATGTCTCCGTCTGCAACCATGGCTCTGGCATGTTTTACGGTTGCATAGCCTGAGTAGGTGTACGTGATGGCAAAGAGCAGATCCTTCTTTTTTGCCAGCTGAGCTAATTCTTCCGCCTGGGAAGAATCTATGGTGAAGGGTTTATCACATACAACATTTATACCGTTATTCAAAAACGTCTTTGCGATGGGATAATGTGTATTATTCGGTGTTACAATAACGGCAAAATCGATTCCGTCAACCCGGGAACCCTCAGAAGCGGCCATATCTTCATATGTTTTATAGAGTCGTTCTTTGTCAATGTGCAGAGATTCACCAGTGGCCAGGGTGTTTGCCATAGTTCTGGAAAAACATCCTGCAGCTAATACTGCTTTACTGTCCAGACCAATCGCGTGGCGATGAACATCCCCGATGAAGGCTCCTTCCCCGCCGCCTATCATACCGTATGTGACAATTGGATCTGCATTGGATCCTTTACTTGCTTCAATCACAGTTTACCTCCGTTATTAATGATGGTAAATGCCCTGAATGTGATTGGCAAGCAACCGAATTGATGAATACTGTTATATTTTTCGCTTTATAAATTATTGCTCTTGGATTTGATGCGTTCGGCATATATGGTTCGGATTTTCTCTTCATCCGCCTTTCGGCCCATCAGCCAGCCGAAACCCTTCTGTTCGGCGAACATACCGTCGAAATTGACGTCCCGCCAGGGGCGGATGTAAAAGGGAAGGTTTTCTTCGTTAAGCAGTTTTTCCATCAGGTCGGCTTCAACGATATCTGTGAGAACGAGTATATTTTCAAATTGTTCTTTATCTGATTTATTCATACCTTTAGTGTCGCGGAATTCGGGGAAGGGCGCCAGAGGTCACTTTGAAGATTTGA
>DEIH01000210.1 GCA_002352375.1 Spirochaeta sp. UBA2779 | reverse complement strand
GGAATACGTTTTTTACTGGCGGCAGTTATATCCTGGCCGATTCTGATGAGAGGTCGCTCAAAAGTCAAATTCTCCAGGATTGCACAAAGCTTCACTCCGGCGGCCTGGCTTTGGGGGGCAGCTATTGGTTTTGCCATGCTTGTCGGTTATGCGGGTCAGACTATCGGTTTAAAATACACTACCGTTGCAAGATCCGGGTTTATAAACTACTCCTTTGCATTGTTTGTGCCTTTCCTTCAGTTTTTCTTCCTTGGTAAAAGACCCGATTGGGGTAACCTTCTGGGTCTGGTGGTGGTTTTCCTGGGACTTTCTTTCATTACTGATGCAATTTCAGGCGGATTAATGGATGGAGGGGTTAATAAAGGGGACCTTTACTCACTTCTTGCCGCATTGGGATATGCCTTTTACATTGTTCTTATAGACCGGGCCGCCAAAGTGATTGATCCTTCTGTTCTGACGATTATACAGATGCTGTTCTGTGGAGTATTTGCCATTGCCCTCGTGCCTTTTGTTGAAAAACCTGTTCTTGTAATTTCCTGGAGGCTCATCTTGGCTATGCTTTATCTTATTCTGCTTGGCAGCGTTCTGGCTCTGGCTCTGATGAACTGGTTTCAAAGACGTCTTACACCTCTGCGTGCTGTACTGATTTATGCTCTCGAACCTGTCTTTGCCGCATTAATCGGCTGGTTGGCCTTCAATTCCGGTATGAGTTCCAGGGAGATGATCGGTGCTGCACTTATACTTGGCGGAATTGTGGTTTCAGATCTCTGGGTTCTTTTAACCGGAGCCTGGAAGCGTCGCCGAGAAGGTTACAAGATTTAACTCAAGGGACATATCAGGCCGATAGTCGTAGAGATGAAACCTGAAAACCTGCCCGATCACCCGGTATTTTTCCGACTCTCTGATTCAGGGAGAAACGGGCTCTTACAATCCTCCGAACTCTGGGAGGCTGCAGCCGGTGCCCGTCTTTTTTATCCGGGGGACCCGGGAGAAGAATTGATACTTCTGCTGGAAGGCCGACTGGAGAGTGATACTCCAGGGGGTGTAAAATGTTGGCTGACAGGTGATTTATGGGGTGAAAACCGCTTTGCAGCCCCTTCTCCCCTGGAGTCCTCTCTTATTGCGGTGGAGGATTCCCGGTGGATCAGCTGGCCTAGAGAAACGTTATTAACGTTCCTTAAATCCTCTACCACATTCAGAAAAGCCTTGGCTCCTCTGAAGGACAGCAGCGGTAGGCTGCTATCCGGTTTACCCGACATGCCACCCCTTCCGGCGGACTCAGGAAAGAAAAGCAGGCGAATCAGGCCTTCTTTGCGTCCTGTTCTAGCCGGTTTGATTCCAGCAGTTCTGATTACAGGCCTGTTATTTACCGCATGTGTAACTTCAGAAATTCTGCCACGGATGCTGTATCTTTTATCCCCGGCGGTCTATGCCGGCTGGTTGCTGGTTTTCCTTATAAAACGTCTCACCCGGGAATATGGTGTGGAGACAGATGCTGTTACTTCCAGAACCTTTGATTGGGGGCATTTTACAGTTGAGAGTCGGCATGTTCCCATCGACCGTATTCAGGGTGTTGAAACTGAAAAAAATGGAGTGCTCCGGCACCTGCTTCGAATGGGGAACCTCATTGTTAAAACTTCAGCTCTTGACGGTGTATTGATTTTCCAGGGTGTAAATAATCCTGAGAATCTCCGCAGTAAAATTCTGGATATTCAGAAAAAAGAATCCAGGAGAGTAAAAGGGCGGGAAAGAGAAGATTTAAGGAGAAGTCTTGAAGGGAGCGGCCTTGGAACGGTTGTACCGTTGAGAATTGAAGGGCCCGGCCCTGGTACAGTAAAAGGGAACTCCCGGGGGGAGGGGATGCGGTTTCATAAGAGCCCTGCAGTACTTATCGGTCGCCTGATACTTCCTCTTCTTGTCACCTTAATACCCATTCTCGGGGTAGGAATGATATCAGACATGTTCTCCATATCCGGGGTTTATACTATCACCATTTCTCTGCTCCCGCTGCTCTGGGCTCTGTACCGATTTGAGGACTGGAGAAACGATCTCTATCAGGTTGCAGGGGGGTATGCGATAGACCTGTACCGTAAACCTCTGGGATTAAAAGAATCCCGGCGTCAGGTTGAACTGGCTTCGGTTCAAAATATCCGGACCGAACAGAAGGGACTGATTCCATTTCTATTCCGTTTCGGCGATGTGATTCTGGTTACCGCCGGCGGGGCCGCTGATACGGTGTTCAAGAGTGTTTCAAAGCCCTGGAGGGTGCAGGAATCCCTGTTCTCATACCGGGAAGCCAATCTCAGGCGCCGGGAGCTTTCCAGCCGTGAGCAGCGGAAGGATGACTTTGTCAGATTTGCCGAAGCCCTGGATCAGATTCGTGGATCCTCTCAGCCGTCTTCTCTCAGTCCCGGGCCCTCCAATGCCGATTATTCAAAGTGATGAGAACAAATTTCCGCCATGTGACTATACCCTTCATTAGTTTCCTCTTTTTATTCACTCCAGCAGTTATGAATGCTTCGGAAGCCTGGTACCGGTTGATGAGTATCGATGCTTTTGAACAGATTCGCGGTGTGGACCGAATAGACTCTTCAGAAGCAGCAGCTGCAAATGCCTACCGTTTTACTTATGATGATGAGGGAAGACTGGCGGTGGTTGAGTATCATCGTTCCGGCCGGTCTCTGGCAGATCCGGTACTTGGTGTTCCGCGAATAGAAACAAGTTACGAACCCGGATATGTTCTGTGGAAGTACAGTGATTCACGGGGAGCTCCGGAACCTGATAATCAGGGTATCTGGTTTAAGAGAATCCGGCTGGATGATGCCGGCCGTGCTGTGGGGGCCTTTAACTACGATCAATTCGGGAATCTCATAGCTGATAAATACGGAGTTGCTCTGCGCCTGTGGGATCTGGATAAGAGCGGCCGTCGAAGTAATGAACGTTTTTTTGATGCATCCGGAGCCAGGGTTGAGGACAGCCGGGGCGTTGCCGAGGTGCATTACAGCTGGGATGAAAATAACCGGATGACCAGCCGGCGCTATTACGGTCTGGAAGGCGATGCAGTCAGTTCATCAGAAGATGGTATTCACGGCTGCCTTTATTCACGGAATGAAGGCGGCGAGGTTATACGGGAAGATCGAATCAACCCTGAAGGATTCTCCGCTATCGCCGCTGATGGGTCTGCCGCTGTTGAGTGGGATAGAAATGAGCAGGGGCTGGTGGTTGAAGAGCGGCGCTTCGGGGTAAACAGAGAACTTCTCTCTGATGTCAATGGTGTGGCTCTGTACCGCCGGGAGTACGATGCATCGGGAAATCTGGTGAAGCAGAGTCATTATGATTCCTCTGGACAACCGGTTGCGGATATTGCAGGGGTTACCACTTATCGGTGGATTCATCACGTCCAGGGTAATGAGCTGGAGCAGCTGAATCTGGATGAAAACGGTCTGTTAACCGAAGATGACTCAGGGATGGCGTCCTATCGCTGGGGGTATGATGAACGCGGTCTGATAACATCCTCAACTTCTTTCGGAACCGACGATGTACCCAAACAGGATTTATGGGGAATAGCCCGCTACCACTACGTCTATGACGATTCACGAAACCTGATTGAGGCTTCCAGTTTTGGTGACTGGGAAGATCTCGCTGAGGATACCGCCGGTGTTGCAGTTTACCGCTGGGGGTACGACGATCTGGGGATGAAGGTAATGGAGCGTCATTTTAATGCTTCGGACACTTTTTCGGAGGATAAGCAGGGGATTGCCGAATACCGCTGGGTGTATGACGATGAGAATCGGAGGACAGAACAGCGGCAGTTCGGTCTGTACGGTCAGCTTCGCGCCGATCCTGAAGGTGTTGCCATTTATGCCTGGAGTTATGATGGTTTTGGCCGGGTTACCGAACGGAGGCAT
>DEIH01000177.1:3606-5371 GCA_002352375.1 Spirochaeta sp. UBA2779 | reverse complement strand
AGCAGAATTTGTCAAATGGTTCGGGCCGTTACTCGATGCGCTCCGCGATCTCGGTGATTCAGGACGTCCTCGGGAAGTGTCCGCTCGTATTGCCAGTAATCTAAATTTACCCGATGAAATTCTTGACGAAACATTGAAGTCAGGAGGTAGCAAATTTCACAATCAAGTGGCATGGGCCAGGCAGTATCTTGTTTGGGAAGGTTTGCTGGATTCCTCAAAATTCGGTACATGGAAACTCACGGAAAAAGGGAGACATGCTCAGATTTCTGAAAATGAAGCTCGTGAAATTTTCTTGAAATGGGTTGCTATTCATGCTCAGAACAGGAAACAAAAGCAGGCAGAAGATCTTGACGCAACCCAAGAAAACAGCTCACCTGAAGACCTGATTTCCGAAGATAAACCAGATCTCATCACGACCCTACGTTCTTTGAGTCCGGTTGGTTTTGAGAAAGTATGCCGTGAACTTTTGCGAGAATCCGGTTTTGAAAATGTTGAGGTGACCGGAGGGTCTGCAGATGGCGGAATTGATGGCCACGGTACGCTTGAAATAAATCCATTTGTCAGTTTCAAAGTTCTTTTTCAATGCAAAAGATATGCAGAAGGCAATCTTGTTTCACGTGCCCAAGTTGGTGATTTCAGGAACGCAATGATTGGCAGAGCAGAAAAAGGCATTATTATAGCGACTTCTTCATTCACCAACGCTGCGATTCAGGAAGCCAACCGGGATGGGGCACCTCAAGTTGAACTCGTCGATGGCGTTAAACTTGTTGAGATGTTCCAACGCGTCGAACTTGGGGTAACAAAAAGAACTGCATATGATGTCGATCTGGCATATTTTGAGAAATTTATGGCATAATGGTTTTATCACGGTACTGAAATATGCTTCTATCAACTCAAAGGCGGCAGTCATGGATATATAAAACCGTCTGATCTTAATCCGAAAATCAAATTCATTACATGAAAAATCGAATGACTCGAATTGTTCTTGATACCAACATCTTTCTCGCAGCCGTTTTACAGCCTGCAAAAACTTGTCGTTCCATATTGAGGCTCTTTCTGGAAGGAAAAGCTCAGCCTTTGATGAGCGAGGCATTATTTTATGAGTACGAGGATATTCTTGCTCGTGATGCTCTTTTTTTAAACTGTCCAATTTCGGCCGGGGAGCGAGAAGATTTACTGAATGCATTTTTAAACTGTTGCCAATGGATCAACATTTATTACCGCTGGCGCCCAAATTTAAGAGATGAAGGCGACAACCACCTAATTGAATTGGCGGTTGCCGGTCAGGCGGAACTGATTATCACGCGAAATATACGGGATTTAACAAGTGGCGAGTTGCTTTTTGACGATTTCCGAATCATCACCCCAGAAGTATTTTTAAAGGAGTTTCGAAGATGGGAACAATAACCTTACGGCTACCCGATGATATTTATCAAGGGATAAAGGTTGTGGCGGCTCAACGTAAAATGAGCATCAGCAAATTATATGAGGATATTTCTTCTTCTCTACTGCGTGGCCATAATGCCGAGATGCGATTTCGAAAGCGCGCAGCCGAAGGCAGACCTGAAAAGGGGTTAGCAATCTTAGATAAACTTGACAAGCATTTCGTGGATAATCAAAAGTGACCTTTCGAACACAGCGGGAAATCGTGCATCCTGAAACGACCACTGTTTTTGCTAACCAAACGCTCCACCAGACGCCTGATACTTGGGCGGTCCCAGCGGGGGCCGGTGGAGGCGCTGGTGAGCTTAACGTTCACGGCGGC
>DEIH01000177.1:0-3499 GCA_002352375.1 Spirochaeta sp. UBA2779 | reverse complement strand
GTCAGCACCGCGATTATGTTTTAAGGAAAACCGATCTGATGGCAGAAAAAATGAGAGTTGAAATAAAGATGTCCAGTATGACAGGGACTGCAAGACCTGTGACGCTTAGAAGGGTACTTCCAGAAGACAAACAGGCCAAGGAACTTTTCATTGCCGAACAATTTGCACGCGTGCAAACAATTGCAGGCGCTGTTCTTGCTGAAATAAGAATAAACCCTGATGATAGTGAAGGCAAAGCGGATGTTCTTGCCAAGGCGAACGGAAAACTCGTAGGAATCCAATTGACTGAACTGAAAATCCAGCACAGACCGGCATCTGCAGACCGTGCGAGGAAAATGACAGAAGCTCTTCTATCGGCTATACTAAATTGTGTTCAGCCCGATTATCGAATTATGGTTGATATCCGCTCTTCCGTAGACTATCGAAACGAAAATCTTAAGCTTGTCGGTAAGAAGATGGAAATGCTCGGCAAAACGATTGCAAACGGTATCGAGAATTCATATTTCTCACCAAGCCCCGCAGATTATTTTGACAAAACAAAGACAGGCCTTAAACCAAAACCCTTACCTATCCCAGAGGGTCTGAAAGAAGTAATAACTGGTGTCGAACTTCAGAAAATTCCAGAGGGACATAACACGCTATGTCACGGCAGGGACAACATATTCGTCAACTTCAATTTTGATATTGTCGTAGCCTCAGATGAAATAGACGAGAAGCTGGTCTCTCAGGTGTTCGACAAGAAAGAAAAATCTGTCACTGACACACTCCTAATTTGGATTTGCGACAGAGATTTCTGGGGTCAACAAGAGCAAATCTACAAGCTTTTCGTGGCACATTCAGATAAAAGTCAATTCGACAACATCTATCTCTTCTTTTTCATTGATGCTGAAAAGATGTTTGACGCAAACAAGAAGGTATATATCGTACGAGAAAGAACATAACAAATCACTGCACTGGATTTTTTACTCCGCTACGCTTCGTAAAAAACCAGTGAGCTCAAGCGTTAGATGACTGTAATAACTTTGAATGGAGCCGTTTAAGAATGGAAATCGCCAAGATTAACAATAGTTGTTTCAGCGGGAATTGCATGCGTGTAACGTTTTGCGGAAGAGGGTGGATAGGATGAAAGATGCACAAAAGCCAGATCATGTCAGTTTGAATACGCTGGTTAGCCGTCTTAAAGAAGGTCAATTCGTGATTCCTGATTTTCAACGTGAATTTGAGTGGCAGCCTTGGGACATCAAGGATTTGATGAGGTCCATCTTTCTGGACTACTACATTGGGAGTCTTCTTCTATGGAAAGGAAAGAAAGCAAACTTCGATTCCCTGTCTTGCGAAATTATTTACGGATTCGACAACAAGACCGGTCAGCATTCCTGGGACTATGATTCCGGGAACCCCGTGCACATTGTACTTGATTGTCAGCAGCGACTGACGGCGCTGTATTACGCCTTTGTTGCTCCGGATGTCGCATTACCCAACAGGAAGAACCGCGCGGTGTACTTCGTTCACGTGGACAAGTTTATGGATGAGCGCTATGACGAGGCTTTTCAATATGACTGGCTTTCACGGCGATTTAACAAAATTTTGAACAACCGGGAGGTTCAGTATGCGGAACACATCTTTCCGCTTTCGGTCGTTGGTGCGGGTGGTTGGGACCTCGGGAATTGGGTGCAAGGCTACGAGGAATACTGGAAGAACATGGCGAAGGATGCGGAGGCGAGTGGCGACAACTCTAACGCTGAAGCTGCTGTGAGGCATGCCGAAGACGCACATAATTTCGGAATGCATCTCAAGGGCATCACCGAGGAGTACCAGATTGCCTACATTGAGCTCGACAGCGATCTGGCGGTCGATAAGGTCTGCGACATTTTCACACAGATCAACAGCCGTGGAATCCGGCTTGATGTATTCGACCTGATCAATGCTCTGCTCAAGCCTAAGGGCCTTCAGCTCAAACACATGTGGCGCAAAGCTTCCGACCAACTGAACTTCGTGGAAACGGGCAAGATGAATGTCTATGTCCTTCAAGTGATGTCGATTCTGTGCCAGTCCTATTGTTCTCCAAAATACTTGTATTATCTGTTGCCAGGCCAAGAAAAACAGGTCCGTACAGCAAAGGGCGAGCTGCGGAAAGAAATCCTGATTCCCGATACAAACGACTTCAAAATGCGATGGGATCATGCTGTCGATGCACTCGTGACCGCCATCGACCTGTTGCGGCACCCTCATGAGTTTGGCGCAATCTCCTCAAAGTACCTTCCCTACGTTTCCATCTTGCCCGTTTTCTCCGCCTTGCAGGCCGAATGCAAGAATCTACCTCCAAGCAAGCAATTGGAAGCACAGCGCAAAACCCGACACTGGTACTGGGCGTCCGTTTTCACCAATCGGTACTCAGGTTCCGTAGAATCCACGAGCGCACGTGATTTCCTTGATGTTGTTGCCTGGATGCAAGGCGATGATGTCGGTCCCGCGCTACTTCAGGAATTCAAGGACCGCTTCCACACTCTTGAGTTGCGCAAGGAGACTAAGAAAGGAACTTCGGTCTATAATGGCATTTTCAATCTACTCGTTCTCCAAGGCGCACGCGACTGGATGACAGGCAACGTTCCTCAGCACAGCGATCTGGATGACCACCATATCGTTCCGGCATCCTGGGGCAACTCACATCTCAAGAACGCTAACATACACACAATTCTCAACCGCACGCCCTTGACTGCAGATACAAATCGCAATGTCATCAAGGAGCGCCTTCCGAATGAGTACCTCCCAGAACTCATCGTTAACAGCAGCGAGGCCCAGGTGCGAACCATTCTCGAATCGCACTTCATCTCACCGGCCGCCCAAGATATTCTTCTGAGAGTTACCTTTGGTCCAGAAGACTACGAAGCGTTCATTGTCGAACGCCAACGTACAATTATTGAAGCTATTGAGAACCTGTTGATTAAGGAGCGGCTGGATCTTTCCGTGCCTCTGCGCGAGCTGGACCAGAAAATCGAGAAGGTCGAATTAGGACTTCGGCAGATTATAGTCTCCACGCTTGACGATAACGCGGAGCTACTTCCTCCACACATTGTTCACAAGATTGATGAAAGCATCAGAAGAGCGGCGAAGAAGAATGCTGCCATTGATGTCGAGAACTTTCACGCACTTGCATCCAAGCTGGAATTCGCTGACCTGCGCGAGCTTCTGGATATCATCACATCGAAAGTTACTTGGGCGCAATTTGAGCCTAGGTTTGCCAACAAAGTAACCCTCAACACCAAATTCGGACAGCTTGCCGAACTAAGAAACGGAATCCGGCACAGTCGAACGGTAGACGAGATCATGCGCAAAGAGGGGGAAGCAGCAATGTTATGGTTTGACAAGGTATTATCACGATGACCTTTCACCACCAGCAAGGGGACATAGGTAGAGTGTCATCTAACAAGGCAAATTCAACCGACGCCAAAAAGCGGCGCGGCTGATTTGCGACGTTAGGCATTCAACTTCATGATTA
>DEIH01000221.1 GCA_002352375.1 Spirochaeta sp. UBA2779 | reverse complement strand
TGGTTCTACTGATACCATTCATTTGAATAGATATAATTATCAGGTTTCACTCTTTACTCTATCTTCTTGAGGTATCCTTACACTGAATACCGATCCCTTTAGATCAGAGCTTTTTACACTGATTGTTCCCGAAAATTCTTCGATAATATATTTAGTAATGGTAAGTCCCAATCCACTCCCGGGCACCTTATTTTTCCCCGGCCGTTCAGCTCTGTAAAACCGTTCAAAAATATGTTTAATATCCTTTTCTGCTATACCCGACCCGCTATCCTCCACCTCCAGAATGTGGATGTTGCTTTCTCTGGAAAGTCTGATTTTAATTGACCCTTCGGGGTTCGTGTACTTTATAGCATTGTCGTAAAGGTTGTAGACAATCTGACGGTACCAGAGAGATACCCCGGAGACAATTATTTCAGAATCCGGTAACACAACTTCGGTTGAGATTCCTTTTTTTTCACCCAGAGGAGCCAGTACTGTTATCACTTCCCGAATGATGTCAGCAGCATTGAATAACTCAAATTTATCAGTATCCATTCGTCCTTCAATTCTGGACAGGTGTAAAAGTTCTGAGATGAGTTTTTTTAATCTTTCAGTTTCAATTTCAACGATGTCCAGTGCTGTTGTTCTGTCCTCTTCTGACAAAGTTTTCCAGGATTTCAGGGTTTCAACAAATCCGCTGATTACGGTTAACGGTGATCTAAGCTCATGTGAGACGTTGGATACAAACTCATCTTTAAGTTTTTCCATACGTCTTATTTCTGTAACATCTCTTAATATCACCAAGGCTCCGCTGGGTTCATAGGGGTGATACTTACTGTTTATAGAGTCGGCAACGACTTCAAGAATCTGATTTTCAGAATTGTTCAAAGAAATGCTTTTACTCTGCTGGTCGTTGTTCACTTTCCGGGTAATCCGGAGTATCTCTTTGAGAATTGTATTGGGTTCTTCGTTATTTCTTCTGACATTAAAGAGGTTTAATTTGTTCAGATTCAGAAGACTTTCGGCCCTTGGGTTTACCAGAATAATTTCATTCTCAAGATTTACCATAATGATACCGGTGTTCAGATTGGACAGGAGTGTATTGATGCGGCTGTATTTCCAATTATCGGATTTAACCAGCTCATTATACCGGTCCACCAGAGAGTTGAAATTGAGAACAAGCTTGGAGAGCTCCTGATTTCCGGTATCAATGGTAATTTTACTGAATCCTCCATGTACCGCTGCCGAAGTATGTTGAATCAGCTTCCTGATCGGCTTTTGATATCCCCGCTGAATGTATAAAACGATGAGAAGAATCATGGATGAGAAAACAAGTACAAGGCCGAGACCGAAAGCTGTGAATGCCCGATAAAGGCCTTGGAAATCTTCTATTGAATAAATCAGGTAGATTACTATGGGTTCAGATAACAGTTCCTGGACTCCGGCAACGGTTACTGAGAGTCCCGGTACCCCGGGTAATCGGTAAGCGCTCCCGGCGATACCGTATTCTTTGGCATCGACGATATCGGCGTTTATATACCTGCCGTTGATATCCTCCGCCTTTAAAAAGGAGTTTGCCAGAAGATTGGAGTTTGTATCAACGATGATGATATGAGCCGGTATTCTGATGGACTGTTCATAAGCAATTCTCTGAAAGGCTTCCATCCTGTCTGTTCCGGGGGTACTCAAGGATTTATTCAGTTCAATCATGATTTGCCGAATATCGGAAATACCCCGCACCCGTGTCTGACTGATTACCGTATCAATATTAAAAACAAAGAAGGCGAGACTTGAGATGATGAATATCAGGGACAACAGAATAATCAGACCAAGGTGTATTCTTTTATTCATGGGAAATCTGAAATCTTAAGACCCGATCCCCGTACAGTTTCAATCCTGCATCCTTGAACTTCAGCATTAGAGAATTTCCTGCGGATATTTCTGATATGAACGTCCAGAGTTCTCCCGGAATTTTCCGGCTCTTTACCGATTATTTCACGAATCAGGGTTTTTCTGGAAATAATGGTTTCTTTCTTTTCCATCAGCATATGCAGAATCCGGAATTCAGTAAGAGTAAGATCAATTTTTATTCCATTGGAGTGAAGCTGAAACTTACCGGTATCCAGAGTTAGAGACCCCATGGAAAAAACAACGGGTTGTGTATTCCCGGTTAGAATATTAACCTGACGCAGGGATGCGGCGATTCTTAAAAACAGCTCCTCAATACTGAAAGGTTTGGTGATGTAGTCGTCAGCCCCTCCTAGTAATCCTTTGATTTTGTCTTTCCCTTCACTTTTAGCACTGAGCATTACAACAGGAATCCGCCTGGTTTTACTATCTTCTTTGAGCTGTCGGCATACCTCAACACCGCTGATTCCCGGGAGCATCACATCAAGAAGTATCAGATCGGGCAGATGTTCAAATGCCAGAGCCAGCCCCTCTTCGCCGCTTAAGGCCGTTAAGCAGGAGTAACCCTTATTCCGGACATTCATTTCCAGCATTCTGAGAATGTGTTCTTCATCATCAATTATCAGAATTGTGCTCATTTTCATACTCTTGATGGTAACAGGGACTGCTTCATACAGCTACATCAATCTGCCTGAGGCAATATTAAGCTTACTCACCCGATCAAAAAGAACATTGTTTTCCGACTTGAATGCAATCTTTACATTCGTTCCCATTTCGAAGTCAACTCCACCGAAAACGACGCAAGTCAGAATGATGTTGTTTACATCGATTTTAACGATTGTTTCCATACCTGAGGGGAGGGTTGAATACACTTTTCCCTGTATGTCTCCTTTATCGGTAATTTCAATATCTTCAGGGCGTATACCCAGTAAAAGTTTTTGATTGCTGCGTATGTTAACACTCGAAGTAGTAGGGGCAAACAGAAATTCCAGAGACCCGCTATCCAGTTTAATCTCATCAAGATTGACATTGTTACCCCGGGCTTCCAGGATGTTGATATTTGGACTTCCCACAAAGTCGGCAACGAAGTGATTGGAAGGATTATGGTAAATATCCAGAGGCGGAGCAAACTGCTGAAGCAGGCCTTCATCCAAAAGGCAGATTTTTGTTGAGAGGGTCATTGCCTCCAGCTGATCGTGGGTTACATAGACAAAGGTTGAATCAGTTTCCATGTGGAGCCGCTTGAGTTCAGTTCTCATTTCCATCCTGAGTTTTGCATCAAGGTTGCTTAATGGTTCATCCATGAATAGAATTTTTGGACCGGTTGCAAGAGTTCTGGCAATGGCCACCCTCTGCTGCTGTCCCCCGGAGAGCTCTGAGGGATATCGGTCGCCGTATTCTGCAATCCGAAGCATATTCAGAAGTTCTTCAACTCTGATTTTGATTTTCTTTTTATCCCATTTGAGGTTTTCCAGGCCGAAAGAGATATTTTTATAGACTGTCATATGGGGCCATAGGGCGTAATTTTGAAAAAGAAAACCCACATTTCTCTTATCAGGTGAAATATCGATCCCTTCTTCTGAAGAAAAAACACAGGTTTCGTCTATATAAATCTCTCCTTCGCTGGGAGTTTCCAGGCCGGCTATCATTCTCAACGTTGTTGTTTTACCACAACCTGAGGGGCCTAATAATGTTACAAACTCACCCTCTTGTATAACAAGATCCAGATTATCCACAGCAATGGTTTTGCCGAATCGTTTTGTTAGGTTTTTCAGTCTGATTTCCGGCATCTTAATGCCCTCCTATTCCTTTGTCGATCGATGCACCTGTTACCCGGTTTACGATGAGGCTGCTGCCTACAACAAACAGAACAATCAGCAGGTTGATTGCATTGGCATACTGGCTCCAGCCTTTTTCGTTGTATTGGAAGAGCATGGTTGTGAGAATCCTTGTTGATGGTGTTACAAGGAGAATGAAGAGAGAAAGCTCCCTCATGCTTGAAATAAAAGGAAGCAGATAGCCTGAGATAAAGCTTGATTTCTGAATGGGAATAATGATTCGCAGCATTCTCTTTGTCCAGCCGATTCCCTGTATCGTTCCTGCTTCTTCAATTTCATTACTGAGCTGATGCATGGCTCCCACACTCGCCCGGGAGGCAAAAGGGAGGTATTTTACCGCTCCCACCAGAACAAGAAGGGCAAAACTGCCGTACAGTGAGGGAATAAACCCTCTTTTTATGGCAAACATGGAAAGATAGATGGCACCAAAAGCCATACTTGGCATCAGATATGGGAAAAATGCCAGATTATTCACCATGGTGGAGAGGCGGGTTCCCTTCTTTTTAACGATGGCGTAACCCGCCAGAATACCAACAGAACCGGCTATAAATGCAACGGAAATTGAAAGGCGTATACTGTTCCACAATCCATTGAAAATTGTCGGGTTTCTTAAAATTCCCGGTTCTCCGTTTGCAATCTGCGGGTTTCCTTCACCCACCCAGAAGAGAGTGGTGAAATTACTCCATGAGTAATTTCCCGGTTCCATAATGAACGACTCTATTGCAAAGGTAACCAGCGGAAGGATACAGACCATTCCAATAAAAACAATCAGTGCAACAGAAATCGGGATTTTAAAATTCCGCAGATTTATGTAAGCGATATTTGAGCTTTTTCCGGTAATTGTTGTGAAGGATTTCCGGGTACCGATTATTTTCTGATTAACCCCGAGGATGAGTATCCCGATTCCGATCATCAACAGGGCCATGATGTAACCGTAGCCTGGATTGAGACCGTTCAGAGTTCGGAACATCTGGGTTGTCAGTACTTGATAGCGAACGGAAGTCCCTAGAAAAGCCGGGACGGCAAATGCGCTCATAGCGCTGGAAAATACCAGAAGAAATGTGGAAAGTATGGCAGGAAGGACAATGGGAATGGTGATTTTCCGCATTATTTTCCCCCGGGAGGCCTTCAGTATCAGAGCAGCCTCTTCAAGATTCGCATCCATGTTTCGCAAAATCCCGCCAATGAGTATATAGGCGAAGGGAGCGTAGTGAAGGCCCAGCACAACAATAATGGGGAAGGGGCCATAGGCAAACCAGTCAGCAGTTTCAATTCCGAACAGTGCCGTAAAGATACCCGGGGCACCTCCGACTCTTGAGTTCTTGAAGAAGTTCAGCCATGCCATAGCAAGAGTCCATGAAGGCATAATGTAGGGGAATATGAATAATGTGGAGATTATCCCCTTAAATCGGATATTTGTTCTGGTTACCAGCCAGGCTACCAGACCACCAAGTCCGATTGCAACAAAGCATGTTCCCAGAGATACAATTAAGGTATTCAGAAACGGTTCATAGAAAATTTTCTTACTCGATGATGAGAACAGAACTTTTCCCCAGTGGTAGAGGGTAAGATCGCCCACTTTTGAGCCTTTAACTCTCATCAATTCTGACTGATGCACGGTGAATGTGTCCAGAATTATGGTAATCATCGGAACAACAGTCAGATATACAAGAATGAACGCCAGACTCAACAAAATGACATTTTGGGGTTTTTTAAGAAAGGCCTTCACTTTATTCCGGTATTTCACAATAGCTAACCTTTCACATGGGCATGAATAGCGGGAAAGGCCAAGTCCTTCCCTCGATTACTTTATTTTCAGTAAATATATTCGTTCAGGAATTCTTCAACATCCGCTCTGTTCTCAAAACAGTATGCCGGGTCTTCTTCCACCAGGATTTTTATCCAGGTGGACATGGGTTGATCTCCAGGCTGCAGTGGTACATTCGGGTTGGAGGAATAGGTTCCGATGTTCTTTCCCCAGGGTTTGAATCCCTCTTCAGTGAGCAGGTACTCGATGAACAGCTTGGCTGCATTGGGATTGACAGCGTTGGAGCTCATCAGAGCATAGATAGGATAATAGAATCCGGAAAAGGGATTCATTTCCATAATAGGTTCCAGGGCCAGATTCTTGGATTCTTTGTACCGAAATTTAGAGTAGACAAAGAGTCCGGCATTGTTCGGCTTATCCTGACCCTTAATACCAATACTCTCTGCAGTCTTGGTATCTGAGGTGGTGAGAATAAGATCGTTCTCAAGAATTAGTTTAATCCACTCATAACCGGCATTGGGCGTTGTAAGCACAATATCTCTGCCGAAATAATCTTTATAAGCCGCTGCAATTTCATCAGCAATCTCAGGCTTTGTTACCATGGTAAGGAAGTTTGCATTAACACCTTCCTGGAAAGGATTTTTGTATTGAAAAACCCCATTCCATTCAGGTGTTGTCAAGGCCCAGATATTAGTAAAAGGGTATTCAGGAGAAGCTTCATCATTGTAGATAAATACCTTGTTGATAAATGCGAAAGAAAGAGGATTCTGAAAATCAGCAGGAATAATTTCTTTCATGCTGGGAGGAATATAGTTGTAAAGATAGCCGAGATTCATCAGTTCACCCATTACCCTGCCGCCATCCTGACAGAGAACGAAATCGGCTCCCTTTACTCCGGTGCTTCCTTCCTTGGAAACTTTCTCTATCAGTTCAAAGTCCTTGAGGTTTGTTGCTTCAACGTCAATGCCGTACAGCTCGGTAAAAGCCTCAGCCGCATTGGCAATCCGGCTGGTTACAGCATAAACAACAACTTTGCCTTCAGCCTGAGCCGCCGACACCAGCTCATCATGAGTCTTAGGGGTATTATCAATTGCCGGTTCAGGTGTCATTTTTTCCGAGCATCCAGTTATGAAAAGAATGATTCCGACTGTAAGGATCAGTACGAAGCCGGCTGACATGATTTTGAAGTTTGTCTTCATCATTCATCCCCTTGTGTAGGTTAAGGCATCTTAACCTTTGCACGTTAAGATACCTTAACCTTTTCTGTCAAGGAGATAACCACAGTTTTCCACTGGATGTTCAGTCAAGTACGATGGAAAATGTGCCTTTTTTCAATTCCCGGGGAATCTCGAAACTGATTTCCCTTCCACCGTAATTATGAAGATTACAGCGTGCCCTGATGTGTATGTTCCGGACACTTTCAGGAATTACCAGTCCGGTGAGATTCCTGGTGAAGGGCTGCTCTGTATCATGGGGGTGGGCGAGAATACGTTCTCCAATCACTTTACCTGTATCAGAATCCACAACCTGCCAGACATTGGCATAATGATTCCAACCTTCATCGTTGTGCCTGACGGCAACGTGGACATCCCATCTGCCGTCGGTCCGGTACACAAGGCGGACAGATTTTACCTGAGCGTAATCAATGTCCGAGTTGTAGTCGTCATCTGAGGCAAAGATCGTCAGGGAGGTAAGTAAAAAAAATCCTGAGAAAAAAAGAATTTTAAAGATTCCATTAATTGTCATATTTGTATTGTACATATCAAAGGTATAATTGAATTGGACATCTGGAATCAAATATCCGGGTTCTATCATCAATCTATGTTTGCAGATTCAATTAACCCGAGAACCTCCTGATACTCCTTATACCTTCCATGTTTCTCATAACCTTTCAGCAGAATGTGTCCCTTACGGTCTATTTCATGGAGAACGGCTCTCCGGCGTTCGGTAGTCAGGCTTCGGATACTCAGGATTCTGCACATAGACCGGATTCGCCAGTAATCCATGGCCACATGAGCTCTGGATAGCTGATCTTCATGACCGCCGTATTTAACGATCAGAGGTTCATTGATGAAGCCGGCTTCATAGCGGCTTGTTGCCCTGAGCCAGAAATCATAGTCCTCACAGACCGGGTAGCTCTCATCAAAGCCCTTTAGCTCTTCAAATAAATCCCGGTGAAAGAGTGAAGTTGAAGGACCGATCATGCAGACCGGCAGACTCTTCTCAAACACATCTCCACCGTATTTCTGATAGGATTTCGGTGCATTTACACGAACACCGTTTCGTATCCATATCTCCCCGGTGTGTATAAGTGAGATTTCGGGATTTTCCCGGAGAAAAGCCAGCTGTTTTTCCAGTTTATCGGGCAGCCACTCATCGTCAGAGTCCAGCAGCGCAATCCAATCTCCGTGGGAGCGGTGAATCCCTAAGTTTCTGGCGGCGGCCACCCCCTGGTTCGGGGTATGTTCATAATGAATCTCCACATCGGTAGACTCAACTGCACGCTTGAGCACCAGGTTTCCGGTTTCATCAATTCCCCCATCGTCTATTACCCGGATATCAAAATCCCTGAAGCTCTGGGACAGTACTGAATCCACGGCCCGGAGAATGAGGTTGGCCCGGTTGAATGTCGGAATGATAACGCTGACAAGACTCATGAGAAAAACTCCGCAACCATGGTTTCATCAAGATGTTCAACAGGTACAACAACCCGCTCCCGGTCTTTGCCTCTTTCCCTGTGGATTGTATGGAGTTGATGGCTCTTTTTTATTCTGCTATAGAGTTCTTTCTCTATCGAAAATTCTGTATCGGGAAGAAGAGAACGCTCCATTTTCTTTCTGAAATTAGACCACCGGGACAATCTGAAAGCCGTTATCAGCTGTGTGCTGCTCAATGCTCCGGTCCAGGGGTATACCGAGCTTCCCAGGGCGAGCCGGGGTGGGTTATTTAAAAAAACTTCAGTATCGGTAAACCCTTCCAGTCCCGGTACCGGGTAGAAATTGGATATCCCGATCTGTGTGGGCAGCCCGTCCAGGAACCTCAAAGTCTGTACAATATCTTTACTGCTATCCCCGGCCAGTCCGCAAATGAAGTGGGTGGTAAGCGGCAAATCCACTTCCCTGCATCGCTGTATCAGCTTTGCCAGTTTTTCTGTGTTACCTGCTCTGTTTTCATTAGTTCGGGTGTTGTCCGAAAGCACCCCCAGAGAGAGATTCAGATGGGTAAACCCGTTTTTCTTAAGCCGGTTGATATCGTTTTCTTCAAGAAACATGTAATCAAGGCCGTTTTCCGCCGTGAATGTGATATCTGAAAACTGTCTTTTTAAGGAACCCAGAAAATCAAAGAAATCCTTTTTGAGAAAGAGAATATTATCATCCTCGATATTCAGATGTATCTTCCCGTTTCTCCCTGAGATTTGTTCTGCAATCCGAATTACTTCCTCCTCCCAGAGATTCGGTGGAGAGCTGCGGAATATTCGGCCATGGCAGATGTGATTGGAACAGAATCGGCATTTTTTCGGGCATCCCCTTGTGAGGATTATGGATATTGACCTCCTGCCGGCCCTAATTACTGACTCACCGGCTACGGGTTTAATCTCCCGGTTACTTTTTAAATCCCGGAGATCCAGATATCTGATGCCGGATTCATTTATCTTGAGCACCTCTCCCCGGCCTTCAATCTCACCGGAAATCACCCGAGTGAAAAGCGGTTTCTCAGGGAATACCGGATGAGATGCGTTTAGAAAGTATTCCGGCAGGGAACTTGGCCCATGACCGCCTATTACAATGGGCAGTTCCGGCATTCTGCGGGCTGCCGCTTCGGCAAGTCTCCGGGCTTCTTCCGCATAAGCCCAGGCGAAGGATGATATAAACAGGGTATCCGGTTTTTCCCTTGCGATAATTTCTGCTGCATCAGAAAATAACGGACCAAATCGGCGGAAGGCGGTGAACCAGGAAAGGGGACCTGTTTCTCCGGGAATAATGGAGGAATTCAGATACTCAAGCTCATCTGGGAGGGGTACTGTTCGGGGTTTATCCATCAGAGGAAGATTTAAAAGACTTGTTTTCCAACCGGTTTTCTTCAGTTCCCGATCCAGAACCCCGGCCCCCAGGGCTGTGGCCCTGCGTGGTGTGAAATAAAAATCCCTGACCGGTGGAACCGCAATAACGGCTTTTCTCACATTACTACACTTCAATAATTTTGAGCATGTTTGTGTGGGCACTTTCCAGCAGGGGAATTCCAGCGGTAAACACAATCGTATCCCCTTTCTTTATATATTCCATGCTTTCAGCAAGCTTAGCTGCCATGTCCAGAGTTGTGTCGGTATCCTTTACATTGTCGATCAATTCTCCCTGTACTCCCCAGACAATATTTAAATAACGGATGGCATCCATTTTTTCGGTGAAGGCAATTACCGGAACCGATGGGCGGAACCGGGAAAGAAGAAGAGCTGTCCTTCCTTTGTTTGTCAGGCAGATAATTGCAGCGGCGTTGTTCTCCTCTGCCATCAGGCAGGCTGAATGACAGATGGATTCCTCATAACTCATATTCTCCATGTACCTGTAGTGCAGCCCCGAGTTATCTGAATTTCTATGACTTTCTGCTGCTCGTACAATTTCATCCATAATACTGACACATTCCACCGGATAATTGCCCACAGAAGTTTCACCGCTGAGCATCACCGCATCGGTTCCGTCAAAAACCGCATTTGCTACATCTGAAGCCTCGGCTCTGGTAGGCCGGGGATTGGTTATCATGGAATCAAGCATCTGTGTAGCGGTAATCACAGGTTTATTCTGACGGTTGCATTCGGCAATAATCCTCTTCTGTATAAGAGGTACCTGTTCGGTGGGCATTTCCACGCCTAAATCACCCCGGGCCACCATTACCATGTCGGTTTCATTTACGATTCCTTCCAGATCGGCTACGGCCTCAGGCTTTTCAATCTTGGCAATAATAGGTATATGCCGACCTTTGGATTCCAGTAATTTACGGAGTTCCCTGATATCATCTCTGGAACGGACAAAAGACAAAGCGATGTAATCGATGGGTTGGGTAACAAGAAAATCGATATCTTCCCGGTCTTTCTTTGTTAAGCTGGGCAGACTGATTTCAACTCCCGGGAGGTTTATTCCTTTGCGGGATTTAAGAACTCCGTCATTAAGAACCCGGCATTCAATATCCGGCGGGTTAATAGAATCCACAATCAGCTCAACCAGTCCGTCATCTATGAGAATCCTATTTCCTGTTTTCAAGTCTTTGGCCAGTTCCGGGTAACCTGCAGGAATTTTATCAGTTCCCTTATAATTACTATCTGCAGTTAATGTAATGATTTGTCCGGTTTTTACAGGAATATCGTCTGGAATATTTGCCAATCGAATTTTCGGTCCGCCCAGGTCGGCCAGTATTGCTACAGGATTTTCACATGCTGATGATACCATTTGAACCAGTTTAATTGATTGTTCAAGTTCTTCCGTGTTGGAGTGGGAGCAGTTGAGCCTTACAACATCCAGTCCTGCGGAAATCATCTTCGTTAAGATTTCCGAACTGTGTGATGCGGGCCCGAGGGTTCCGATAATTTTTGTTCTGGCAAAATTGATATCACGTTTCATAGTGACTTCAGTATAGTATATCCCAGACCTGAATATGTTTTAACCGGCGGCAAGAACCTTTTTGATATCATCAATAATCGGCTGGATGTCCATTTCCAGGGTAACTTTTCCGGAATCCCGGACCCATGCTTCCAATCCTTCCTTAACGCCTTTGAGCTGTGTGAGCCCTCCGACAATAGACTTTCCACTAAGCTGGGCACCGGCTTTTTTGTAGATGTCTGGCCGAAGCCGGATTGTAGCCAGCTGTTTCCCTGTAATTGTTATCTTTGAAATCATTGGTACTCCCCTTAGGATAAATATACCGCAGTTGCATAATTTATCTGCCAACGTGTCTGTATCGAAGGTTAAACGTGTTTCTACAGAGATAAATTAAAGAAGCCTTTAATCTTGACAATAATGTGTAATACACAGTATTGTGTTACAAGGGGACTTATTTGACTGATGAAAAACTTATAGGGAATCTGATACAGGAGCTTAAGAGGGGCACAATTACACTCTCGGTACTTCTGATGTCGGAAAAACCGGCATACGGCTATTCTCTGGTTACCGAAATGCAGGCTGCCGGAATTGTTGTAGAGCAGAACACCCTGTATCCGCTGCTCAGACGTCTTGAAAGCCAGGGTTTACTGAGAAGCTCCTGGGATACCGGGGAGTCCAGACCCCGAAAATATTACTCAGTTACTGATGAGGGTAGATCTACCGCTGAGCGTCTCGGAAAAGAGTGGCGGAGAATCAATACAGCCATGAGCCGGCTTATGGAGGATAAATGAAAATTGTTGAACAGTATTTGAGAGCCGTAGGTTATAAATTACCATGGAAATCCAGAAAAGATATTACAGAGGAACTGCGATCACTTCTGATGGATCAGATTGAAGCGGATTTTGGCACAGATATTGGTGAAAAAGAGGCAAAAAAGATAATTACCAATTTCGGGTCTCCTTCAAAGGTTGCCGCCCGGTACAAAAAATCAAAGCAGGTGATTTCTCCGGGACTTACCGATTTGTATCTGATGATTATTGTAATCATGGCTGGAGGAATGTTTATTGCTTTTACAACGGTGTTTGTTGTTGAGGCACTGCAGGATCTTCCCGAAGGCCGTGAGCTGGCAAAACAGATTTTTCAGGTTTTTTCAAACACCCTTGGAACCTGGATAGGAGGTGTAGGTGGTTTAACTCTGATTTTTATTGTTTTAACTCGTTTTTTTTCCGGTTCCATTGATACGGATGAAAAATGGACAGTGGAAGATCTTAAAGATATAAGGTTGGATGAGAAGTTGGAATCTACAGCTGAATCTATTTTTTCGATTGTTTTTCTCTTTATTCTGATTATCCTGATGAATCTGTACCCGTCAATTATTACCCTGGGGGAGAATCTTTTTTCCCGAACCGGATTTGCATTGGGACACAGAGTTATTATTGAAGTGTTCCGCAGTTATATCGGGTTGCTTACGCTGCTCTGGACATTGGGAATTGTTTTTCGGGTGATAGTTCTTTATAAAGGTGAGAAATTTAATTGGTTGAAGTTTTTTGAGTTCGGACTTTCCGCAGCAGTGGCCCTACTGGCGGGAAGTATGCTTTTTAACCACCGATTGTATTATTATGAACAGGGATGGATAGGATTTAAGGTGATTCTGGTTATTGTTCTGGTGGTAAATCTGGTGGAAATCGGCAGCGGACTTTTTCGAATGGTACGTAATAAAGTCGTTGAATAGTGAAAAACAGATAATTCATAGGTTCTTTTCCAGGAAAAACGGATATTTATTGTATTGTACTTGCTTTTTTTTCAGACATGTTCATTGTTAAATTATAATGACTGCCGTACCGAGCGGAACGGTAACCTTCCTCTTCACCGATATCCAGGGGTCTACACGCCTTTGGCAGGATAACCCTTCAGCCATGGAAGTGGCCCTTAAACGGCACGATGAGATACTGAAAAAAACAGTTAACCAGAATAACGGACATGTCTTCAAGACTGTAGGAGATGCTTTCTGCTGTGCTTTTACCCATGCTCTGGATGCGGTACAGGCAGCATTAACAGCTCAGCTGATAATAAAAGAAGAAGAATGGAAAACTTCCCGTCCCATTCGGGTTCGCATGTCTCTGCACACCGGTGCCGCCCGGGAGCGGGATAATGATTATTTCGGGCCTCCGGTTAACCGGACGGCACGTATCGAGTCCTTAGCTCACGGTGGACAGGTGGTGATGAGCCGGGCTACAGCCGAGCTGGTGCGGGATATTCTTCCCGAGGGTGTTTGGATAGAGGATAAGGGATCTCACCGACTCAAGGATCTGGCTCGCCCGGAGGAGATTTTCCAGGTGAACCATCCGGAACTGCCATCAGAGTTTCCGCCGCTCAAATCAATGGATATCCTGCCAAACAACCTTCCGGCACAAACTACACCGATGATAGGCCGGGAAAAGGAGCTGGAAACAGTTCGTAAGCTGTTTGAGAAGGAAAATTGCAGACTTGTTTCCCTGGTGGGGCCTGGTGGAATGGGGAAAACCCGGCTGGCCCTGCAGGTGGCTGCTGATATGGTGGATAAAACCCGGGATGGTACCTGGTTTGTCGATTTAACATCCATAACACAATTCCGTGATGTTGCCCAGGAAACGGCTCGAGTTCTCGGTATTTCTCAGAAATCTGAAGTCGATCCAGTGGAGTCTGTTGCAGAGATAATAAGCGATAAAGAGATACTGATAGTTCTGGATAATTTTGAGCAGGTAATGAGTGCTTATGAAGTTGTTGTAGCCTGGCTGAAAAGCAGTCCGGCTGTCCGTTTCCTTGTAACCAGCCGGGAACCTTTGAATATTCGTGGCGAGCATGTTTTTCACGTTCCCCCATTAAGCCTCCCCGGTGTCGGCCTCAGCAGTATACTCAGCCAGTTTGAAGCGACAAGGCTTTTTATCGACAGGGCTTGCGCCAGTAAACCGGATTTTACAGTTAACAACGAAAATGCCCCGATAGTTGCTGAAATCTGTTCCCGGCTCGATGGTATCCCCCTGGCTATTGAGCTGGCTGCCGTCAGAATCAGGCTGATGAATCCCAAAGCCATACTCAAGCGCCTGGATACCCGGCTTAAACTTCTTACCGGCGGACCAAATGATATGCCTGAACGCCATAAAACTCTTCGGGCCTGTATCGATTGGAGTTACGATCTGCTGACAAAAGACGAGAGAATCATATACCGTTATCTGTCTGTATTTCATGGTGGTATTTCCCTACTGGCGGCAAGGGCCGTTCTTCAGCCTGTATTTGAGGATGAACTGGAAGTTCTCGGCGGTATTGAATCACTGGTGGATAAAAGTCTGGTTTTCCGTAAACCCCCTATAGATGATGAACCTTTTTTCGGGATTCTGGAGACAATCGGTGAATACGGATATGAGCGCCTGAAAGAATCAGAAGAGGATGAAAGTGCGCTTCATAGGTATACAGATTTTTTTCTCAATCTGGTTCAAAAAGCTGATGAATCTCTGGACGGTCCTGAACAGAAGGGCTGGATAGATAAAATTTCCGCCAATCAGGAAAATATTAATTTTTCCGTGGTTTATTTTGCTGATGCCGGGAATTCTGCGGCTGTCATTTTGATGACCCGGTCTCTCGTGCCTTTCTGGATTATGTGGAACGATTTCTCTATTTGCCGTGAGTGGATTTTAAAAGCTCTGAAGTTCACTCCGGAGAGTGAAGGGCCGGATGCCGCCTGGTTAACCCTGCAGATAGGGTGGCTGTTCTTATCTGTCGGTACTTACAGTGAAGCTGAAGATTCTTTGAAGATAGCTCTTGAGATATTTCAAAATATCGCTGATGAAACCGGGGAAGCCACTTGTATGATGCGATTAGGCGAAGCGCATTATCAATATGGAAGTTTCTCCACAGCAATGAAATATTACAAAGAATCTCTGGTTATTTCTGACCGTATTCATGATATGAATCTGAATGCCCTGACTCACCAGCTATTAGGTAATATCTACATACGGGAAGAAAAAGTTCAAAAGGCTCAAAGAGAATATCAAATTGCTCTGGATTCCTATCTGGGATGCGGGAATGAACGAAAAACGGCTGAGATATACAATAATATCGGAGCGGTATTCTATCTGGAGAAAAGATTTCAAGATGCCAGGGTTCAATATCAGAAAGCCATTCCAATATTAGAGAAATACGGTAACAAACATTATCTCAGATACGCATGGAGTAATATGGGAGAGCTCTCTCTCTCTGAGAAAAAATTCAACGATGCAATAATCATGTTTGAAAAGGTTAAAAATATATCAGTATTCAGTTTCGATCATAAATACACAAGTTGTGCGTTTATAGGAATTGGTGAAGCGTATCTTGGCCTGGGTGATTTGGAGTTGGCGGAGCACTGTGTCCTGGAAGCCCTGGATTTAGTGGAACAGTTTGATAATTCGGTTGAGAGGGGCATGGCTTTCCGGGTTTTGGCCGATATTCAGTGCAAATTGAACAATAATTCAGAGGCGAAATCTCATTATACCACTGCTATAGAAATCCTGGAGGGAGTGAGTGAGCTGGATGAAATAAAAAAAGCCCGGGAGGGCTTGAAAAAATTAATTCTCAAGGAGTCTTAGATGAAAAAGTTATTGCTGATGTTCTTCGTGTTCTCCGTATTCCCGGCTTTATTTTATGGTAGCGGACCGGCAGAAGAGGATTCTGAAGATGAAAAGTCGAGCACTATTATCAACATTACAAAAGAGGGATTTTTATCAAGACCCGTTCTGGGGTTTGATATTGCCATCGATAGCTATTCGAATTTGGTGGAGAATAATAACGATGAAATTATAAGGAATTCTGTTCAGGATGTATTAGGCAATGAGGAATATAAGGGTTTTAACAAAGGATATACACGTTTTCAAAAAATAACGATTAATCCTTCAGATGAGATTGAAGCAGTAGAAGCCGTCGTACTCTTCAACCTGGATATCTACAGCTATTATGAAACAGAGAAAGATCCTGTTACCAATCTTGATAAAAGACTTGATTACAGTGAAAAAACTTTTTTATCCTTCCCACTTATTCTGCATATCAATCTTAATGATATGAAATCTGTACTGAGTGAGAAATTAGAAAGAGAAGCTAAGGGTATGGTGTATTATTTTGAACCTGACAGCCCGGGCTCTCAATCAGGTAAGTGGTATCCGTTTTCTCATCTCAAAGAGCTGGGGGATATCGATTATAAGATTGATAACGGTATTATGACTGTTACTATCTATAAATGGCCCAAGGACGACAGGATTCATATCGGTTCATAAGCAGAATTAACCGTGCTATCGCCAGAGGTCAATTAAAAAAATCCTCAGTTGCCCTCCAACATCCGAGTCATTACAATGGGCACAGGACGGGAGCTGATTCCGGTTCAGACCTGATATGGGGGGCTTATGGCCGAAACTGAAACATCTCTGCAGATAGTGACATTTCGATTAGGTGCAGAGAAGTACGGTATTGATATAATGGAAGTGAAGGAAATCGTGGATTATGAAGAGATCCGCAGTATCCCCAATGCTCCGGTCTATGTTGAGGGAATCTACAACCTGCGTGGGGACATCATTCCCATTATTTCTCTTCATAAACGTTTTCACCTGCAGAGGCCTGAAAAAATTGAAGAGGATTCCCTGCTGATTCTTACAATCGGAGGTATGGAGCTTGGTATCATTATTGATAAGGTGCTCCGGGTGATTGCCATTGATACGGATGAGATTCAACCTCCCCCTCAGATGCTTTCCGGCATAGGAGCCGAGTATATACGGGGTGTGGTAAATAAAGAGGAAGGTTATCTGATTATTCTGGATTCCCTGCGGCTGTTCGACCCTGAAGAACTCAGGCAGATCAGCCAGTACGCCTGATAATGTCCATACCGGTCTTTAAACCCTCAATTAAGCGTCGGGATATGCATTCGGTACTATCCTGTCTTGTAACGGATGTAATCGGTCCGGCTGTCCTTGCGGACGATCTGGTTGCCACAGTAGCGGGGGAACTCGGGTTTGAAGGAGGCGGGGCAGTCCGGGAGTATACAAGAGCCATCGGTCTTACTATTCAGGCCCTTGGTCTTGCAAAGGGTGATAAGGCCATCCTTTCTCCTCTGGCACCTTCGGTATACCACAGAGCTTTTCAGGAGCGGGGTATCCTTCCTGTTTTTGCCGATGTGAATGAAGCTGATGGCTGCCTGAACCCCGATGAGGTAGAGCAAAGGATAAATGCTGATATCAAAGCCTTGTTTGTACACGCTCCTTTGGGAAGGATCCCAGATATGAAGGCTTTTAACGGTTTCGATATACCTATTGTTGGAGATATCGGTGAAGCCCTGGGTGCCAGGGACATGCAGGGTGAAACTCTGGGTTCAACGTGCAGCTATGCCCTTTTACCGATGGAGCCGAATGGAATTGCGACTGCCGGTGGCGGTACTCTTATTCTGGCCCATGATAAAATAGCACTTTCGGCGTTGACTGAGGCGGCAGGACCTCTTACCGCCGATGCTTTCCTGCCGGACTTGAATGCTTCCCTGGGACTGGTGCAATGGCGGGAGTATCCCCACGCCCTTGAAGCTCGGGATATTATTGCCGAAGTGTACAGAGTGGCCCTTCTCCAGGGCCGGCACAGAACCCTCAGTGAACCGGAAGGTGAGGGCCGTGCCGTTCCTTTTTCATTCCCTGTAGTTCTTTCTTCCGGCATGAACGAGGTTAGAAAATATGCCCGAAAAAAGGGCGTTGAAACACAACCGGCATTTTATACAGGAGTTATGGAAGGGTATTCTGAGGCAGGTGAGCAATGTCCTGCAGCTAAATCTCTGATGATGAGTACTTTGCTGTTTCCCCTGTATCCTACACTGGGGAAGAAAAATGTTCAGCTCATAGCTAAAGTCCTTTCCACTTTACCGTAGTTAAGTAAGCAGACGGGGGCAATGGTGAATAAAAAAGGCAATACGGTAATAGTGTATAATCCTTTGAATGAACTGGCTGTTTCTCTCCATGGTCAGATTTATCATTGGCTGGAGGAGCGGGGGTATGATGTTTCTTCCTGTGACTCTCATGAATGTAAAGCCGGGGTGGTATCTCCGAAGGCCGATTTTGCAGTCTCTCTCGGTGGGGATGGTACCTTTCTCTCCTGTGCCAGGCTGCTGGCTGAAAACCCCGTACCCATTCTTCCGGTTCATCTGGGAACCTTCGGATTTATTACAGAAGTAACTCACGGAGAATGGTCTGAAGCCCTTGAATCATGGATTAACGGAAAGCTTGAAGTTGAGGACCGGATGATTCTGGAGGTAAGGATTCTCCGGAACGATGCTGAGATAGGCCGGTTCAGGGGCGTGAATGATGCGGTTGTCGGGGTGAGCGGTATCAGTAAGCTTGTAAGACTGTCACTTCAGCTGGGCGGCTATGAGGCCGGACATTTCCGTGGAGACGGGCTTATTCTTTCCACGGCAACCGGTTCTACAGCGTATTCAATGGCGTCCGGCGGCCCGATTCTTGTGCCGCCGATGAGAGCGGTTGTTCTTACTCCCATCAGCCCGTTTTCACTAAGCTGGCGGCCTATGGTAATCCCCGACCGGGATGAAATTGTTATCTGTGTGGAGGAGAATCAGAGGGCAGATGTTCTGCTGACTGTTGACGGTCAGGAATCTTTTCC
>DEIH01000202.1:4787-8920 GCA_002352375.1 Spirochaeta sp. UBA2779 | reverse complement strand
GGGGCTTTACGCAGCCCCGCCGCCGTCACCCGGGTTTAGCCTCATAGGCAGGGCAATCACGTTGATTAGCCGCCCGCACTTCAAAGCTGGGCAGCTGCTTTGACTTGATGTTAAAAAGCCGGCAGCCCTTTGGAAAGGCCGGATCCCAGGTAATAAAATAATGTTTACACCTCGGGCAGAAAGGTGGAGGTCCGGAATAACTCACAGCGGATATTATCAACCTGGAACAGAATACTGGTAAAGGCCCCGCGAAGGGGTC
Organism: Spirochaeta sp. UBA2779; assembly: GCA_002352375.1. Classification (GTDB taxonomy): domain Bacteria; phylum Spirochaetota; class Spirochaetia; order DSM-2461; family DSM-2461; genus UBA2779. Next base: position 8,661 of record DEIH01000202.1, on the reverse strand, counting down.
AATTAAAAATATAAATACGATTTTACTTGTGCCCTGAACCTGATGATTTTATGATGGAGCATAAGTTATTTAAAACAAGGAGTAACCAATGAAAATCACTCGATTGACAGCTTTACTGCTGATTGTTGTTCTGGTATCCACTGCAGCTTTTGCAAACGGGAAAGCAGAACCCCTGGGAACCGAGGAGAACCCCATCGTCTGGTCCTTCGTGCCATCAGGAGACACCCAGGAGATATCAGCCGGCGGTAATGAAGTTGCCGACATGATCTTTGAAAAAACCGGCATTGTTGTGGAAGCCAGCGTCGCTACCGAATACGCCGGAGTGATTGAGGCGTTAAGCAGCGATCCCCCAAGTGCTCACATGACATCCCTGGCCACCTTCGCTTATGTCGTTGCAGCAGACAGAGGCGTCGTGGAAGCTGAACTGGTAAGTGTCCGCTACGGCCGGCCCTTTTACGACGGCCAGATTATAACCGGTGTAGATTCCGGAATCAAATCCATTGCCGACCTCAAAGGTAAAACCTTCGCCCGCCCCGACCCTCTCTCTACATCCGGTTGGATTATTCCCAGTCTCACCATGAGAGCTGCCGGTGTAAACCCTGATACAGATCTGAAACAGGTTGTGGATGCCGGTGGACATACCGGTGTTGTTACAGCAGTTTACAATGGTGACGTGGATGCCGGAGCCACTTATGTAGATGCCCGGGGTAACATTAAAGAAGACCATCCCGATGTGATGGACAAAGTTGTTGTTATTGAGGTTTCCGCCCCTATCCCCAACGACGGTGTACAGTTCAGCCCGGTAGTTCCCGACGATATGAAAGAAAAAATTATCACTGCACTTCTTGAGATTGCAGCTGATGAGAAAGGCGCCGAAGCCTTGAACAGAGCATATCAATGGAATGCTCTGGAACGTCATGGTGATGATTTTTACGATCCCTTCCGTCAGGTTCTTCAGGCTGCAGGTGTTGATGCTGCAACCCTGGTGGGCGAATAGTTGAATCTCAATTAAATCAATTAATAACAAGCGGCTTCTCCCACGGGGGAGGCCGTTCTTTTTGGAGCTTGAAGTGCTGGAATATAAGAAACTGTCAAAAACCTATCCCGATGGAACCGAAGCTCTCCGTAATGTGAGTTTTGAAGTGGAAGATGGGGAATTCCTGGTAATAATCGGCCTCTCGGGATCGGGGAAGTCAACCCTGCTGCGATGTACCAATCGTTTAATCGACCCATCGGGTGGATCCATACTCTGGGAAGGCTCCGATATCGCCGCCGCAGGACCGAAAGAACTCCGCCCTATACGCCGGAAGATCGGTATGGTATTTCAGCACTTCAATCTGGTAAAACGTCTGAATGTATTCAACAACGTTCTTTCCGGTCGCCTGGGCTATGTCGGCAATTCAACAAGTTTCCTCTACAAATTCCCGAAGAAAGATCAGGAAAAAGCTCATAAGGCCATCAAGAGAGTCGGCTTAACCGAGCAGACATGGAAAAGAGCCAGCGATCTCTCGGGAGGTCAGCAGCAGAGGGTAGGTATTGCCCGTGCCCTGATGCAGGAACCCCGCATTATCCTGGCTGACGAACCGGTAGCCAGTCTGGATCCTGTTCTCGCTCACACCATTCTGGGCTATCTGGAACAGCTGAACAAGGAAGACGGCATTACCGTTATCTGCAGTCTCCACTACCTCGATCTGGTACAGCGTTACGCCACCCGGGTTATCGGCCTGCGGGACGGTGAAGTGGTATATAGAGGAACCGGTGAGGATATCCGGCGTATGACCGACAAGGAATTTAAGGAAATATACGGTGAAGAAGCTGAAAGAGTCAGCGCCGGTCCCACAGAATTGAGCACCGGAGGTGAGGCATGAACAGAGCCGTTGTAAAACCCATGAAAAAATCACTCCTCTCACCTCCTATGGCCGGTTTCCTATCCCTGATCGTTCCCGGTTTGGGTCAGATTCTTACAGGCTTCTGGCAGCGAGGTATGTTAATTCTGATATCAGCTGCTTCCTTGATCGGTATTATGCAATGGCGAATCGCCGATCTCGGCCGCCGGGCGGGTACCGGATGGCCGGCATTCCTCAGGGCTCTCCAACGCCGCCCGTTCTTTGTTTCCGTGGTAATTCTCTGCATCCTGGCCATCTGGATACTCTCGGCAAGAGATGCATGGATTGGTGCCCGGGACCGCCGAAAACGGTTTTCCGGTATCTTTCTGTTCGTCCTTCTGGGCTTTTTTATACAGGGATGGAATATTGCTGAAATTGACCCTGTAAGACTGATAACCCAGGCCCCTGAGGCTCTCCCTCCCCTATCACGGATTATGTGGCCATGGAAAGCAGCAGTTACATACGAGGAAGACAATCTCGTAGGGAAGGCCATTATACTGGATATCCCCGAAGGAGATAAAACTCCCGCCCCCATCCGTCCGCCTGTAGTTGCCGGGAAACCCTACATGCGGGTAGATCCCAGCATCGGCCATATGTCTACAAGAGATGAAAACAACGAAATTATTCCCGGTACCCGGATAACCCTCACAGGATCGAACTTTGCACCGAATACGGAAACAGAAATCTGGTGGAAAGACGCCCTGGGAAATGAATACCGCCCCAGAGAAGCCAGTAAATACTTATTTGTCACCACAGATTCGAAAGGTGAATTCACAGTGGATATGACCATGCCCTACCAGCTGATGCCCCCCAGTGCGGAGATAAAAGCCTACGAGCATGTTATTGAAGCCCGTCAGATATTTAAAGTCGGCAGACCCAAAGCAAGTGAAGCCCTCAGGCTCACCATGGCCCGGATGGTGGAAACCATCTTTATGGGCATGATGGCCACCATCTTCGGCATCATCATGGCCATCCCGGTGAGCTTTCTTGCCGCTCGAAATATCATGTCCGGATCTAAAATCACCATGGCCATCTACTTTCTAACCCGCACCATTCTGAATATTATCAGATCCATCGAGCCCCTCATCTGGGCCCTGATTGCCGTAGTCTGGGTGGGACTGGGCCCCTTTGCCGGAATTGTAGCCCTCACCCTCCATTCCATTGCAGCGTTGGGGAAACTTTATTCCGAGGCTATTGAAAGTATAGATTCAGGTCCCATTGAAGCCATCGAGGCCACCGGTGCAACCAAGCTGCAGGTGATACTCTTCGGAGTAATTCCCCAGATGATTTCACCCTTTATATCCTTCTCCATCTACCGTTGGGATATCAACGTCCGCATGTCCACCGTTATTGGTCTGGTAGGGGGAGGGGGTATCGGATTCCTGCTTGTACAGTACATCCGACTCCTGGACTACCGCTCGGCAGGAATCGCCGTCTGGTTTATCGCCGTTACCGTAGCCATACTGGATTACACCAGCGCAGAAATACGCAACCGTATGCTTTAGATGCCTGGAGCAGGAGAACAGATTTCCCGGTATATCCGGAGCACTATCAGGAGAACAAAGGTTGACTATCGAAAAACATCAGGTAAAAATCACCGTTCTCAAAAAACATTTCCACAAGGACTTTGTTGATAAATATGCCGCAGATCCCGACAGATGGACTGAATGCACTCACTTTGAACTGGGACAACAGTTCGTTACACCGATAGAAGCACCCTGGGAAATTCCGGATGGTTTCTGCGGCTGGGCCTGGGCGGATATTCAAAAACTCGTTTACGGCATGGCCCGGGGAGGGCAGGAAAAATTCGTCACAAGCTGCACCGATGGTTACCGCCCGGTTATCTTCCTGCTTGAGAGACTACAAGATTCATAAAGCGAACGCCGCAGGGCACCGCATGAGCCCGTCCCCCACCCGGCGATATCTATCGCGGCGGCAGAGAGCCGGAGGAAAATTCCGTGAGGGCGCGTCGGATGCCGAAGGCACCG
>DEIH01000202.1:4537-4663 GCA_002352375.1 Spirochaeta sp. UBA2779 | reverse complement strand
CGCAGTCAGCTATTATTATTTTTTATCTTTCATGCAAAGCTGCAGAAGCTGCACCAGGTAATAAATCTGCCCATAAACCTCAGTCATCTGCTCTTTAATAGAAGGGTCGGCCCAGCTTTCAATCTC
>DEIH01000202.1:0-4532 GCA_002352375.1 Spirochaeta sp. UBA2779 | reverse complement strand
GATGATAATTTCCATACCCTCAGCGTTGTACTCCTCAAGGAGCATTTTAAGATTTTTACCCAGAACGATAAGATTCTGTGCTGACGAGTTGATTATTTTTTTAGCGTTATCATTCACCTCGGAAAGAACCTTTTTCAGGCTGCTCAGCACGGATCGATCTCTGGTGGACTGAAGGAGCAGACGTTTAATTTTACTGCCCATGGGGCCGTCATCTGCCAGACCGGTGTCAAAACCGGTAAGCTGGTCCGACAATGACATCAGCTGATGATAAGCTTCGGAGAACTGCTGCGATGCGAGCTTGGTAGACCACTTCCCCTGAATAAGCAGGAGGTCAACAAGAATACGAACCTTGCTTTTGTAGTAATCCAGAAAAAAGGCTTTCAGGTAATTGATGGGGTCGACAAACTTATATCCCGCCAGCATTTTTTTCTGGAAAGTCAGATTCTCACGCTCTGTGTAAAACTGGGTACGGCTCACAGAAGTGGTGCCGAAGAGCTTCTTCAGCAAACTCTCGATTTTCCGATTTTTACGGTTCCTCAGTATCTCCTGAATCGTCAGATCTGCACCGGTTTTTATGCGGTTGAAGTAACTCTCGACAATCTCATAATTGGTATTCTCCGGGACGGCCGACCAGGAGGGATCTTCTTCCAGATGCCTGATAACCAGATCGATCGTTCTGGATTTGAGCATCTCCTTGCGCCCCTGAAGAATCTTCTTCCAGGAAGCTGTGGAAACGACATCCAGGTTTCGGTAACTTTTAAGAACATTAAATAGAACATCCCATTCGGCATTCCCATCCAAGCCGTAATAAACATCAAGGAACTCCATAAGATCGTCTTTAATGTACTGTCCGTTAATCGCTTCAAATTTTGGGTTGTAAGTAAAATCCCGTTCAGGAAGCATTGAGTCAAACTTTTTAAGAAGAAAATAAAAGGGGAAACGGGTAAAGGCCTGAAGCCTGTTTAAATCGTTGTAAAGTTTATTCACCCTCTTTGCAGTATTGGCATCAAGAGCGGAATACAGGCTGATAAGCTCCTGCTTCACCTGTTCGGCAAGAACCTTGACATCTTTGGTTTTTACTACCCGTTCTTTAACCTTATCAGGGTGGAGGTTAACGACAATTTCCTGGATGTTTTCAGGAATAAAACTCTCAATTAAAACAGTTTTGAGAAGATCGGATTTCCCGTAGCGTTCCAATAAAAGATCAGCAGGTCCGGTAACTTTGTAGATTTCATAAAACCATTTGGCCATACCCGGTTGAGCAAGATCGCCTTTAAGCTTAAAGAAACGGCCTCTTTTTTTTAAATCTTTCCGAATCTCCTTCAGCTGGCGCTTTTTCTCCCTATCAGAGTTAGAGCCGCCTATAAGACCAGAGAATAAACCTGAAAAGAAACCGAGAAAGACTGAGTCGGAATCCGAGACAGACCCGGATGTTTTTGCCATGTCCTTACTCTAGGAGAGAAATCAATACACTGTCAACGATTATTCGGATTTACCGCCAGTCCTTTTACCGGCTAATGAATCAATCCCCGGGAATCTGAAGTTAGTAACTGACCCAGTTTCCCCAGCTCTTTCATCCTTGTGTATACCGGAGACTTTTTCTTATGAGACTCTTTATCCAGAGCAACAGTACTGACATAGAGGTTGTTTATTTCATCCGAAAGTATATCCAGATTGCTCTTCAGATTTTCAAGGGCCATCTGTTCACGAATCTGGTCTATTTCCGGTATCGCTACACCTGAAAGATGGTACTTCATTTCAGGCAGCATCTCAGTCCGGGCCCGGTACGACCACATGGCCAATCCCAGAATACCCCGGTAAAGTTCATCGAAAAGATAGCCGTTCACCTTGTAGTTCTCAGACCTTGAAAGCAATATATCCATTCCCGACTGATATTCGTGGGAAATCACAATGCGCGAGAGAGATTTCCGGATAAATGCATTATTCAGAACCGTGTCGACGTGGTCGGTGATTCTATCAATCTGCGTGTTAATCTCATAATTCTGTACAGACATTATTACCCTCGATTTGCATTATAGACATATTCTGAACTTGATGGAAACGGGATTGACGCCGGGGCCACGATTTTCCTATGGTGAAGCTATGCAGAAGCCGGTTCGCCATATAACGTTAAACCTTATCCTTTTCGCCTTCATCTTTCTCAGTTCCTGTACCGACAAAGTGACAACCCTCCGGATTCTCACAGACCGAAAAGAGCTGGCATCTGCCGCAGAGATTTACAATTCAGTCAATGAGGATGTTATTGTCACCATTCATAACATCTCAATAATCGATGATGAGGTACTAAAAAACGAAAATCCCGATCTTGTAATTGGTTCTTTCCTGTCTTCCTCTGAGATAATTGACCTCTTACGCCCATCGGAAACCGTTTTTCCCGTTTATGAGGCTTTATCAGGTCCTCGGGATTCTAAAGGCCGCCGTTTTCTCACTCCTCTATCTTTTGAGCTGCCTCTGATAATGGGACGAAAGGAAGTCATGTCTGAACTTCCGGACACCATGCTGGTTCAACCGGAAGACTTAAGAGAAGCCTCCGCATCCTACACAGTTGAAAATGATGATGGAAGGCTGATACGCCTGGGATTCTCTCCAACCTGGACCCCCCGGAGTTTAACCGATCTCCTGGCACTCAGAGCTCCGGGCATTTTCGATGCCGGAATAGAGAATTCTAATGAGGCAGTACTCGACCGGATTGTCGAGGAAACTCATTCCTGGATAACAGAATCATCCGGCGAAATAACGGCCGATGCAGCTTTCAACAAACGCTACCGTTCTATCCCCGATGAATACCTGATAATTGACGGCCGGATACTCTTTGCCCGAACCGATTTCGACTACTGGGCAACTCTGCCGGATACCATAACCGGAGCTTTGGATCTCCGTTACCTCAGCGGCCCCCGAAAAATACCTGTTATTAGAGTTACTTCCGCAGGAATCCCCGTGAAGGCATCCTCTCCAGACGCTGCATCGGCTTTTATTCAGTGGCTCATGCTTCCGGAAACCCAGTCCCAGCTGATGGATCGCTGGGAACGGGACGGGATCGATGTATTCGGTTTTCTGGGAGGTCTGTCGTCCCTCAGGGAAGTGAATGAATCTATCATTAAAAACATGGTTCCCGAAGGTCATTACCTCCAGGTTCCCGAATCCCGGCCTCTACGCTGGGTACGAATTCGGGATGAAGTGATAATCCCATGGTTTCAGTCCGCACTGAGCAGCACATCCACCGAACCTTCTCTTACCGAGGCCTACAGAAAATGGGATTTATCCTCCCTGGAAGAAAGGGAATAGGACAGGAACAAGTCGGTTTCTACTGATATCAGAACGATAACCTGATCAAGATCTTTCCGGCTTGTAATAGTAATCCCTCCGTTGTCATCGGCAAGACATTACTCAGCTTGTCATAAAACTGCCATTTTCCGGATTACCACGCCAAATTGAGATAGATTCAAAGCTAGACATCATGAGTATTACTATCGGTCCGACACAATCCCGCTGCTCGGCCCCTCTCTGCTGTTTGCTGGCGGCACTCATGTTCTTTGGATCGCTCTGGTCCATTAACGGGCAAGAGAGTAGTTCACCAGCTGCGGCCCCCCTGCCTGACGTCTACTGCTTCAGCGGCAGTCCGCTTCTTCTCCAGGTGAATGTACCGGACCCGGGACAAATACTTGAGTCGATATCCATCAAATCCGAGACAAGTTCTTTTTTCTACTCTTTCCCCCTGGTGCAGGAACGGGATGCACTTCAGATCTACATTAATCCGTTCCTGAGTCCCGGACAATACGAACTTGAGATTGCTCTTCAGACACGGAATGGGGCCGAAAGTCAGAGCCGGCTTGATATGGGCTTTGTGGACTTTGTCTGGGGTAGAGATAATCTGAGTTTTGGCAATAACAGCAAGTACAAAAGCGTAATCGGTACCTTTGGCGAAGTCCTTGCTGAATGGCTCTATGCCCGGTTCGGTGAAGTAAATGAGGCTGATACTGTCCTGCTCGTTAATTACATGTACGGGCTTTTTGGAAAAAACACCGGGTATTGCTACGCATTCTCCGGTACAGAGGTGCGCTACTGGCTCTGGCCAGAACTCCTCCCCTCATACTACGATTCTGCTCACGATTTACGGAGCAGCGCTTCACGTTATCAGCGGGAGATGAGCTTTCTCCAGTTTGATATCATCTTTAATCACTTTCTCGCCGGCCCGGGTGCCGGGCAAATCCGGAACGCCATGAACTGTGAGCAGATTGAAACGCAGGCGGCAGTTATCGAAAGTCACATAGCTGCAGGTGAACCGGTAGCAGTTGGTTTTGCCGGGCCGGATCTCCACCACTCTATGCTCGTCTTCGGCTTTATTCGCAATCACACCACCCATACCGTCGACCTTCTAGTGGCCAACAACTGGAAAAATGATGAGAAACTTAACATCCACAGCCGTGATGCTGAAATTATTCGGCTCTACCTTGCTCCCGACCATGAGGGGCCCATAACGCAGTGGTACTACGAAAAAGGAGTTCGAAACC
>DEIH01000049.1 GCA_002352375.1 Spirochaeta sp. UBA2779 | reverse complement strand
ATGGTGATAATCCTGCCCCGCTGTTGGTTCATCCAGAATGATGACTTTGGGATCCAATATCAGTATTGATGCTATGGTAACCCTTTTTTTCTGTCCGTAGCTCAATGCAGAAATCGGCCATTTCTTGAACTTTTTCAGACCGCAGATTGCCAGTACACGATCAACTCTTTCATCAATTTCTGCATCCCGTACTTTCCGCAATCTCAATCCTGAAGCAATTTCGTCGTATATCTGAGTCTGAGTAATCATCTGATTCGGATTCTGCATCACATAACCGACAAAAGATGCTCTTTCGGAAATAGATTGTTCAAAAACATCATTACCGCTAAAGAACACAGTATCCCGGGAATGATTCTCAAACTTACAGATTAACTTGGCAAGGGTAGACTTCCCGGCACCGTTAGTCCCGACAATAGAGAGCATCTCACCTTCTTGGATGGTTAAATTAATGTCTCTAAGAACCGGAGTATTTTTGAAGTATTCATAGTCCAGATTCCTGATTGATAAAACATCATCTCCGGTCTCACTATGTGTTTTTATCTCGACACTTTCATACCACCGCAGAATATCACCCTTAATTTTTGAAAAATCAGTTGTTGAAAAATAACCGGGTGCTAAATCACTATTAACATCAACACCGGCATATTTCATAGCGGTAACATAGAGCGGTTCCCGAAGTCCATGTTCCAGTAAATACCCCGAGGAAATCATTTCATGGGCATTAAGATCTGCAATGATGCATCCATCGTCAATCAAAATAATTCTATCCACCTCCCGGTGGAGGACATCTTCAATTCTATGCTCGATTATAATTGTAGTTTTGGATTTATCTGCATGTTTTTCATGATGAATGCGGTCGATCAACTCAATAGCGTACTTCCCGGTTTCCGGGTCCAGATTCGCAAGAGGCTCATCAAACAGCAGAATTTCAACATCATCAACCAATATTCCGGCCAATGAAGTTCGCTGTTTCTGCCCCCCGGAAAGCTCATGGGGAGACTGTTTGAGAAGATTCTGAACACCAACCAGGGAGGCTACATCCCTTACTCTGGAAATCATTTCCTTCTGCGGGATACAGTCATTTTCCATAGAAAAAGAAATATCCTCGGCTACAGATAAGCCGACGAACTGAGCATCCGAATCCTGCATCACCGTACCGATTGTTTTTGACAGTTCAAAAATACCGGTGTTCTGTGTCACGGTGCCGTTGATCGTTAAAGAGCCATCAATCTCGCCTTCGTACGAAAAGGGAATCAACCCGTTAAGGCAATTCCCCATCGTACTCTTTCCACTGCCGCTGGGGCCGACGATCAGAATCTTCTCACCCTCAAATATTTTCAGGTTGAGATTCTTCAACGTCGGCTTTGACTGGGCAAAGTACTTGAATGAGAAATCGAGAAACTCGATAACTGGTTTTTTTTTCAGGTAGTCCAATTAACTATTCAAGACTTCCTTTCTTGGGAATAGTTTTCGACCATGCAAACATCAGCAATGTTCCAAGAACACCACAGCTGATTACACCGAACAATGCTGCCACCGCACCCTGAGTAAATACCAGATTCGATGGTTCTGCATAAATCACGATATCCAGTACCGGTGCAACAATCAGCCATGCTATAACATTGCCGATTACCTGAATGATATTCCAGGTGATTACACCCTTCATTGTGAATTCGCCTTTTTCAATTCCGGTTCTCTTGTAAGCCAGTCCGAAGATAAAACCACTCACACCGCTGGCAATTACCCAACTCCACCACGGAGAACCGTACTGTGCGGCATCACTTAAGGCATGGCCGATAAACTGAATTAACGCCCCGGCAATGGGTCCGAAGAGAACTGCCATCAGAGAACCTAATGCGTAGGCGGTTTGAAACTGTGTTTCCGGTACCCACGATGGTATTTTCACAAACATGAATAACACCATGAACAACGCTGCACCAATACCCGTGGCTACAATTTTCTTTGTGCCGAATTTAAACATATGCGGAACCTCCTGCAATTCAGTGATGTTCCTTCAAAATAACAATGATGAAAGAACCCTTTTAGTAACTATATTTTTTCCAGACTGATCGTCCAGTCAAAACCTGATTGAATATTATATTTATCCACAAAACTCTTCATATTTGTACCAACGGCAAAGTAGCCGATTTCGTTGTTGTAAATAATATCTTCACCTTCTTTCACGCTGCCGAAGGATTTGCCGTAAAGAACATCCTTTTCGTAGCGGGATTCACCCTTATATTTAATAACAACTCTCACAATCGCATCAAAGTCAATTTTCAAATCTTCAAATACAGCAATCGGTATATTGGTCCATATCATTCCGAATAGAGGATCGAGAATATCAATCATACCATCCACACGATTATCCGAGACCACAGCTTCCGGTGTGGGATGGCAGATAATATCTTCAGGATTTAATTCAGGGCCAACACCCTCAAAATCAATAACTCCGGCAGCGAGTCTGGCACCAGTATAGGCATAAACATCTCTACCATGAAAGACATGGGATTTTTCACTGCCCTTCACCCTGTTTACCGATTCATCGATCTCTCTGAGAGTACTGATACCCACATGCTTCACCAGATGGGTGAGAGTCCCGTTATCCGGGGTTACAATGTAATGTCCAGCTTTTGTAAGGGCCACAACACTTTTGCGGCTGGTACCTACCCCCGGATCGATAACCGAGACAAAAACACATCCGGGAGGAAAAGCCGGGCAGGTTTGAAACAGGGAATAGGATGCATCCCAGGTGTTGAACACCTCAATATTGTGGGTGATATCCATGAGCTTCAATTCCAGATCGACACCCATGGCAACACCGTACATCTGGGCCACAGTTCCTTCCAGAAGACCGAAATCACTTTGAAATACCACGACTTTGTTTGTTTTTACCGATTGCATTAATTATCCCGCCTGTGCTGATGATACTCTGAGTTTACAGTCAGGACCGGCCGTTATTCCATACAATTTTGCAAAACTTTCCTGATGAATCCCTACAGCAAGGTTCATCATGGAGTTGATATAAGCCAGTTCATCGCCAGTATTTACATCGTAAAAAGATTTACAGAAGGGAACTGAACCACGGTACAGTTCTCGTTCCAAATGAAGAATCACCACATTCAGCTTATCACCATAGACAGGTTTTATGGCCTCCAGATCTGAATCAGTTATATCCGTCCACAAATGACCGAAGCGCACATCCAGGATTTCAACAGTCCCGGTTATAGTGCTTCCTTTAATCTGAATCTTACCCTTATCAATCTGTACAAGGCTGCTTAATTCCAGCCTTTCTCCAATTTTTTCATACCCGATTACCCCGGAGGCAAGCCGGGCCCCGGTATAAGCATACACATCCCGGCCATGAAAAGTATGCGATTCACCGCTCCCCTGAAGTCTGTTGAGCGATTCATCAATTTCCCTCATTTCAAGTACACGACCAGAGAGAAACAGGTGGGTTAAAGTTCCGTTATCCGGTGTTACCACATATCGATCGCCTTTAAGCCTGGCCACGACACTTTTCCGATCAGAGCCCACCCCGGGATCGACAACCGAGACAAAAACCGTCCCTTCCGGCCAGAAATCAACCACCTGAGACAGACGGTAGGAGGCCTCCCAGATATTAAAAGGGCTGATATCGTGGGTAACATCACTGATTAGAAGGTTCCCGTCCACACAGTAAGCGATACCCTTCATGGCGCTCACTGCACCATCTCCCAGGCCGAAATCGCTTTGAAAAACCAGTTTCCTTATCATCTATCCTTAATCTACCTGGAGCCTGCAGACTTTTCAAACTGTATCAGCCAGTCCCTTCCGGCGCCGATATCATGAGCCCGGGCGAAATTACCCTGATTGATGGCCACACCCACGTTCAGGAGGGAATTGATATAAAGAAGGGTAGCTCCGACATTCACATCACTGAAAGATTTTCCATACTTCAGATCGTTGCCGTACACAATTCTCCCATAATGGGTTATCTGTACNNCCGATAAAATCCCCGAAATTCACTCCGAGTTCGGCAAACATCTCCCTGGGGCAGTTTGTCCAGAGACTACCGTACCGGGCATCCAGTATATCGATGGAAGCAGAGATAATGCCGTCATCGATCACTGCCGGAGTATAAGGATGAACAAAAGTTTCCTCCGCCGGTAAGGCCCTTCCCACTCCGGTCAGATCGATCATACCCGCTGCCAGGCGGGCACCGGTGTAAGCGTACACATCCCGGCCGTGAAAGGTGTAGGAATGCTGAGAATCCTTCAGCCGGTTCTCCGCCTCTTCTATTTCGTGGCGTTCGGCAATTCCCAGAGTCTGGGCCACATGGGTAAGTGTTCCATTATCCGGAGTAACAATGTAATGCCCTGTTTTTGTAAGGACTGCTACACTCTTCCGGTCGGTTCCCACCCCGGGGTCTACCACAGAAACAAAGACGGTACCCGGAGCCCAGAACTCTACAGTCTGAATGAGCCGGTACGAGGCCTCCCAGATATCAAACTGGGGTATCTCATGGGTAAGATCGTACAATTTCAAATCAGGGGAAACGGCGTTAGCCACGCCGTACATGGCAGCTACAGCGCCATCCACCAGGCCGAAGTCGCTTTGGAATACAACAGTTCCGTTTGTTTTCATTCTTTCAATTATACGAATAAA
>DEIH01000185.1:1819-26179 GCA_002352375.1 Spirochaeta sp. UBA2779 | reverse complement strand
GGCCGATTCAATGAGTATCTCTGAATCCGGCCGGGGGCAGAGAACACCGGGACCAACAGAGAAATCAAGTCCCCAGAATTCTTTAGTTCCTGTTATCCATGCTACCGGCTCACCGGAAATCCGGCGCTTCATACTGGCCTTGAAGAGTCCAAGTCTCTTTTCATCGAGCTCTTCAGGAAGTTCCATGTAAAGCCTCTCCCGGCTGATACCGCAGGCATGGGCTAAAAGCAGTGAGGTATCCAGCTGAGGGGTTTGGGTATCACATCCGCTAAGGGTTAGGGCGGAGCGGCCTTCATTAAGGGCTTCACGTATGGTCAAAAGGGGAAAACCTAACCCTTAAGGGCATCTTCCAGAGCACTTACTTTCAGCGCATCAATAACTTCGTCGATTTCTCCCTGCATTATCTGTTCCAGCTTGTAAAGGGTAAGGTTGATTCTGTGATCGGTTAACCTGCTCTGGGGGAAATTGTAGGTTCTGATACGTTCTGAGCGGTCTCCGCTTCCCACCTGGCTTTTTCGCTGGGCAGCACGTTCGGCCTGTTTCTTTGATTCTTCCAGTTCGTAGAGTCTGGAGCGTAGAACCCTGTAGGCTTTGGCTTTGTTTTTTATCTGGCTTTTTTCATCCTGGCAGATAACCACAAGTCCCGTGGGTAAATGGGTTAAGCGGACGGCGGAGTCTGTGGTATTCACACTCTGACCCCCTGGACCGCTGGAACGGTATACATCTACTTTTACATCGGCATCTTTAATCTTGATATCTGTATCCTCAGCTTCGGGCAGCACTGCGACGGTAACTGCCGAGGTGTGGATACGGCCCTGAGATTCTGTGGCCGGTACTCTCTGTACCCGGTGAACACCGGATTCATAACGGAGGTTGCCGTAAACACTTTTACCGCTTACCGAGAAAATAATTTCCTTGAAGCCGCCAGCCTCTGTTTCGCTGGCCTCCATCATTTCCACCTTCCACTTCCGGGTTTCTGCATATCGTCCGTACATTCTGTAAAGATCGGCGGCAAAGAGACTGGCCTCATCTCCGCCGGTTCCTGCACGGATTTCTACAATGATGTCTTTTCCATCTAGAGGATCCCGGGGTACCAGCAGAACTTTTATTTTTTGAACAAGTTTTTCAACAATTCCCTCCAGAGGAGAGATTTCCTCGGCGGCCATTTCCTTCAATTCGGGATCGTCTTCGGCTTCAGCCATTTCCCTGGCTTCTTCCAGTTCTTTCCGTTTGGATACAAACTCGGAATACAGAGTGATAGTTTCATTAACATGACCGTATTCCTGCATGGTTTCTTTATATCGTTTCTGGTTTTTAGGTAAATCGGGATCAGCTATGATGGTCTGCAGCTCTGTATATCGTTTTTTTATTGATTCAAGACGTTTTTCGAGTAGGGTTGTGTCGGTCATGGGGGTCAAGATACCACCAAACAGCCCAAACGGCAAAGGGTGTTTGAGAAGGATCAGTTGGCTATGGTTTGTCCTCCGGCGGCTCCGGCTGCCGGTGCTATCCCGGGAGTTTTTTTTCTGGCTCCGACGGTACGGATGAATCCGAAGACTGCACCGCAGGCGGCACCGATAATGTGGGATACCTGAGAGATGTCGTCGTAGCGGAAAATTGCCAGGATTTCCTTTACCAGATAAAGCCCGACCACCAGCAGTGCGGTAAGAGGAAACTCGCCGGCTTTGATGTTGGCAAAGCTCACCATGAGTATCATCATGAAGGCAATCCCGCTGGATCCCATCAGGGCGGATTCAAAGAAGAATGCGTTTACCATTCCGTTCACCAGGGCGGTGAATACTATCATCCAGGCAACGGATTTAGTGGTGTATTTTTCTTCAAGTATCGGCCCGAGAAGCAGTATCAGCGTGAGATTGGAAAGAAGATGATCCCACCCTGAATGTCCGAATATATGGGTAAACATTCTGACGTAGGCCGGTATATCGTTAAACTGGAAGGTTAAAGATCCTTCTGCGGTAAAGAGGGCTTCAATCATTCCGGGCATAATGTACTGATCGATTAATAGAACGATCGTGGCAGCCAGGGCAAAGGTTAAGGTTGCCGGGGCATTGTACTTCAGTTTCATACTCAGTTTATCGGCGGGACGGGGGGTGCTGTTTATTTAATTCAGCTCCAGTACCACAGGACAGTGATCGCTGCCGGTTATCTCGGGAAGTATTTTCGAGGATGTTACCCTTTCAGCGGCATCATCGTTTACACAGAAGTAATCCAGTCTCCACCCGACATTTCTGGCCCTGGCATTCATCCTGTAAGACCACCATGTGTACTGTTCCGGTCCAGTTTCAAACATTCTGAAGGTATCGGTCCAGCCACCGTCGATGAAAGAATCCATCCAGGCCCTCTCCTCCGGGAGGTAACCGGGGTTTTTCTCGTTCGCCTTGGGCCTGGCAAGGTCAATGGGTTTGTGGGATACGTTGAAATCCCCGGTTACCACGACAGTTTTACCTGCCGTTGCCAGTGTGTCGGCCCGTTTTTTTACGGCGGCGTTGAATTTGAGCTTGTAGTCCAGCCGGGCGCCTTCAGCCTGGGAATTGGGGAAGTAACCGTTGAGTATCGCCACATCTCCGAAAAGAGCCACTTGCATGCGTCCTTCGTTATCAAACTCTTTAACACCCAGAGTCTCCAGGCTGTCGGGCTGTCTTTTTGCCCATATAGCGGTGCCGCTGTAGCCTCTGCGCTCTGCACTGTGCCACCAGGATTCGTATCCTTCAGGGGCGAAAATTTCTTTTGTCAGCTGTTCAAGATGGGCCTTTGTTTCCTGAATGCAGAAAACATCGGCATCTGATGAGGCCATGAAATCCATGAGGCCTTTTTTATGGGCGGCTCTTACCCCGTTTACGTTCCAGGAAATAATTTTCATATTTTTCAGTATATACTAATCTTTATGTTAGAAAACGCTGATTCCCTTGAATCTGCCCTTGAACAGTTGTGCGGAGCCGGTATCAGGGTGAAAAAAAGACAAAGTGTTTCCGGAGGGGATATCAATCGGGCATTTCTGATTACTCTGAGCAGCGGAGATAAGTTTTTTTTGAAGGAGAATCACGGCGATTTGCTCCCGATGTTTTCGTCTGAGTCTGAAGGCCTTCTGGCTCTGGGTTCTGTCGGCGGCGGAGCACCACCGGTTCCCCGGCCGCTGGCTTGGGGCCGGGACGGTGAAAACTCCTTTCTTCTGATGGATGTTGTTAACCCCGGCAAGCTTGATTCCGGAGAGAAATTCGGAGCTTCTCTGGCGATGCTGCATCGGACCGGTCGTAGTGAATTCTGCGGGTTTCAAGTTGAGAACCGTATTGGTTCCACCCTTCAGAACAATAAACAGATGCAGTCCTGGCATGATTTTTTCGGGGAGCAGAGGCTGGGGTTTCAATGGAAACTGGCAAGGGAAAAGGGATACGGCAATTCCTCTGATGACAGGGCAATGGCATCGTTGTTACGCCGGTTGATGGATATCCTGCCAGAACCCGAAGAGGGGCATCCCAGTCTCCTCCATGGAGATCTCTGGGGGGGCAATTGGATGGCCGGGGATGACGGCCGGGGTTGGCTTATCGATCCTGCTGTCTACTTCGGTCATCGGGAGGCGGATATTGCCATGACGGAATTGTTCGGCGGTTTTCCCAGGGGATTCCGGACGGGTTATGAAAACATCTGGCCGCTGGAACCGGGATTCTCAGAAAGACGGGATTTGTATAATCTTTATCATCTTCTGAATCATCTGAACCTCTTCGGTTCTTCTTATCTGGACGGGGTTATCAGTACAATATACAGATATTCATAATAAGAGGGCGTCTATAAATTAATTTCGGCGGTTTCCAAAGCAGCGGCGGCTTCTTCCCATGCCGCAGAGATCTGCTCAATACGCTCCTCTACATTCATAAGTTCTGCAGACAGGGTGTAGGCTTTATCCGGATCTGAGTAGTTTTCCGGCTGCTCCAGAGCGGTTCTCAGTTCTGCGGCTTTACGTTCCTTTTCTTCCAGTCGAATGGTGAGAGATTCCTCTTCCCTTCGGAGTTTATTCACCTGTGAGCGGCGTTTTTTCTGCTCCTCTCTATTTATGCTGTTTCCGGGGTTTGTCTGAGTTTCCAACTGTGCCCTTTGTTCTGGATGTGAGCCGGTTGATTTTACGGACTCCAGGCTTTCATTTTTCCGCCACCTGTAGTAAGCGTAGTCACCAAGGTATGTTTTTCCGCTGCCTTCCTCCAGTTCAAGAACGCGGTCTGCAATCTTTTCGAGAAAATACCTGTCATGGGAGACTATTATCAAAGTTCCTCCGAAGCCCTGAAGAGCTTCAAGAAGAATATCTTTGGAATGGATGTCCAGATGATTGGTAGGTTCATCCAGAATAAGCAGGTTTACCGGCTCCAGCAGTATTTTCAGCAGCGCCAGGCGATTCCGCTCGCCTCCGGAGAGAACTGCGATTTTTTTGTGGATATCATCACCGGAAAACAGGAACGCTCCCAGCAGGCTGCGTAATCTTCCTTCCCCGAGATCCGACTCCTTTCCGGCTTCCTCCAGGACTGTCAGGGATGGGTCCAGTACGGATTCTTGATCCTGAGAGAAGTAGCCTGTTCTTACGCCGCTTCCAAGAGCCATTTCACCACTGAAATCTGAATCTTCTCCTGAAATAATTCGTAAAAGTGTTGTTTTCCCAGCACCGTTTACTCCAACAACTGCAGTTCTCGACCCTCGGGGCATTTCGATATCAATTCCGGAGAAGACTGTTTTATTTCCGTAATGCCGTTCTATCTTCTCTCCCCTTAATACCATTTTACCGCTGTGGGGAGCTTCGGGAAAAGAGAATTGAATACGCTTGAGCGCAGGTGGTATTTCAATCCGTTCAATTTTTTCCAGCATCTTAACTCGGGACTGAACCTGTTTGGCCTTTGTGGCCTGATACCTGAAACGGGTGATGAAAGTTTCAATTTTCGATATTTCTTCCTGCTGTCTTTTCCAGCGTTCTATAAGGTCGGCCATGTCCTTTTCTCTGAAGGCTTCATAACCGCTGTAAGTACCTTTGAAAATACTAAGCCGGGTGATTAAGAGTTCGGCCACCTGATTGCAGGTTTCATCAAGAAACAACCTGTCATGGGAAACAAGGAGTACCCCTCCGGGAAATTTCTTTAAAAAATCACGGAGCCATTCCCGGGCTTCCAGATCCAGATAGTTTGTCGGTTCATCCAGAAGCAGTACATCAGGTGATATCAGAAGAATCTTTGAGAGGGCGATTCTCATCTGCCACCCACCCGAAAATGTGGAGACATCATTCTCCAGATCGGAGCGGCTGAAGCCCAAACCTTTTAAAATTTGCTCAACCCTGGCTTCCCTGCGGTCCCATTCGGCATTTTCAAGAGCATCATGAATCTCCTGATAGCGTTCCAGAAGTGATACTGTCGATCCTTCATTATTCTCCAGGAGCTCCGTGATGTTGTCCGCCTCATCTTTTAGAGTCGCAAGTTCCTTAAAAGCTCCCATCGCCTCTTCTTTGAGGGTTTTTCCTTTATGAACAATTCCTGACTGGGGAAGATAAGCCGACCTTGTTCCTCGGGGACTGATAATCCTTCCCGTATCATATTCCTGTTTACCAGCGGCAACTTTCATCAGAGTAGATTTACCGCTTCCATTTGCGCCGGTTAAAGCAATCCTGCTTCCTGGGGATATGGTGAGGTGTGCCTCTTTGAAAATCTGACGGTCGCCGAATGACAGCCCAATCCCGTCCAGTTGTATAAACGCCATTGATTCTTATCTTTCCGGTAGTACGACGCCGTCCAGAGGTTTAAAGAACAGGCGTATAGGATCGATGAACTGATCAGTTTTAACCCGGCGGTCCTGTATTACATTTTCCGGAGCATAGAGCAGCCGGAGGCCGTTATCTTCAAAGGCGTATAAAAACTGTACTGATTCTCCGTTGTCAAAACGTAGATTCAGAACTCCTTCATGAGCTCCGGTGATTTCCGGTGATTTAAAATAATTGAATTTTACTACACCTTTGTTTCCTGCTGATGAACTTAATATCCCCCTGGATATGAGGGATGACTTTCCGCTCCAGGTAAAACTGCCGTCCTCATAAAATGCCAATTCTCCATAGGCACGACTGCTGTAAACAGGTCCTGTTTCCAGTAAATGCTCAAGAACGGCCTTTCTTCGGTTTTGTTCATCATCGATGATATCGGAAATACTCCTGTTGAACCGTACAAAAGCTTCAAAATGCTCTTTGCCGTCTATATTGTACTGAACACTGATAAAGAATTCAGAATTCACGGTAATCCGGAAATTAGTACCGAGAAAATCGTAGCGTTTCGGTCCTGCTGGAACAATTTCAGTCCACTTTTGAACAATGGAAATCTCAGGGAGTCGAAGTGTGAGTGTTTGTTCTTCCCTATCCGGAAACAGCCCGTATTCCGGCTTGAAAAGAGTCAGATCGATCTGCCTGTCGTTAATCATGTCGTTGAAGATACTCGGACGCCATGTATCGGCGAGAATATTATCAAGAACAGGATCGTCTGTATCTCTGGCATTGAGAACAATTGTTTCACCATTCTTTATTCTCATTACCCTGAGGTAGTAGTCAAAAACATAACCTTCTATACCGCCTTCGGCGATAACATGGTACCAGTACCCTTCGAGATTTCCCACAGGAACGGGTCCTGGTTCCCTGCCGAGAACTTTGATGAAATCACCTTTTCTGAAGCGGAAGATACGGGACGATGTATTTGAGGGCTCAGAGCGCATGGGTAGTCCCTGATACAGGCATTCTCCATAAACAAACTGCCATTCTCCCATTGCTGCTGCAAAATTAACGGCGTCTTTCTCCTTACGGAAAAGCTTGAGCCGCCATTGATCTATTTCCTCTTTAAGACGTCTTTTTTCCGGTAGATTGACAATATATGTATTTCTTAAAAAGGATTCATCTTTAACTGTCAGTAAATCACCTGGTTTCCAGCGGCTATCATCTGTCGGCCAGAGAACCACTGCGGTTCCCAAGTTTCCACATCCGGATAATGTGAACAGTATTAACAGGGCAATAGGGATTATTATTCTTTTTTTCATACTCATTCGATTAAAACGGGCTGTTCCCGATACGTCAAGATCAGGTTTATTCCCGAATAAGCGCAGGGAAAGCAAGGTTTATTACCCTGCGGCTTGCCCCGGAACGGATACAGCTGGTTTGCGGAGCGAACTTGCGAGCAGAGCCGCATAAATGGTTCCGGGTCCAGGGCTTGCCCTGAGGATATTATACCTTTCATTCAGATTTGGATTCAATCAGGATGGCAATACGGCCTTCTGAGAGTGCATGTCTTCCGGAATCTGCTGCAAGAATACGCCGTGTATCTTCTTTACTGATAATAATATCACAGGGAAGGTCTCCATATAATTCCCTGGCCATTACCCTGTAGGGTCTGCGTCCAATTAAAGATTCAGTTTTATCTCTATCCTGTATATTACGATAGGACAGCAGCTGACGGTTCCCTATTGAAGGATCTGCCAGCACTTCAAGGTTGTCGGATAATACCCTGGCGTATAAGGCCGGGTGTATATCGGCGGACAGCCCGGTACCTCGGACAGGGAGATTCTCAGGAACATAGATAAGGATACCAGTCCAGCTGTCTTCGGGTACAGGTACCCATCCGATGGGTTTTTCTGATAGTTCTTCAACACCAGTGGGCGGTATAATTTCCGGCAGAATATTTTCAAGTTCCAGGGAGTAGGAGGCCTCAACAGATTTTTGATCCTTTGACAGTCTGCTCCATTCCATATCTATCGCGTCGGCAATGCTTTCTATATAAGTCCTGAGAGATGGGTTTTTATCCATTCCCTGCTGCAGAGTTCCCCCCCTGTTCCATGCCAGAAGTCCCAGTTCTTTCATAACATAGGGCGGCAGTTCTCTTTCCAGAGCTTTTAATGCCTGGGGATGATCCGAGGGAGACATTCCCGAATCAAGGGCTCTTGTAGCATATAGTTCAAAATGTCCTGTACTCCAGTCCATTGATGATTGAACGATAATTTCTGAAAATAACGATGGAGGAATAATGGTGAGAACTGCAATCAGCAGTATTTTAGTGAATTTCATAATTCCTCCTCCTCCTTACCCGGAACATGCAGAACACTTCCGGCCAGGAGTACACCAGTGAGTGGCCGGTGATTTACTTCGGCCAGTTTCTCGGGCCGGATTCCATAACTCCTGGCGATAGACCAGAAGGAATCTCCCGGAGCTACATAGTAGCGGCCTCCCCAGACTGGCAGTATATCATCATCAGCTCCCTCCGGTTTAATCTCATTACCGGGAAGGTACAGCCGTTCTCCGATTCGGAGTACTCCGGTGGAGACATGATTATTGTAGCTTAGAAGATCGGACAATGAAATGCCGTTATTACGTGCAATCTCAGACAGTGTATCACCACTTTGGGCAGTATACCTCCAGAATCTTTCCGGAGCATTATCCTGTTCAAGTGATTCCAGCCAGATCCGTGTTCTCTCAGCATCTTTTTCGGGGACTTTAAGAGAATAAGACAGGGATGGAGGAGGTGTAACAGGATGGTGCAGCTCCTGATAGGCTGCTTTGATAAGTACTTCATTCATTCCGAGGGCATCAATCATTTTCTGTACATGGATAGATCTGTCCAGAGGTATCTGTACCCAGTCAGTTGGTTCGTCCCAATTTATGGGCAGGCCCAATCTCCCTGCATGAGAGCTTATATAGGCTATAGCAATAATCTGGGGGACATAATTCCGGGTTTCCTGAGGCAAAAGTCCCGCATCCAGAAGTTCCCAATAGCTGATCAAACCACTTTCTTTACGTAAACGGCTTATCCGTGTCGGACCGGCGTTGTACGATGCTGCAGCCAGCAGCCAGTCTGAGAAAAGGCGATTATAGAACGCCAGCTCAGACATAGCGGCTTCCGTTGAACGCCAGACATCCCGCCTTTCATCTCTCCAGGCGTCAATAATGAGATGCCGCCCTCGTGCACTGGATTCCAGAAACTGCCAGGGACCAGCTGCCCCGGATGAAGATACAGCGTTAATTCTCCAGTTCGATTCGACAATAGGTATAGCTGCAAGCTCCCAGGGTAATCCCGAGTCCCGGATTATGCGGTAAACCGGTTTTCTGAATTCAAAGAATCTCTCCAGAGATATACTGATTTTTTTACGACCGTTATCGGAATTCCACTTATCAAACCAGAATGTAAACTCAGGCCGCATGCCGATAGTTGATTCCACATCAACAGACCAGGCTTTTGCGGTAGATTGATTCTGTCTCACCGGCAGGTAGGGCATGTTGAAAGAGATTTTATAATTCCCGATGTTCTGCTTCGGTGTTAAGGGTTCCGACTCGGAAAACCCCTGTTGAATATGGAAACCTGCGGCCAGCAGGTATATCAGAGCCGATCGCCGAAGTATATTCCTGCCCATTCCCAACTACCGTTAATTTCAGGATCTGCCGGATAATCAATCCGGCGGAAGTACAATATCCATGTTCTTATTTTCCATGACCACCCTGTCGTTTTTAGAAATGCTTCACTTTCATTAGAATATGCTTCCAAATCTCTGTTGTATCTGATACTTGGTTTCAGGAAGGAGCCGAGGGTCATGGGGATGTGGGTGAATGGATCCGAAGTTTCTTGAGACCAGTTCATTAGAAAGAAGGGTTCTGCCTGCATTCTGGTGAGGAGTTGCGCATCCTGATTTCTGATAGCATATTTTACCGTGGCAACCAGATCGTCAAGATTCTCCATTGTCCATGATTTATTGCTGCTGTGAAATGACAGATCTGAGAGCACTCTACTTCTTGCCTCAGGGACATTTGGTACAGATGTCTCGGGATAATCCAGGTACGACTGATAAGCCTGATACATGGCATCCCATTCTCCGATTTTTCTGTATTCTCCGGCAAGTCTGTAAAGGTTCAGTCCCTGATCGATACGATCCGGATAGTGACGTTTCATATCAACGCGCATATCCACTGACTCTCTGGGATTTGTTGTTTCAGCTGCGATTTTTTCCATAGCCAGAAGGTGAAGAGATTTACCCTTAATCTCAATATCCGGGTAGTTTTTCAACAGTCTCCTCAGATAATCAAGACTCAAATCTCCAGATCCTGATTCCCGGGCGCCTTCGGCCATAGCCATCAGATAATAGGCGCCGTAGGGATCGGCTGGGTAGGATTCCAGCACCTTGCCGAGAAAGGCTTCAAGCCATTCTGTCTCTCCGGCCTCTCTCGATCTGCCGATTACCGGCTCCAGAGCGGTAAAACGCGTGGCAGGGTCTGTTTCCGGCCGAAGAGCGATGTCAAGCAGCTCGGGAATTTCTTTATCCCCAGAAAGTGATTGAGGTATAGTATTATCCGAACCACAGGACATCAGGAGAAACAATGTACTCGCGATGAGTGCGGGAAATATCAGGCCGCTTCGGGTCATTCTGGATGGATCATAGCTTCTCTATCATTCAGGTGCAAGGTATCAGGATTCCCTGCTTTTCAGGTATTCCCTGTATTTTTCCGGATCCGAGCGGAAAGCTACAATATTTTTTTCCTCATCTGTTTTTTTCAGGGCATTAACCGCTTCATCCAAAAGGCGCCCGGCGCTGATGAGACGGCCGTTTCTGGATGCAATTCCGACTCTCAGATCACGGCTTCCATAGCTTTCTATACGCTCTTTAACAAAGCCTTCGGTTAATGTAAGGGATGTATCGAGGTCTTTATTAATCTCAATCACAGCGACATTACCGTTCTCAAGGGGGAATACCAGATCTTCATAAGTGTATGAATTACGGATATTATCCTCAGTATCCAATGCCCCTGAGAATATCAGAAGGGATAGATCCTGATTAAAAGATGCGGCCCTTTCCAGCTCCAGTTCAAGCCGGTTGAGTATTACACTCTCCGGAAGCGGGGGAGGAACAGCAGTAGGATTATTGGAGAAATCATCAAGTTCCGGTAGGCTGAAATCATCATCCATTGATTTTGAATCACTGATTTCCGGGCCGCTTCCGAATAAATCATTTTCATCAAGAGTATCGGCAGGATCAAAGTTCGGGAGTCCGAAATCATCATTATCATCAAAATCTACAAGACTTTCATTATCATCTTCATCAACGTCGTTATCACCATCATCGTTATCAGAATTCTCGAAGGATTCTTTGGGTTTTACCAGAATAAGAACAAGTGTGATGGCAAAAAGTCCGACAACTGTAATGAGTATAATCATCAGGTTGTTGCGAATCTCAGCACCTGAAAGTGCAGTTGAAATATACGTGGCTTCAAGTCCCTGCATATCGGTTACATGCATTGGTTTGGTTATCTTGTGATATCTGATACGGGCTGGAAAGCCATCAAACCTGTCAGAGCCTGCAATCGGTTTTCTTGAAAAATCACCTGCAGCTGATTTAACAACACTAAGCCGTAATCCGTCATCATGGGAATATACCTGTATCGCTATCAGCGAAGGGTTCTCGTCCATAAATTTTTCGGCGATGGTTACTTCGGTATCCACATTCCTGTTTTCTGCCAGGGTTCGGGATAATTCAAGCGTGTATTCATCAGTTCGTGCTACGAAATCTGATATCCGTACGGCGCGTGATTGATAGGTCTTCCAGCCGAAGAAAGCAATGACACAAAGCAATGCCGCAACGACGAAGACAGTGTAAATAACGGAGACAGTCTTCTTCATAAAATCTATTATACTGCAAACAGGGGGCTTGTGGTGAATATCCGTAATAGAGCTTTACCGGAAGGTTGGTATCCCTCTTCAGAGGGGGAAATCAGGGAACTCATATCCGAATGGAAACCGAAATTTCACCACAGGGACAGTTTAAGGGGCATTATAGCCGGTATTGTCCCTCATGCCGGGTGGGCTTTCTGTGGTTCTATCATCGCCGAAGTACTGAGTTCTTTTCAGAGAAATCTTGAAACTATTATCGTACTCGGGGGACATAATTCTCCTGGAGGGCCGATTATTGAGTATTCAGAGGACTTCTGGTGCCTTCCATCCGGTGATTTAGTTAGGGATAAAGGATTTTCGGAACGGGTTAATGAAAGCCTTTCTGATGATATCTCTATAGTCAGCGAAAAGTCCCTGGATAATACGGTTGAGGTGATTATGCCTCTCATCGCTGTGTTGTTCCCCCATGTAAAGTGGGCTGCCTGGAGGCTTCCCTCAGATGAAAAGTCAATTGAATTCGGAAAGATTCTGGCTTCCACCGCTAAAGAGACCGGTAGACGTATCGCTGTAGTCGGGTCTACCGATTTAACACATTACGGTCCGAACTACGGTTTTACACCCCGGGAATCTCTGAAATCACCCATTGCCTGGATGAAAGAGAGAGATAGTAGAATATTAAAAGCCCTGGCTGGATTTGAAGGGAAGAAAGCCCTGGAGCTGGCCGCGGATGAACATTCGGCCTGTTCTGCCGGCGCAGCTGTGGGAGCTATGACTTTTGCTCGGAAACTTGGCTGCAGTAACGGGCAGATACTCAGCTATTCAACCAGTAAAGAGGTATACCCTTCCTCCTCCTTTGTCGGTTATGGATCGATTATCTGGGGATCTGTCTGATACGTTCCAATGTCCATCTTCGGGCATCTTCTACAGAGGATGGTCCATCCTTTGAATCGGATCTAAAGGTTGCAGCCGATGGAAGCAGGGTGGCCCATGCCTGACGGTTTTCTGTGCCGAGTTCTGCCAGGTAATCCTGGGGGGGGCCGTTTAGAGGGGGAAGTGATTCCAGTCTGCCTGCGTATTCTTCAAGAAAATCTTTCCACCCGATGGTTATCGGTCCGGCCGACACTATGGGCAGAACGCGGTCTTTTTTACCTGTTGTAACCGGTTTTTTTATATATCGGTGACGGATAGGGACGCCTGATCCTGCAGCAGGTATGAGATTCAGGTTCATTGATTCGGCAGCTTCTTCGAGAGATTCCCTGTAATGATCCATAAATGAAGTTCGAATACGCCACATCTCGCCGTTGGTTTCCCGTCGTGGATGAGAGCCTCTGATGAATTTCCAGAAGGAATCCTCCGAGCTGCCGGTTCTCTCGGATCTGGACTGAAAATAGGGGTAAATATATGTTCCTCTGGCGTAAGCCTGCCCGAAAGGATAGGAAAAATCAGCCCCATAGAGATGAACCTCATTAGCTCCTGCCGCCTGGGCCAGAGAAACTGCAGCATGGGTAACATTCCCTCCCGAGAGATTGAGAATAGGAAAGGGTCTGTACAGCCTGTTCAGGTAGAGGGAAAATGGATGGCCGCTGGAGAAAAACAGAATTTTATCCGTTAGACGCGTCAGTACAGGAGGAGATGCCAGGTCCAGAACCAGCACTGTACTTCGAGGTAGACCTTTAAGAAAGTGGTGGTAGCTGACTACCTGACAGTCGATTGAAAGCACTATATCCGGTGTAATTCCCCGGGTAACAAGTAAAGGGAGAGAAGTGTCAGTTGCTAGCAGAGTTGCCCCTTTGGACTGTTTCTCCTGGATCTCAGGCAACTGCTGTTCCAGAGATGGACCTGCAGCTGTTATAAGAAGACGCCGGGCAGGGGGGAGTATGGCACTCACTTTTTCACTGCGGGCCAGGTTCAGTATGGTATGGACAAACCACCGGCGTCCAAAACGTGTCTGCACGGTATAATCACGGCCCAGTGCCTCAGGAAGTCCCCGTAGAGCCTCTGCTCGCCTGGTAAACCAATCTGGGCTAAAATCCCAGCGTGAGCGAAGTGTAATACTTCCCAGATTGCCATATAAAACAGGCAGATAGCGGTCCAGGACGATTCTTGACAGATCCTCGGGTGTGGGATCGATTACAAGCAGAACTCTCGAATCCGAGAGCAGGCCTGTCAAATCCATAAGTTCCAGAATCGCACGTAGCAGAGAGAGATCTTTTTCAATCACCATCAATCCGGTTACTGTCTGTTTCTTTAACAGTGCCTTAAGATGATATGCCCCCCCGAGGCCGAAAGCGATTAGATATCCCTCCGGTGCTTCTCCAGCGAGGCGGTTTCCTTCAGATACCGGGTCGAAACGGGAGTGCATGGGGAAAGAATGCCCTTCCCTGTGGATTACAGGTACCAGAGGACCCTTTCGTGATTTTATAATAGACAGGTCGGGGTTGGCCGGGATTTCCGGCAGTAATGCTGCCAGCTCCGGATGTCTTATTCCCAGAGTTACAAGATTCTGATTGAATAAACTCTCATCAGCCATAGACGGATTCCAGTTGGTCTAAGAATTCCCTAACCCTCGTTAAATGACGGGTTCTGATCTCAGGATATTCCAGGCGGCCGCTTTGTCCCAGCTCCAGAACACCTCCGGGGTCTAAGGTGTAAAGAAGTTCTTCTGTTTCATTGCCGAGTTCTATGCAATCAGATTCAAGTGAGTCTTTCCAGCGGGATATCAATGTTTTAACCTTATTCTCTTTCTCTTTGATGCTTTCGGGAGAAGCCCTGAGGGAAAAGGATTGGAATGAAGGAGGTCTTTCTGAAACCTTGAATATCTCTGGTCCGCAGTCCGGGGCACCCGGAATCATTACGGGAGATTTCGCTCCATCCCCCGGGGTAAGCCGGAAAACACGCCCCGATGGAAGGTTCTGTCTGAACCAGTCGGTGTAGGTCTTCAATGCCGGTCCGCTGCGGTAGATTCCCAAGTGGTCAGGTGTCAGTTTTTCGGCCCTTTCCCACAGAATGTTGTTTATAGGATTTTTACGGCTGCTGAGGGATGCTATCCACCCGTCAAAGGAATGAGGGCGGACATGGGATCGGAGGTCGTACCAGCAAAGATCCAACCCGGTAATAATCAATGAACCTGTTGAGATCTTTTTCCAAAGTTCAATTGCAGTTGCTGCCACCGTACCCCTGGAGGCTAAGTGGAGTCGCGGCCACTCACTGTTCTGTAGAAGATACTCCTCTCCGGGTGTACCTTGGGAAATCAGCATTATCGGAGAATCTGTATCTTGTCGGGGGGCTGAAGATAGCGGCATGGCCAGAGGAACATTTTCGGGGAAATATCGCGAATGCAGTCGGGCCCAATAACCGGGATCGGTAGTGATTATAAGTTGTGGTTCCAGATTGGCCTTTATCAAAGCCGGGAGTGAAGAGGGCAAGGCCCACAACTGATAATTCCCCCTGAATTTTTTCAATATATCCAATGTGTTCTCAAGACTCGGACCGGCTGCTGCCAGTACTACTGTTTCCGTGATTTCCCCGGGAATCATTACATGCTGCAATTCCAGATAGTTCCGCAGTGTATTCTTAATCCACTGTCTGCCAAATGCCGCAGTCGTGCTGATATTTCCCGAATAACGGTGAATAACGGTAGAAATCGCTCTCCCTGCTTGTTCTGCCGCCTTATACAAGGTTTTGACAGATGCCGGCCATTCCAATATACGAAGACCCCTTATAGAGGTTTCAGAAAGAGCTTCAAAGAGAAATGATTCAATATTCTTATCAGATCCAGGATACCATCGTTTAACCGGATTGGAGCTGGCATCGCTTGGAATACGGGAATGGAAAAGTCTGTTGTCAAGATGAATAGCTATGATCGTTGAATGCGGGCGTTCTTTTTTCAACTCGCGGTCGAGGTATCCCAGTCCGGCTCCAATGATAACCACTGCAGACTTTTGCCGTATTCCCTCCAGATGAGTGTTCAGAAACCTCTGGGCTTCTTTTTCCGGGTTGAAGGTTGAATGGATATGGATGGATCCGATGGATGCTGCAGGTTCGCCGCTTCGTGCGGTTTCAATGGATATATGTTCCACTTAAAACCTTAGAAAAAACCTGAGAGGTTTTCCTCTACAGTCTTTTTCTCCTCCGGCCAAAGATTGAATTCGGCTGGAAAATCTGGAGGATTGCTGAGATTGAAGAACAATGATGCGAAGGAATGTGAAAGGTGGTGAAGGTACAGTTCATAATCAGGAAGACGTTCCTCGGGAAATAGTATGAGAACCCGGCCATTTTTCAAATCATGAAGTCTTCCCATCCTCCCGGTGAGATGTCTTATCAGGTTAACTACGTCTTTACGGGCACGATAAAGCTCTAATCCTGAAATTGAATCCATAAGAGAGTCCAGAGCATTGGTAATATCAAGGGTAACCAGAATAGCTTTTCCCATCCCCCAGCTGGACAGCCACTCAGTAAGATCGATAATTTCATCTTCAGTACTTCGATCCAGCATCTGACGACTTTGGGTGATACCACCTCCCAGCTCTGTACTGAGAACCTGCAGGTCAGATTTGATTTCAGGGCTGATGCCGGATTCCGGCAGACCGGAAGCCAGGAGCAGAGCGGTAGGAGCATTCTTTGGTCCCAGACGGATGATTATCATATCTTTAATTAATCCGAGTTCCCTGGTAGAAAGCATTTCGGCAAAATCTTCGGAGTTAACTGATAACAGGCTTTTATCTCCGGTATTAAGAGCTGGGAAATTATCAGGGATTCTCATTCGCCTTGCTGTTGTTCTGTCAAATCCAACTGAAATCCAAGGATAATATACCTTTTCCCGGGGATCGGGTAGAAGAAGAGCACCTTTGGTAAATCCTACAAGTGACTGAGCAGCCCTGAATACAGCCCCGGGAAAGTCAATATTCTCCGGAGAATGATGGAAAGAGGCGAGTACCGAATCGTTATTTTTTGAGGTAGTATTGCTGCCGAGGGTTCGAACGCGGTCCAGAAGACCCATCAGTCGTTAATCCCCAACTCCTCAAATATTTTCTTGTAAACTTCAAAATGCTCACTTCGGGCAAATTCCTGAATCTTATCATCGGGCAATGATTCAAGCAGCTGATCCATATATTTGAGTACTTCTTTAATCTCTTCTTTTAAATCCCCGGGGAGTGAACTGAGTTCAAGTGCCGCTTTCGTTTTTTCCCGGAGGCCTGCAGCTGTAGATTCCGGCGTTTCTTCCAGATCGACTATATCTTCTTCCACGACTTCTTCAGCTTCTTCAGTAACCAGAGCATCAAGAGAATCAAGGTCTACTTCTTCAGTTCCCGGAAGTTCATTAAAATCATTATCCGGTAGAGTAACAGTTACTTCATCGTTCAGATCTTCAACGGGTTCATCTAGGCTGAACTCTTCAACCGTTTCAATCTCATCGATTGCCTCATCCAGTGATATATCGGGAATCTCATCATCATCCGGACTACTGAGGTTTATCTCTTCAATTTCAAATTCTTCCTGACTGATGGTATCCAGATTTATTTCTTCAAGAGTATCGTCGGAAATCTCCAGTTCGGGGGGTACTTCTTCGATATCAAGTTCAGCTTCGAGTACTTCAGGCTCCAGATCCAACTCTTCGAGTTCCGGGTCGATATCATCGGCTTCAAGAGATAATTCTTCAATATCGAGTTCATAATCAATATCTTCAGGTTCAGCATCAAGAGTTATTTCTTCGTCCTGCTCTAATTCAACCTCTTCTATTTCATCTATGCTATCGGCCAGAACGGATTCAAAATCGATGGTCTCAACGTCGTCCAGATTCAACTCATCATTAGGGGCAGCAGATGTTTCTTCAGATACTGCGAGGACATCAGATTCTTCTATTCCAAAATCATCAAGGGATATTTCTTCCATCTCAATATCGGAATTTTCTGATTCAGATGAAACAATAAAATCATCTTCAGTATCTGTCAGATCAATTTCAACGATTTCACCTTCATCAAAAACATCCTCTTCAAACGATTCTGTTAATACCGTATCTTCAGAAGGGATGGAAAGAAAATCTTCATCTGTCTCTTCCACCAGGGGGCTTTCGACGGTTTCACTTTGTGACGAATCATCCTCATCAAGGCCGAAGTCATCAAAATCTGTGACATCTTCAAAATCATTCTCAATGTCGTCAATATTAACTACCTGATCTTCTTCAGGGCCGGGAATTTCTATCTCAATAGTGTCCGGATCCCCTTCAATCTTAAAATCTTCCTGACTGCTGAGGATCGACAAGGCCGGATCTGTCTCAACCTCTTCCTCAACTTCTTCAATATCCTCAATATCTTCAATATCTTCAATATCTTCAATGTCATCTATTTTGAGGTCTTCAACGTCATCTAGATCCAGCTCTGTAAAATCTTCTGAGAGATCGATCAACTCTTCATCTTCACTTGGGGCTGGTTCTTCCAAAGAAGGGATATCTTCGGATAGTGAAATTTCTTCCAGATCCGATTCGGTAGAATCAGTATTTGCAAAGTTTGTATCAACAGGGCTGAAATCGTCAGACTCCTTTTCAACAGATTCTTCAGTCATGTCTGCTGAATCAAGAATATTGTCAAGTTCATCACCGGTTAATGCGATCGTTTCATCTTCTTCCTCATCGAAAAAGCCGCCGTTTTCTGCCGCATCGTCTTCTTCTGTTGAAACGGATGGAACCCTCATTCCGGTGAGTTCATCTTTCAGCTGTCTGATTTCATTACGAAGGGCAGACAGTTCATCTTCGATTTTGTGAAGCAGTTCTTTTGACTCATCATCGCTGCTGAAGGAATCACCCATTGGTAGGTTATTCTCAAGGGCATCATTTTCAAAAGGATCGTCGAAGGAATCATCAAGTTCGTCAAAATCACCGAAATCGGGAAGTGATGACTCCTCAAGTTCACCTAGAAGTTTCTCTTCTTCTTCGGTAATGAGCAATTCATCCTGGTCGGAATCATCTATTTCCATCAATTCAAGGCTTGTACTCTCATGTTCGTTAATTCCATCAGGACCGGCTTTTACCCAGACTCCATAGCGTTCCAGGTTTTGCTCTTCCCGATTCTTTTTGTCCACGGCCATAAATCGTTGCTCCCGAGAGGCAGTATCTTACCCTACGTTTATCGTCAAAATCAGCCTGCAGGTTGAGTTAATTTCTCTGACTTACAGCACTAATCATCTCTAATCATAATGGAGTGGTGAATTCCATGTAAAGGACGATGTGCTCTAAGCCGTCAATCAAACTATGAAACGTTCGGTATTTCTTGTGGCACTATACGTCTTTTTTCTTACTTTTTCACTATTAAGTCTCTTTTTTGGAGAAAACGGAGTAACGGCTCTGGATAAAATCAGGGTTCGAAATCAATTACTTTCCGGTAATCTGATCGCTCTTGACACCAAACATGAAGATCTTATCGTAAAACTTACAGCTTTACGCAGCGATCCGGAGTCAATTGTTGTGGGGGCCAGGGCGTTGGGCCTTTACCGGACAGATGATAAGGTTGTTCAATTCCGAAATATGAAATATTCACACCTTCTCCCCGATGCCGGTGGGGTACTGCATCTTTCTCCGCTGCCGCAAACTGATGAAAGCCTGCTGAGAATCTTTGCTGTTGCTGCGGGCATTATCTTTCTATTGTTTTCACTGATTATCTGGAAATTAAGAGATGCTGTTAAAACGAAGTAATGAAAGCCGTCGTAAAATAAAAGAATATCTAAGATCCGGTGAAGTTGTTGTTTTGGCCTGTGACACCATATACGGGTTCACAGGGAAAGTTCCTGATACAGAGTATCTGATTCGTAAAATAAAAGGCCGGGATGAAAAAAATCCTTTTCTTCAGCTTATATCCGACACCTCTGCTTTGGAGGATGTAGCTATTCTACCCCGGGAAACTGATATTCTGAACCTCTGGCCCGGGCCTTATACTTTTGTATTTCAACTGATAAAGGGTGGAACTGCCGCTTTCAGGATACCGGAAGACACATCCCTGAGGAATTTAATCAGAGATTTAGGATTTCCGCTGTATTCAAGCAGTGTAAACCGAAGCGGCCGGCCTTTTATGAATACCCCTTCGGAAATCGAAGCAGAGTTCGGTAATGAAACAGCATTGGTTGAGGATTCAGGTTTAGTACCTGAAGGGAAGCCCTCAACGGTTGTTGACCTGACGTCGAGTCCTTACAGGGTACTCCGGCAGGGTGCCGGGAGGGTTCCTCCTCATTATTTATTTTTAAGGGGAGGCAGTCCTCGTAGTTTCCTGTAGGCAGGTATCGTTATCATCGGGGGGCGCTCGTATTCGGGAATGTTGTATTCAACTGTCTCATATTTTTCATTCTGTACCTGGAACTGCCGTAGAACGGTTTGAATTTCATGGTCACTCTGAATTGTTCCATAGCTATGAAGCCTGTTAAGAAAAGTTTGGAGTATCCCGAAAGACATTTTTCCAAGAGCCCGGGTTTCCTGGTTCCTATGAACTCTCTGGTCCAGATCGGTCTGGGCAAAGGCCTTCATTCCATGTGTCTGATAGACATCCAGCAGGTGACTGGTTTCCACCCCATAGCCCACAGGGAAGGATATGGATTCCAGCACATTCCGGCGTACTGCATATTCTCCTGACAGGGGCTGAATAATTGCGGTTAATTCCGGAAAATACAGGCTGAAGAGGGGTCTGGTGAGAATTTCGGTTACCCGACCGCCGCCTGAAGGCCGGACACTGTCGGAAAATGCCAGAGGCCGGTCGTAAAAGGCCTTAACATAACTTATCTCGGGTCTTTTTATCAGTGGTCCGATCAGGCCGTATACAAATCGAGGATGAATATTTTTAATATCCGCATCAATGTAAACAATAATATCACCCTTGAGCTGATAAATAGCTTTCCAGAGGTTCTCTCCCTTACCCCGTTTTGCTCCTTCTTCGGGAAGTATATCGTCCGAGAGGTAGGTATCAGCTCCGAAACTGGAGGCCACTTCCAGGGTTCTATCCTTGGATCCGGAGTCAATAATGGCTATCTCATCCACCAGAGGGTAGCGGTTCATCAATTCCGACTTGAATATAACGACTTCCTTTCCGATGGTTCTCTCTTCATTGAGAGTGGGTATGCATAGGGAAATGGTTAGGCCGGATTTTTCCTTTTGCTCCACGAGTTCTTTGAGGTCTGCAAAGGCGGAATGATGGTAGGTATTGTCCTGTATCCATTTGTTAAGATTCATTTGCACACCCCATGTCGATAGCTCTTAACAGGGCCATCAATTGTGCCAATCCTTTACTGATCGGCTTAATTAATACAGATTCTTCCGGTTCTCCGGCATTCTCACCAGTAGTGAGTCCTATGGTTATTGCCGGTATCCCCTTTTCTATAAGAGCTGCAAGTTCTGATGAGCTGGGAGTAATACGCGGCTTGATATCCAGTCTATTCAGGATTTCCCTGCTGATGGTGTTCAGAGGGTGGGAGAAATCTGTTCCGCCGGGTCTCCGACGGGCAATTTCTTTGAATTCCACTTTTGCTCCGGTTTTTGATGTCATTTCCTCTGCCAGAAAACTGATCCTGGTTGCCAGTTCTGATACAAGCTCTTCTGATTCACTGCGAATTTCAAACCTCAATCTTGCTTTCGTCGGAAGGGTATTGTAGGAGGTTCCCGCTTCCATCTGACCCATTACTATGGTTGTTTTCGGTTTTCTGGGCAGGGGAATTTCCAAGATACGGTTAATCATGTCGTTCATATCTACGATGGCCCCGACTGAGTTGAACTTGGTCCAGTCGTACTCTTCTGGGATTCTGTATGTGAGCTCTCCCCTGAGCATCCCGATAGATGAAAAGCTCAAACGCCCCAGTCTGATTCCTTCCAGACAGACCGCAGCTGTAAATGGCCGTTTGTAGTTATCAAGAACAAACCGAAGCCCTTCCAGATCCCCCCGGCCGAGACTGCGGGAGCTGCCTAAAAGAACAAGATTGGCATCAAGTTCTAAACCCACCCGTTCCATTACAAGGGGAAGAGTTCCAAGAACCGCTGCTCCGAGGCTGTTGTCGCTTACTCCGGGCCCGATGGCCATGGAAGGCTCAAGGGTAACGGTATGATCGACTGTTTCATCAAAAAGAGAATCCAGGTGTGCCGCTATCAGAATATCCCTGTCTCCGACTCTACCGGGAATAATGCCCAGAACATTATCCTTCTCGTCAATTGAAGCGTTGAGCATCTCCAGTTCACTGAACCGGTCAACAAGAAATTCAGCCCTGTTCCGTTCTTTGAAAGTTGGTGCAGGAATCTCATTTACCATAACCATGGTGGAAAGCACCGTTTCTCGAAAGTCTTCCAGCTGAGTCAGGTATTCATCCAACCCTTCGAGTATCATCTCACATCTTGTACTCATAAAACACAGTATAACGGTTCGCCGGAGATTTGTCGTTTCTCAATTTTTCAGAGCTGTCTCCAAGTCTGCAAGTATATCTTCAATATCCTCAATACCGATGGATAATCTAACTAAGTCTGCTCCGACACCAGCAGCGGTAAGATCTTCTTCACTGAGTTGAGAGTGGGTGGTGGATGCCGGATGTATGGCCAGACTCTTGGCATCTCCGACATTAGCCACATGGCTGAAAAGCTCCAGGGATTCAATGAACTTCGCTCCGGCTTCACGACCGCCTTTTATACCGAAGACAACCATACCTCCAAAACCTTTTTTCAGATACTTCACTGCATTCGGATAGTTATCATTGCCTTTTTTCAGTCCGGGATACCGTACCCAGGAAACAGCAGGGTGGTTAGAAAGGAAATCGGCAATGGAAGCTGCGTTGGAAGAATGCCTTTCCATTCTCAGAGCCAGAGTTTCCAGGCCCTGAAGAAACATCCATTCGTTGTCCGGGTTCAGGCAGGCTCCCAGATTCCTGAGCTGTACCAGCCTCATCCGAAGGACAAATGCCATGGGAGATAGGTCTCCAAGATCGTGGGCATATCGAAGACCGTGATAACCGGTATCAGGTTCGTTGAACGTTGAGAACTTCGGGTCGGTCCAGTCGAACTTTCCCGATTCTACCACAATACCTCCGACCGCAGTTCCGTGACCGCCGATCCACTTTGTCAGGGAATGTACGACGATGTCGGCTCCATATTCGATGGGATTAAATAGATATGGTGTAGTGAATGTGGCATCAACAATAATTGGAACATGGATTTCTTCGGCCACTTCTTTTATAGCTAGAAAATCAGGGACTCTCAGGGATGGATTCCCGATTGTCTCATAATAAAAGGCTCTGGTCTTTTCGTTTGAAGCTGCTTTCCACGCTGATATGTCATGGGGGTTTACAAAGTTAACCTTGATGCCGAACTGGGGAAGTATACTCTTGAATTGGGTGTAGGTGCCCCCGTAGAGCTCTGAGGATGCGACAATTTCATCACCTTGATTGGCGACATTGATGATGCTGTTGAATATGGCAGCGGTGCCGGAGGACAGGGCCAGGGCACCGGTTCCTCTTTCTAGAGCCGCCATACGGGTTTCCAGTACATCCTGTGTAGGATTGTTGAGCCTCGTGTAGATGTGGCCGAGTTCTTTCAGGGCAAAAAGGTCTGAGGCATGAGTGGTATCCCTGAAATTGTACGCTGTGGTCCGGTGAATCGGAACGGCTCTTACGGAGTTCTCAGGTCCCCATCCTTCGTGAATTGCCTTTGTTGAAAATCCCATTACTTTTCCTCCTCCTGATATAGCCAGGTACTTAAATAGCGTTCTCCGGTGTCACAACCTATTGTAACTATATTTTTCCCTTTGTATTCATCTCTTTCTCCCAGCTTCATGGCAGCGGCAACATTTGCTCCTGTAGAGACACCGGCAAATACGCCTTCCTCTTTTGCCAGCCTTCTTGAAATTTTCCCGGCTTCTTCCGAGTCGACAGTGATTATCTCGTCCGCCAGATCGACGTCCATTACACCGGGAATAAAACCGGCTCCGATACCCTGTATTTTATGGGCTCCTGCAGGCCGCCCTGACAGTACAGCTGAGGACTCAGGTTCCAACGCTACCGTTTTAACCGCCGGATTCTGTTTTTTTAAGTATCGGGAAACCCCGGTGAACGTTCCCCCGGTTCCTACAGCTGCAACAAAGACCGACAGATTACCGTTTAAGTCCTTCCAGATTTCAGGCCCTGTCGTCGCTTCGTGATAATTCGGATTTGCAGGATTTTCGAACTGTTTCAGGCTTAATGCGCCGGGAGTCTCCTTTACCAGTTCGCTGGCTTTCTGAAGTGCTCCGCTCATTCCTTTTTGAGCCGGTGTAAGGTAAAGAGTGGCACCGAGGGCCGTCAGTATTCTTCTTCGTTCAATACTCATGGATTCCGGCATGGTTAAAGCGAGTTTGTAGCCCCTTTGTGCACAGATAAAGGCAAGTGCGATACCGGTATTACCGCTTGTCGGCTCTACAATCAGGGAGTTTGAATCAAGAAGAT
This sequence comes from Spirochaeta sp. UBA2779, assembly GCA_002352375.1. Lineage (GTDB taxonomy): Bacteria > Spirochaetota > Spirochaetia > DSM-2461 > DSM-2461 > UBA2779. The sequence goes on along the minus strand of DEIH01000185.1, from coordinate 2,078 downwards.
TCTTTTCCTCAGCATCCCTTATCATTGCGATTCCAAGTCTGTCTTTAACACTGCTCATTGGATTAAGCATTTCAAGTTTAAGGTAAATTGAAGCCCCTCCAGCAGTTGAAAGTTTGTTTAACCGCAGTAAGGGAGTATTTCCGATTAATTCCGTAATATTTTCGGTAAGCATAAGATTCTCCAGTGGAAAGTTGATTATTTCAAGTGTAATAGTCAGGATTAAACAATACAAGTACTATATTATATTTTCCCCGGTATT
>DEIH01000185.1:0-1675 GCA_002352375.1 Spirochaeta sp. UBA2779 | reverse complement strand
CACACTGTGCTTGAAATCAACTCCGGTTATTCGGATGGCTTCATTCACCATCCGGGCTACACTGATTCCCGATTCGCTGCCGAGATTTACCTGGATGCTTCTTTTTTTCCCAATCAGGTAATTCATCGCAAGAACATGGGCTTCAGCAAGATCTGAAACATGGACATAGTCCCGTATACATGTTCCGTCCTCGGTATCGTAGTTATCCCCGTAGATGGTAACACCTTCTCTGATTCCTGCTGCAGCCTCCATCAGGATAGGCAACAGGTTTTGTGGATTTTTTTCAGGTTCGGTAATCCGCCCTTCAGGGTCGTATCCGGCGGCATTGAAATATCTCAGGGCGGCCGATTTGAGTCCTTTAAGTCTATCGTACCAGCCCAGAAGAGTTTCTATTTCCAGTTTTGTATACCCATAGAAATTTTCCGGATTTTTAGGATGATCCTCGTCTATAGGCAGCCTGACAGGTTCACCGAAAATTGCTGCAGAGGAAGAGAATACCAGAGGGGGATTCCCATTTTCGGATATTGCATTCAGCAGGTTGATTGTACCGCTGATGTTATTTTCCGCATACTTTCCCGGATTAACCATGGATTCACCGGCAGCTTTGAAAGCGGCAAGATGAACAACCCCATCCCACCCAATTGATAATATTTTATTCAGGAACACTTTATCAAGAATATCACCAGTAAAAACTTCTGTGTTTTCAGGGTAGTTTACACGGCTTCCCGAGGAAAAGTTATCCAGGATAGAGACGGTATCACCGCGGTCGTTAAATGCATAGCACACATGGGATCCGATGTATCCAGCCCCGCCGACAATGAGAATTTTCATGGTTTTCTCCTGTTTTAGAGACGTTAACATCCATTCAAGGATGTGTGAAGTATCCTTGGGCTTGTACTTGCTTCTGATTCATCTCTCCGTCATATTTATGGGCAGGAGATTGCACCATGTCTGATAAAATTAAATACGATTTTCGCATTTCAACCCTGGGAGCCTGTAAAGTTCCTTCCCCCAAGCCTTATTCCACTCAACTGGGGGATTCCATTGCCAATTACACCCGGGACGATCAGTTCATTCTGCGATCCAACACAACCGATGCCTCCAACGTAGGCCCGGATTACGATCCTGCCTGGATGCTGGAAATGGCCGGACCACGGGAAAAAATCTATTTTTCTCCCAGTCATTCTCATGCGGCAATCGTTACATGCGGCGGACTTTGCCCGGGGCTGAACGATGTGATTCGTTCCATTACCCGAACTCTGTGGTATTTCTATGGTGTGGAGAGGATTAGCGGGATTCGTAGTGGATACAGGGGATTCCTGCCGGAGTTCAACCTTTCCCCCATAGATCTCAATCCCGATGTAGTTGACGACATCCACAATCTGGGCGGTTCCGTTCTAGGCTCTTCCCGTGGGTATGGTGATGAAGGACCCATTGTTGATGCTCTGGAGAGAATGAATATCAATATCCTCTTCACAATAGGGGGGGATGGAACCCTCCGGGGCAGTCAGGCCATTTCAGATGAGGTTAAAAAAAGAGGTTTAAAAATTGCCTGTGTCGGTGTCCCGAAAACAATAGATAACGACATCATGTTTGTTCAGAAAACTTTTGGTTTTAACACCGCTGTGGCCAAAGCGGTGGAAGCTGTCAGCGCGGCGCATGTGGAAGCAAAAAG
>DEIH01000157.1 GCA_002352375.1 Spirochaeta sp. UBA2779 | reverse complement strand
GAAGGAGTCCAAGAAACATTGTTTTTATGGGAATGGGAGAACCCTTTGATAATTTTGACCAGGTGTTGCGTGCTGTAGATATTTTTTCAGATCAGCGGGGTGCCGGTATTCCCAAGCGGAGAATCTCAATATCCACTTCGGGCCATGTTGAAGGAATCCGGCTTTTAAGCGAGCTGGAAGACCGATTTCCTGAGAGGGCCTACAGAACCCTGCACCTGGCGGTGAGCCTTAATGCATCCAATGATAACATCAGAAATCAACTGATGCCGATAAACCGGATATGGCCGATGGCTGAGCTGAAATCAGCTTTAAAGGATTCACCTCAATCTGGTGTAAAAGACGCATTGTATATTGAGTATGTTCTAATACCCGGGGTAAACGATAAGGATGAGCATGCTGTGGAACTGATAAAATGGATGGACAGTTTAACAGCCAAGGTAAATCTCATACCGTATCATCCTGTGGATGCTTTTCCCTGGCCGGCGGCGGAAGATTCAACTGTAGACCGTTTCCATCATATACTCAGAAGTTCCGGAATTGAGTGCAGAACCAGGAAAAGCCGGGGTAGAGGGATACAGGCGGCTTGCGGAATGCTGGGAAAAAACGCCTCTGCAGTTTAACACCGGATGAAAAATGTACCGGTTGAGTTTCAGGCTTCCCTGAATATCTCAACGGCAACGCTTTTTGAGTATCTCAGTACATTCGGCTTATCTACGGTAACCCCGCAAGCGAAAACCCCTTCAACATTGAGAAGCAAAGAGGCAATGGAGGATGCAAGAGCTTCAATCAACCCGAAAGATGATGACTCCACCAATTCTACAACGGACTCCTGAACAGCCTGATAATCCACAGTCAGATTAAAATCATCGGCTTCAGCTGCCGGTCTCTGATTGGTGTAAAGAGTGAGATTTATTATCAGGTCTTGTCTGATACCCCTCTCATGGGGGTATATCCCGATAACTGTCCGGATCAACAGATCCCTGATGTAAATTTTATCAACTAATTTATAGTCCATATGCATTTCCTTTAAGATGTCTTCCCCCGTCAACAAAAATAATCTGTCCGGTGGTGAAACTTGCTTCAGCCAGGAATAATACAGCATCGCAGACATCCCTTGCAGTTCCCCTTTCAAGAAGGAAGTTTGTTGACTTCAGCCGCTCTATCCATTCTTCACCTCGTCCCTCAGGGGGCAGTATAATTCCCGGGGCAACAGCGTTAATTCTCAGTACAGGGGCAAACTCTGTGGCAAGGTCGCTGGTAATACTTAACAATCCTCTTTTCCCCAGATGGTAGGATGCATGGAAAGGGTCTCTGTCAGCCGCCCGGGTGTCCAGAATATTTACAACCGATCCAATCTTTCCCGTTTTATACATCATCCTTATCATAACCAGAGGTGAGTAGACATGCAGATTCATCGAATCCTGAAGCTTTTTGACATGCATATTCTGATAAGTATCCTCATAGTAACTTGAAGCTGAGTTAATCAGAATATCAGGGCATCCGAATTTCCCAATCAAATTACCGAACCATTCTTCAGTGAACTCAGCATCTGTAAGGTTGTGTGAGCTTATTCGGCATTTCCTGCCTAACAATCTGATTTCTTCCGATGTATCATTGGCTTCCTGCCGGGATTGAAAGTAGTGAAGAATTATATCAGCACCCTGATAGGCCAGGGATAGAGCAATCTCTTTACCAAGTCTTCTGCCACCACCTGTAACAAGGGCCGTTTTACCATTGAGTCTCATAATTTTGAGCATAGTTCCAAACACCCCGGGCAGGCCAGTCTCCCTGGGGCGGCATTTCTGAAAAAAAATATTTATTATCTGGGAAATCATACTATAATCCTTTACACAGAAACTTCAGGAGATACAGAGTGAAAAAAGCACTGATTATTCTCAGCGTTCTCTTTCTTTCCGCTGCTGCTGCTATGGCTGCGGATAATGTTGTCGGATTGTGGCGGGGGGTAGATGAAAATACCGGTGATTCCACTATGTACACCTTTATTTATGAATATCAGGATAAACTCTTCGGCCGTATGGTGGTTACCTTTGATGAGGGGGTAATGAAAGATTTAATCAACCGTCCCGGAGATAAAGCAGAACTTTGGGTAGGCAATCCCTCTTACGCCGGTATGGATATTATCTGGGGAATGGAAGACCGGGGTAAAAGGTGGAAACGAGGGACTATCTGCGATCCGAAAGAAGGCAAGATATACGCAAGTGAGATATGGCGGGATGGTGATAACCTGGTGGTTCGGGGAAAAATCGGCCCCTTCGGCCGTAATCAAACCTGGCAGCCGGTATCCCGGGAAGAACTGCCGACAGGTTTAGACTACGGCAATCCCTCCTCATGGATTCCTGTAATCCCCGAATTGAAGTAGATTTTCCAGTGAAAACACGGAGTAAACAGTAGTTTGCCCTCTGTATGGACTTGATAACTCCCTTTGTCTATAATAGCTCCACTCTTCAAATACTGAGGCTACAATGAACAAAAAAAAACCAAGCATTCCATTGGATAATCTGGTGTCTACCGATAAGAATATGTACGAGCTTACCAATGCTGCAATTCACCGTGCCAAGCAGATCAGCATGACCGGAGCTGAAGAGCTGGAAGCGGCCGGAGGAAAAATTGTATCCCAGGCCGTTACTGAAATAGTAACTGAAGAGGTTCAGTACAATATCAAGCAGGACTGAGAAACCAAAGGTAATACTTCTCTTCGGACCTACCGGCGTCGGTAAAACAGCATTGCTCAACAGATTGTTTTCTCAAGGGGCAGAGCTTGTAAGTGCCGATGCCCTTCAGGTTTACCGGCAGTTGGACATCGGTACAGCCAAACCTGATGCAGAGATTCTTTCCCGTATTCCCCACCATCTGATAAACATCCTTGATTACTCTGAAAATTTCAGTGTCGGCGACTTCTGCACCATGGCAGATAAGGCAGTGCAGGAAATCCTCCAGCGGGGTAATATTCCGGTACTTTCCGGGGGCACCGCTTACTATCTGAAATCCTGGCTTCTTGGTATGCCTGCAACTCCCGTCTCAGATCCGCAGCTCCGCGGGGCTCTGGAACTCCTGTGGGCTGATAAAAGCGATGATGAACTTAAAAAAGAACTTGAACTGATCGATCCGGTGAGTGCTGGTCGGATATCCAGAGGAGATCGTTACCGCATGCTCAGGGCTCTGGAAGTTCATTTGCAGAGCGGCATGCCTCTTTCCTCATATAAAGTTCCAGATACTCCCAGGGAGGACTATCAGGTTCTCTCCATCGGTCTCAAGCGGGAGCGCAGTGAACTTTACCACCGTATTAACCAGAGAGTTGAAAAGATGTTTGAAGAAGGCCTGCCAGAAGAAGTTGCCAATTTGATAAATCAGGGAGCTGTTCGTGAACACCCCGGTATGAAGGCCATCGGTTACAGGGAGTGGTTTGGAGAACCCGGTGAGTCTGTTTCGGATGCAGCTGCCGTGAAAGAGCTTATTGCCCGGAATACCCGACGGTATGCCAAGCGTCAGATAACCTTTTTTTCCTCTCTCCCCGATGTTCACTGGTTTGATGCATCGGAAAATTCGGGGATTCCCCGAGGAATCATCTCCTTGATTGACAATTATCTTAAGAACAATACAACTCGTATCACTTGACCAAGACGCCCCGGGTGGGGATAATCCAGAAACACTTATCCAGGCCGTTATTTTTAACGGTTGTGGAGTGAAATTTGAGGAGACTCGCCTGTGCCTTGTGGACGAAAACGAAAAAGAAAAAAGATTGCAACTCATAAAAGAAAGAAAAAGCTCAGAAAGAACAGGCACAAGAATAAATAGTTGCCGAATTCCTGCCTGACAGACCTTTAATAGACAAGGCGGTTACCATTTATTGTGTGACCGCTTTTTCATGTCCGGGGAATTTAATTGACCTCTAACGCCCTCAGTGAAAAAATTATAATTCTTGCACGACAACTCAACAAAGATCCCTTATTGGCTCTTCGCTGTATCCCGGCGGTGTCCGAACTTGCAGGAATAGTTGAAGATGGTGATATTGTTATATGGCCGGAAGATATGGGAGGTCTTGCCTGGATTGCCGGGGGAAAGCCTTATAGAAATAAAGGCTCCAAAGCATACACTGTATTTTGCGTTTTCCCGGATTACACTCCCTATTCTGAGGAACTTTGGCATGGACTTGATATTGCCGCATCCTCGTTGAATAACCGTATAATTACCATTCGTCTTAATTCAGTCGTTTCACCTGCTGTTCAACCGAGATATCCCCGTATTCTACAGAGATTACTCGATAAGTTTTTTTCAGCAGCCGCCATCAATACTGATAAAAATCGGTCCAATCTGTTTATCAACCCGATTTCTACAAAATCATATCCTGAAATTGATACTCAGATACCTGAGCTTTTTTCTAAATGGCTGGACAAATCAATTCGACGAGTGTTCTTTAACTCCCCAATTGATCTTCATCAGCGAATTATGGCAGCAACTGCTGCTGCAACCGCAGGATTGCTCCCCATGATTTCACTTGAAAGGGGTGAGGCTGCAACTGCCTCTTCCCTTATAATGAGATTTAGAGACAGTTTGAATGAAAAAGGAAAATTGAAGTTCCTGCTGAGTGTTGAAGAGGATTGGGGAGCAGTATCCATCATTAAGTCGGTTCTTGATATACCAGTTTTAACACCACTTTCTGATGCTGATTTTCAAGGGGCTTTAGACTGGGCTTCAGAATCTGAAAAATCTATATTTCTTCTTGCACCGGGGAAATCATCACTTCCTGTAAGGGCTCTTCATAAAAGCTCCTGGGAATCTTCTGAGTTTCTCATACTGAAGGAAAAAAAAGACGGCAGTGCCGGGAGTGTGTTGCTGATTGTTCCAGGAGTTTATGCCAGGGAAGCTGGAAAAGCTGCCGATCTTCTGTATAAGAAAAATTTCTCAATAGCTGTAGCGGCTTTGAGATTTCTCCCTCCAGTCGATCTGGAGAATCTGAAAAAAACTGCAGAGCAATACGATTTGGTTATCGTCTCAGACCCTTCGGAAATATTCGGCGGCTTTAAAGCTGAATTGGGTCTGTCCCTGATGTCACTAAAAGATACTCACATTGCTGTTACCGATAAATATCACAATGGAAAGGACTTAGCCATGTTTGCAGAACGCCTGCACAGGGAAGATCGATTCCATCGTACAGTTGATGATGTTAAAAGAGATCGCTGGCGTTAACTCTTCTGGTTCTATCGACATTATTTCTACTGATGTATATAATGCTCAATTGTGAACTGTCGGGATTGAAAGAGACTTTTTCAGTCCGCACGGAAAACCTGAACAGACTTATGCGGTGACTTATTCTTATTGGAAGATATGACAGTCACAAATTGTTCAGGTAAGGGCTTTTGTTCAATGAGGCATACTGAGGGTGTTGCCCGGGTAGAGCTGATTTGCAAAGTACCGTAACCGTGTCCGTTTCGTAGGATAAATCAACCCGGAAAGCACAAAAAAGACTACTGACACAAGCTTCAGATATCAGGGAACTTGTATCTTTCACCAAGGAACGTTTTAACAACATGACATTCGAAGAATTCGGATTCGAAGAAAGAATCCAGAAAGCCATCGATGAAGCAGGCTTCAAATCACCCATGCCTGTTCAGGCTCAGTGTTTTCAGCTGCTCATTAAAGAACATAGGGATATCTATGCTCAGTCACAGACCGGAACCGGCAAGACTGCCGCTTTTCTTCTTGGTATTTTTCAGCTGATGCTTACCGAAGAAAAGTACAAAGATCAGAAAGCCCTTGTAGTTGTACCAACACGGGAGCTTGCCGTTCAGATTGAAGCTGAAGGAAAGATGCTGAGTAAGTATCTTGATTTCAAAGTAGGTTCAGTTTACGGGGGTGTCGGCTATCATTCTCAGGAAAAAATGCTGAAGGAAGGTGTCGATGTTCTAGTTGGAACTCCCGGTAGACTTCTTGATTTCAGCAAACAACGGAAATTCAGCTTTAAGGATTTCAGATTTCTCGTTATAGATGAAGCCGACAGACTGTTTGATATGGGCTTTCTTCCTGATTTACGAAAGATATTGAAGGGAATGCGACCGTACAACGAAAGACATACTATGCTGTTCAGTGCAACCTTGAATCCCAGAGTGGGGAATCTGGCCTGGGAGTATATGAACGACCCGGGAGAGGTGATTATCGAGCCTGAAAAGGTTACTGTTGATACCGTTACCCAGGAACTCTACCATGTCGGAAAAGACGAGAAATTGAAACTTTTACTTGGTATTCTCAAAAGGGATAACCCTGAAAATGCGGTAATATTCACCAACACCCGGCATAACGCCTGGGAAGTTGCTAAACGTCTCGAAGTGAACGGCTACGAAGTAGCCTTTCTTATGGGGGATCTTCCTCAATCAAAGAGATTGCGAATTGTTGATGAAGTTAAAAAAGGCAAGCATAAGTTTCTGGTTGCAACAGATGTTGCTGCCAGAGGATTGCATATCAACGATCTTCAGATGGTAATCAACTACGATGTTCCCCTTGAAGCTGAGAGTTACGTTCACCGCATCGGACGCACTGCAAGAGCGGGACAGGATGGGAAAACAGTAACTATGGCCTGTGAAGAGTTTGTTTACGGCCTGGGTCCGATAGAAAAGCTTCTGGGTAAGAAAATTCCCGTCAGCTGGGCCGACGAAAGCTTCATGGTTGAAGATAAAAGTGAGGGGATGAGATTTCCTCCTCAGGATCGTTACCGGGAACTTGGCGGACGAGATGGTGGACGAGACGGCGGACGACGGGATAGCAGTCGACGGGAAAGTGGACGAGATGGAGGACGTGGTGGTAACCGGGGCCGTGGCAGTAGGGAAGAGAGGTTTCCCCGGAATGATAGAAAACCCCGAAATGATAAATCACGAAGCGACCGTCAAGGTACTCCTCCAGAACCGAGAGGTCCAAAAAACGGGAAGAAAGCCTTGGATCCAAGGACGGCAAAAGTTCAATCAACGGTGTCCTCAGTAGCCGGTGGGCGTCTTGATGATTTCACTGAAAAACAAGAAACCCGAGGTGGAAAAAAACGTCCTGCCAGGTCTGGTAAAACTGAGAATAAAAAGCAAAATCCCAACGTCAGGAAAAAAGCTGTTAACGACCGTAAACCTTCCCGTTCAAATCTTTCGGAGATGGAGCGTGTAAGTTCTGAAAACAGTGTTGATGAAAGACTGGCCTATTATCGTAAGAAATATGGTGAAGATTTTCAAATGAGCGGCTCTGCTTCCGGATCTGGAGGACGAAAAAACAAGAAGCGTAAACCTTCAAACCGAAATAACACTGGTAGTAAACAACATCGCCCGGTAGACAATCGAAAGAGTTCCGGTACCGAGAATAAATCTCTGCCAAAATCCCAGCAAACGGCGGAGAATACCAGGGATGCTGATAAGAAGAAAAAGAAAGGACTGATAGGCCGGTTGTTCGGCAAGTATTAAATGAGGAGGGGGAATCCCTTCATACATATCAGAGGAGGACCATCAGTGCCGCATGCCGACCGGTGAGTCCTCCTTCTTTTCTATAGGAGAAAAACTCCTCTTTGCGGCATGCTGTGCAAAATCCTGCATTACCGATATGATCTTCCTTCATCCCTCTATCTCGGAGTCTGGCAAGATTGGCTTTTTCCAGATCCAGCTGGAATTTCCCGTTTTTATTTCGTAAAATAACATCCTCAGGATACTTGTAATTCTCAGAAAACTGTCCTGCTGTATCATCGTCTACCGGATAGCAGCAGGGACCGATACCCGGGCCCACAGCGGCAACAAGATTCTGAATTCTGCTACCGGTATCCAAAAGATGCTGAACTGATTTTTCCGCTATTCCAGCGTTGGTTCCTTTCCAGCCTGCATGACTGATAACCCCGGTATGATGCTCGGGATCGTAGATTACAATAGGGAGGCAATCTGCCAGTACTATGGCAGTGATAACCATTCTTCGGCTTATAGAAAGTGAGTCACAGCTTTCATAAGGGCTGTCATTTGGGTTTTCAACCTTGTTTATTCGGGTTCCGTGTACCTGATTTGCAACAGCCCATGTAACTCCGGAAAGGCCCAGAGCCTGTGAGACAGCCTCGCGATTTGCTGCCAATGCAGTGGGATTATCCCCGACAAGATGTCCCAGGTTGAGGCTGCTGAACGGGGGAGGACTGCTACCGCCGATTCGGGTGGTAATCACGGCATTTATCCGGCTTTCCCATGGGGCAAATACGTTCCATTTGTAAAAAATGATGTTGTTTTTGATATGCTTAGTCATACCTGTAATACTCAATATCAATCCTCCTTATTTCCATAGTAATTATTTTACAACATACTGATGAACGATGTATTCTATCTATCAGGAGGCGTCTTATGTCTGAAATCGTGATTTTTCTGGCGGATGGTTTTGAAGAGGTTGAGGCTGTAACTCCTGCTGATTACCTTAGACGTGCGGGAATAGACGTTGTCCTTGCGGGGGTCGGAACTTCTAAACCCACCGGAGCCAGAGGTATCAGCATAAATACAAATATCCGGATTAGCGATTTCAAAGGGATACCCGAAGGTGTTGTTCTTCCAGGAGGATTACCGGGAGCGCAAAATCTGGCTGATTCAGAGGATGTATACCGGATTTGCCGGGAGGTGATGGATTCCGGGGGAATGGTGGCTTCTATCTGTGCCGCACCTGCTTTGGTCCTGGGCAGCTTTAAAATGTTAGATGGTCGCCGATATACCTGTTATCCGGGATTTGAAGAGAATGATTCATCAGGATTGTTCTCAGATAATCGGGTGGTTGTTGACGGCAACCTGATTACCAGCCGGGGTGCCGGTACTGCAGCAGAGTTTTCCCTCGCCATTATCCGGTATCTGCTGGATGATGAAACGGCAGAAAGAATTGCAGCATCAGTTTTGCTGAGTTCCTGAAAGAAGAACAACTATCATGGGTATCAGTTTATCTGTCCCTCGGTAATATCTTTTCCATCATCTTTTCCATAGTATAGCTTTATATTCATGCCGATGGATGTCAGTACATAGAGAAGAAAGGTGGTAAACAAACCGATTCCTTTGAGCAGAATTATCAATAACAGGGCAATTCCGGCAAAAAGATAACGCCAGCGGTTGGCCGTCGGTCTGTAGCTTTTCAACTTGAAAGAGAACATTGAAAAAGGAGTAATCATCAGCCAGCTATTCAGAATTATAAGAAAAATAATAAATACAGGATGGAGCAGAACAGAGTCTATTATAGAAATCCCGGGGAAATCATGTATCAAAGCCAAAGCGGCAAATGCCGCTGCATCAGCGGGAACCGGCATACCGCTGAAATGTGTATCAGAACTTGTTTCGGTGTTGAACTTTGCCAGTCTGATGGCTGAAAAAATCGGGAGAAGCAGGGGGATGAGGTAAATATAATATCCTGTGGCCCCCCCTGAACTCAGAAGACCGGCGGCAATTGCCGCCGGGGCTACACCGAAGCTGACAAGATCGGCCAGAGAGTCCAGCTGCTTTCCGATATCCGAATAAGCTTTAAGCATTCTGGCGGCAAATCCGTCAAAGAAATCCAGTACAGCAGAAATGAGAATGTACAGAGCAGCCAGAGCAAAGCGGCCGTTCCAGGCTTCCATGGTGGCAAGTGAACCCATCGCCAGGTTGGTGAGGGTTATTGTATTGGGAATAAATACCCGGA
>DEIH01000156.1:4137-7935 GCA_002352375.1 Spirochaeta sp. UBA2779 | reverse complement strand
GTAGAACCTGATGTGGAGAGCCTACTACCCCGGGATTCCAGAAAAAGTGAAGAACCATTAAGTCCGGAATATTCAGCCGGATTCGACCGCCTGGCAATATTAGTAAAAGGAAAAGACCTGTTTACCCTGGAAGGATTAAAAAGATTTTCAGATCTTGTATCCCGCCTGAATGAAACTCTTGAGGCTGAAAAAGTAATTGACCCTTTCAGTATGGTAACCCTGGAGCAGGCTGGAAGCCGTTTAAGAGCTGTTACAATGTCTGCCGGCGGTATAGCTCCGAAAACTCCGGACGATCTGACCACATTCATCCATCGATTGGAAAAAGATCCTTTTTCCCGGGGACTTATCTCATCTCAAGATGGTAAGGCGCTGACCGCATATTTACTGATACCCAAAGGCCGTCCATATCTTGAACAGGATAAAGTAATACGTTCGATAACAGAATCATTCAAAGACAAAATGGAAATTACCATTACCGGTTCAATCCCCTTTTCCGCTGAAACAGAACGCTATCTTACACGGGATGCACTCAGGCTGATGGCTCTGGTGGTTATTACAATTCTGTTCAGCTACTATCTGGGATTCCGTTCCCGTCGGGCTATGATACTTCCGGTAGTTCTTGTTATCACCGGCACGGCCTGGTCTCTTGGTTTTATGAGCCTGATGGGCTGGAAACTTTCAATGGTAAGTATTGTTTCACCACCCCTGGTTCTTACACTGGGCAGCTCGTACAGTATCCATATATTAAACGAATACTACCAGTTTCCCATGACCGGAATTAATAAACAAAAACGAATTATCGAAGCAGTAACCTCGGTGAGCGGAACTATCGTAATGGCCTCAATTACCACCATAACCGGATTACTCTGCCTTCTGTTGGCATCAATGCCTCAAACACGGCAGTTTGCTGTCTCGACATCCATAGGTGTTGGGGCAACTGCACTACTTTCATTAAGTCTGTTTCCAGCCTTTCTCTCACTTCAGAAACCGGTGGCCGAATTAAAAACACAGAGAGTCAACGCGGATATTTTAAGCCGTGGTTTGAAAAAAATCGCCCCCGCACTGGTTCGGAAGCGATGGCCGGCACTGCTTATCTTTACAGTTCTTATAACAGTTTTTGCACTCTTGTCTTCTGAAATAGATTACAATACAAGCCCCGTTTCATATTTTCCTGGAAAATCAGATGTTATCAGAAAACTGAAGAGTTTCAGCAGGGCGGTTGGAGGGATGGATGAAATCACCATTCGGTTAACCGCGCCTGAAAAACAGCCGAACTATTTTCTTCAGACAGAGGTTCTGGATAAGATTTATAGCATAGGAGTTAAAATTACTGAGAATCCCGATGTTTCACATCTGATGTCCCTTCCTGCATATTTATCATTTGCTTCAGAAACAGCTTTGGGGCGTAAAGCTGATTTTTCAAACCGGGGACTGAACCTCCTTGTAAGCCGCATGTTTCTTACGGCATCCAAAACTGAAAGCGACTTTTCCTCTATCACTTTAACAGTCCGGGTTTACAATAGCGTTGAAGGACGCCCGATTGATGAGGGAGATACAATGCGTATCCGTGCTTATATAACAAGGATGCTACAAGAAAATCTTCCTGAAGGAGTAAGCTGGGAAATGGATGGATTAAGCCTGGATTTCCTGGAACTCTCAAGCATTATGCGTCGGGACTTTCTAGTTTCCACACTGGCTGCTCTCTTCGCAATCGGAATTATCTGCACCCTGGCTTTCAAGTCCCTCAAGAGAGGACTTCTGGCCCTGATACCACTTATTTCCGGAATAGCGGCAACATTTATTTTCATGTCTTTATTCCATATCCCCCTGGACATGACCACCATCATGATGAGCTGTGTTGCCATCGGCGTAGGAGTGGATGATGCAATTCATTTTCTACTCAGGCACAGGAGTGAGGAGCTGTCAGATCCTGAATACCCGGAAAAGGCTACTGTTAAGGCTCTGATTCATACCGGGCGGCCGATTATTCTGACAACCCTTTCCATTGTTCTGGGACTGGCGTGGTTTGCCCTGGCTGGTTTCCGTCCCATCCGGTATTTCGGACTGCTGATAGTATTCACTCTGACTGCCGCCGGATTATCCACAATATTACTGCTGCCTCCTCTGGCGAGAAGCAGAAAGAAGACTTTATGACACAGTTGCAGATTCCACAACGATTTCCTTTAGACAATGCCGCCCAGATTTTTGTGAATATTGTTTCAAAGGGGGAAACGACTCTATCAAGAATTGGCCTTGTAATGTCCGAACCAGTGGACAGAAAAAGACTTCAGCAGGCAATTACAAATATCATTCCGGTCCGATTCCCCTACTTCCAGGTATATCTGAAAAAGTCATTCTTCGCCTATGTTCTGGAACGAACAGATGATATCCCTCAAGTTGAAGTTGACAGTTTCTACACCAACCGCCATGTGGACTTCCACGAAGAGAATTTCTTATACCGATTCAGGACAGGTGGAAAAAACATTGCCTTGGAAATGAGCCATATTCTTTCCGACGGCTATGGAACACTCGTACTGCTTTTATCGGTAACTGCGGAATACTTTCGATTGGGAGGGATTGAGATTGAAGATTTTCCATTGATATTCAAACCGGGAGATTCAATCGATCCCAAAGAGTGGGGATGTGCTTACGCTGAAGTGTTCAGCACTGAAGGACCTTCTATGAAGGCAGAAAAGCAGGCGTATATACCAGAGGGAAAAGCGATTCCCTTTGAGCGCTACTACACAGCACAGTTTCAAATGAATCTTGAAGAAACCCGAAAATATGCCAGAGAGAGAAAAGTTACCCTGGTAGTTCTGATTTCCGGAATATACCTGTGGTCAATTCAGCAGATATACCTTGAAGATTTGAATGCAGGGAAAGCGAAAGCCGGCCAACCCCTACGTTTCCAGATTCCTATTAACCTCCGCCGTGATTATCCTACCCTATCACTGAAGAACTTCTCTTACATCTTTTCTCCTTCTTTTTCCTTAAAAAGACCGAAGGAAGAAAAGGATCTTGAAGAAATCATACAGATTATATCTGATGATATCCGGTACGAACGGCACAATCATACTGTAGAGAACCAGATTCGTCGGAATCTCAGATTAACAAAAAGCCCGCTATACAAGTATATGCCCCGGGTAATCAAGGAGCGTTTTCTGGCTTTTTTTTATCAAATATTCGCCAGAGGGTTATTTTCCGGAGTACTTACCAGCCTTGGTGAAATGAAATTACCCCCAGCTCTGGAAAAAAGAGTTGAATCTGTCGATATACTGGCCTGTAATTCACCTGCTCCAGGAAGAAATTCAACAATGTTCAGCTACAAAGGCATATTGGAAGTAAACATTGGAAGCACGCTGGATAATTTGAGACTGGAAGAAAAAATTGCCGGTAAACTCAAGGAATTAGGACTTGAGTTTAAACTTCAGAATAAACGGGCTTCTCCAGGTGAGATACCTTTAGGTAATTAATATCTGCTTTCCCATAAATCTTCCGGATGATCGACAATATAGCTGGAATTAGATATGGCAGGAAGAATCGAAAACTCTCCCCCGTTTAATTTATCAAAGCAGAAATACGTTCAACAAGCTTTCCAACAGAAAGTAAGCCATAGTCGAATACAAACACCTGACCGTCTTTCATTGTTATAACTACGCGTTTAAACAGCCCTTTTCTGGCAGCAGCTACCGTGGCTATTTCTCCAACAGGTAAAGCCACTATCGCCTCATCATTATTTGAATAACGGTAAGCTGTATGCCCTCCTGCAGCCGCAAAAGTTGCGACATCAATAAAAAT
>DEIH01000156.1:0-3994 GCA_002352375.1 Spirochaeta sp. UBA2779 | reverse complement strand
CCCGGGGAATCCCCGAGCTTTATTGTTCCAAACTGATTAATAATTGTGCTAGAGAATATCCGCTACCATGTCTCCCACTTCACTTGTGGAATAACCCATTTTTCCGGCAGCCAGGCTCTTTATCTTAGTATCTGTAATTTTCATTACAGCATTTTCAATTGTCTCTGCAGCTTTGTACTCACCGAGAGTGTCCAGCATCATTGCACCGGCAACAATTGAAGCCAGCGGGTTGATAATCCCCATACCCGTGTATTTTGGAGCCGAACCGCCGATGGGTTCAAACATGGAAACACCTTCGGGGTTGATATTTCCCCCAGCTGCAATGCCCATACCGCCCTGGGTGATGGCACCGAGGTCGGTGATAATATCTCCGAACATATTGCTGGTAACCAGAACATCAAACCATTCCGGGCTTTTCACCATCCACATACAAGTGGCATCAACATGATAGTACTCTCGTTCAACATCCGGATAATCCGCCTTTCCCACCTCATGAAAAGCACGTTCCCAGAGATCGAAAACATGGGTAAGAACATTGGTTTTACCGACAAGACCCAGGGTATTAGCCTTACCTTTACCCTGTGCTTTCTTTCCATGACGTTCTGTATAGTCAAAGGCATATCGGAGGCAGCGTTCAACCTGGAAACGATTGTAAACCATACTCTGGACAGCCACTTCCTGGTCGGTTCCCTTCATGGAGATACCGCCGGTACCAGTGTAGATACCTCCGGTATTTTCACGGACAACAACATAGTCGATATGCTCCGGGCCCTTATCTTTGAGTGGTGTATCTACACCGGGGTAGAGCTTTACAGGCCGCAGGTTGATGTATTGATCCAGTTCAAAGCGGAGGCGGAGAAGTATACCTTTTTCCAGAATACCCGGCTTCACATCCGGATGACCGATAGCGCCGAGATAAATGGCGTCGAATTGTTTCAAATCACCTACAGCAGAGTCAGGTAGAACTTCACCGGTTTTCAAATACCGGTCACCGCCGAAATCAAAATCGGTGAGATCCAGTTTGAAACCGAATTTCTTAGCTGCTGCATCCAGAACCTTCGTTCCTTCAGCAACTACTTCGCCGCCGGTACCATCTCCGGGAAGAACGGCAATTTTATACGTCTTTGACATAATCATTCCTTATACTGGTATGAAGAGGAAGATACTCTGAATTTTCCCCTTTGGTAAATGGCTGAACAACAATCTGATTAAAGTAGATTGATACCGTTTTCCCCACAGAGAGATATCATTTCATCAGGCCAGATACTTGTCTGAATCTCACCGATATGGGCCTTCTGCAGGAGCAGCATACTCAGTCTGGACTGCCCGATACCACCGCCTAGAGAAAGAGGCAGAGAACCGTCCAGAAGACGTTTGTGAAAATAGAGTTCCCTGCGGTCTTCGGCATCCCTGATTTTAAGCTGGCGTTCAAGAGCCTGGATATCAACCCGGATGCCCATGGAAGAGAGCTCAAAAGCCATATCCAGGGTGCGATTGTAAACCAGAATGTCCCCGTTAAGACCTATATGCCCGTCCCCGGTAGGGGTGGACCAGTCATCGTAGTCCGGAGCCCGGCCGTCATGAATACTGCCGTCGGCAAGCTCGCCGCCGATTCCGATAACGAACACCGCTCCGAACTTTTTACATACCTTATATTCCCGCTCTTTGGGGGAAAGATCAGGGTAGTCTCGAAGAAGGTCTTCTGAATAAACAAAATGAATCTCATCGGGAAGATAGGGTGTCAGCTCATCGTACTCATGACCGATAAAACGTTCGGTTCGACGAATCACATCGTAGATTTTCCGGACTGTTGATCTCAGGAAATCCAGATTACGGTTCTCCCGGGTGATGGCGATTTCCCAATCCCACTGATCAACATAGAGAGAGTGAGTGCTATCCACAGGATCGTCGGGTCTGATGGCATTCATATCGGTGTAAAGCCCCTCCCCGGTATTAAACCCAAGATCGGCCAGGGCCATACGTTTCCACTTGGCTAGAGACTGCACTACCTGAACCTCTTCATCGTTCATATGACCGATTTTGAAAGAAACAGGTCGCTCAATTCCATTCAGATCATCATTAACACCGGTACCGGCACGGACAAACAACGGAGCGGTAACTCGTGTCAGATTGAGCTCAAAAGCCAGGTTCGTCTGAAATGCATCTTTGAGTTTCAGTATGGCTCTCTCGGTATGTTTGGGATCGAGAAGCGCTTTATATTCCGGGGGAAGTATGAGGTTTTCCATAGCTGAGCATTGTATAGGGATGAGGCATGATATGCCAACCGTGTAGCTGAATTCGTGCTGGATGAATTTCTACACTATAATCAGCAGTATGAACTGGATAATCAGAGATCTTGAGAAACAGGATGAAATGGAGTTCTGCAATTGCCTTGAATCATGGTCTGATGAAATGGCCGAATCCGGGGATCATAAAGCCCACTGGCTTGAACAGATGAAAACAGAAGGGACTATAGGTGTTAAGCTGGCAATTACAGATGATGGGAAATACGCCGGTATGATTCAGTACTATCCCTCCCTGTACTCTCCGGCAGAATCATCATCTGGTGATATCTGGTTCATTCACTGCATATGGGTGCATGGTTACAAAAAGGGACAGGGAAATTTCCAGGGCCAGGGAATCGGGAAAGCTCTGCTTGCCGCGGCGGAAAAAGACATCCTGAGCAGAGGGGGTGCAGCTATCCTGGCCTGGGGATTGAGCCTTCCATTCTGGATGAAATCCCGGTGGTACAAAAAAAACGGCTATCATAAGGCAGATAAAACCGGCATCAGGGAATTAGTGATAAAGAGTCTCGATGGTACCGAACATAGTGGCTCGTGGAGAAAAACCGCCAAGCTCCCCCCGGCCCGGGATGCCAATGGGAATTTGTTAGCAACAACTTTCATGAGCGGAGCCTGTACCGTTACGGCAATCGCCTATGAACGCCTGAAGAATGTGGCATCGAACCTGCCGGTTACGATGAAACTCATCGATGCCTCAAAGCCGGAGAACCTCGACGAGTGGGGTTTGGCTGATGTCATATTTATCGGCAGAAGAAGAATTGAAATCGGCCCACCCCCGTCAGAAGCGAAACTATCCCGAATCCTCAGGAAAGAGATAAAGAGGATTAAACTCTCCCGAAAATCGGGAGAGAGATAAAGACTGCTGTTAAACCGAATACGTACTCGCGCTCACATCCCCGCCGGTTCCCGTCCAGTTGGTATGAAAGAACTCACCCCGTTTGGAATCAAGCCGCTCGTAGGTGTGGGCACCGAAATAGTCCCGCTGAGCCTGAAGCAGGTTGGCCGGGAGTCTCTCGGAACGGTATCCGTCATAGAAAGCCAGAGCCGTTGACATGGCAGGAACCGGAATCCCCAGCTCCACAGCTTTGGCAATCACACGGCGCCAGCCAGCCTGGGCTTTATCCACTGCCGTTTTGAAGTAATCGGCAAGAAGCAGATTGTTCAGCCCGGGATTGATGTCGTAGGCTTTTTTGATTTCTCCCAGGAATACCGAGCGGATAATACATCCCCCCCGCCACATCAGGGCGATGCCTCCGTAATTCAGCTTCCATCCGTACTCAGCCGCCGCTTCCCTCATCATCATATAACCCTGAGTATAGCTGACAATCTTACTGGCCAGGAGAGCCTGCTCCAGATCGTCAATAAATGCTTCTTTATCCCCGTTAAAGCTGGTACCAGGACCTTTCAGTACCTTGGATGCAGCCACACGCTCTTCTTTCAGAGCACTCAGGCAGCGGGCAAAAACCGCTTCGCCGATAAGGGTAACCGGAACACCCAGATCCAAAGCGCTAATCCCGGTCCACTTACCGGTTCCTTTCTGCCCGGCAGTGTCGAGAATCTTTTCCACCAGAGCCCCGCCCTTCTCGTCTTTGAAAGCCAGGATATCCCGGGTGATTTCTATCAGATAGGAATCAAGAACGCCATCATTCCACTTGGCGAACACCTCATGCATCTCATCGGGATTCATACCC
>DEIH01000152.1 GCA_002352375.1 Spirochaeta sp. UBA2779 | reverse complement strand
TCTTTCATCCGGCAGTATCGAATGAAAGGGTTTTGCCTTGATTTCAGGATTATATTTATCTAGAAAATACTTCAGTAGAAATGCGGCAGACCTGGCATCCGCCAGAGCATTATGGGCTCCGTCATCGGTTAACCCCAGAAACTCTCTACAGGCTCCAAGAGATCTGGAGGGAAGAGATTTCAGGTACCGTCTGGCCATAACCAGGGTGCATACCGGAGTAATGAACGGCAGCTTCGTCCCGGATCGCCGAAATTCTTCCCTGAGAAAACCAATGTCGAAATTTGCATTGTGTGCCGCAATTACCGTACCGTTGAGTACGGTGGAAAGCTGATGAACAATATCCAGGAAACCGGGTGCATCCTTTACCATTTGATTGGTAATCCCGTGAATCTGGGTAGCTTTAACCGGAATATCAGGTTTTATAAGAGAATCAAACACAGCATCAACTTCTCCTGCTTCAGTCAGGTGAACAACACCGATTTCCAGAACTCTATCACCGCGTTTAGCCGACAGCCCGGTGGTTTCCACATCAAGAACTGAAAAGATCATGCGGAGCTTGTTCCAGCTGGAGCTGGATCCTGAAGGTTTGGAATATCTTCAATAATGTATGCATTAATTAAAAATGGATCAGATTTTCGGTTTCTGGAGAGCCTAAGTGTTTCTCTTGTTTTTCCGTTTTCTCCGCTTACTTCAAAAATATATGTAACACTTTCTTTTCGTCCATTTCCTTCAATAGATACTCGGCGGTTTGTTCCGGTTCGCTTGTGAGAGAGGTAAGAACCGTAGGCCATTTCTCTTCTTGATATAAGAGTTTCAGCCTGGGCGGCAATTTTTTTGTCGGCGAAGTATTCTGATGGGAAAGTTGCATCTGAGCTGTGAAGCTGGGAGTGATAAAATGCATCTGCAATACTTGATGCACTGTTTTGCCCGGGAATGAACCCGCAGCTGCTTATCAGAGCGCTTATCATAATCAGGCCGGAGACAGTCCATCCCTTGAATCGGATCATTAACACAGAATAAACCAATTCAGTTATAAAAGGGATATGTATGGGATTAAAAAAATGTAACCTAACGGAGGAAGGTGCTTAATCGTTAGTAGAGTTTCTGTCCCATACTCAACCGTTCTTCGGCAGCGAATCCCAATTTTTTGTAGAATCCAACAACTTCGGTATTTTCAGGCATCACCTGCAGGTTCACTTTGGGGCAGTCCCGTTTCCTTAATTCTTCTATAGCATGATTCACCAGTTTTTTCCCGGTTCCCTGCATGCGGTGTCCAGGATCTACAGCTAATGAGTAGATCCATCCGCGATGTCCATCCCAACCCGCCATTATCGTTCCGGTTACTTCTTCCCTGGAAACGGCAATGAAAAACAATCCATCATTTATAGCTACTTTCCGGTGAATGGCTTTTTCCGGATTGTTGTGAGGTGCAGGGTAACTGAAACACTTCACCCAGAGGGCAACAACATTTTCGAAATCACCCTCGGTATAAGTTCTAATCTCAACCATTTGCCTTTTATTTGTCGTGATAGCTTCCGGCAATGGCTTTCATATCCACAGCCTGCCCCGAATCGTCTTTGAGACGGTTCTGCACCATGGCGGTAACCCCAGTGGCCAGACCGTAGAGGGTAATAAACCCTTCGGCATCCGAATGATCGTAGCTGCTTTCACCGAAGCTCGCCAGATCTTCCAGGTACAGGGCGTTAGGTGACTTCCGGCCGACTACTGTTGCATTGCCTTTGTACAGGGAGAGCTTCACTGAACCGGAGGTGAACTTTGTGGTTTCCACCATAAAAGCTTCCAGGGCTTTTCGGGCAGTGGTAAACCATTTTCCGGAATACACCAGATCCGAATAGTACTGGGCCAGTTTGTTCTTCAGGCTCAGAGCATCGTAATTGATGGTAAACATTTCCAGATCCCTTAAGGCCTTGTACAGCAGGGTTCCACCGGGGGTCTCGTAAACACCCCGGCTTTTCATTCCAACCATTCTGGTTTCCACGATATCCACCCGGCCGATACCGTTCTCTGAGGCCAGCTCGTTCAATCTCTCCAGTAGAGTCATGGGTTTCATTTTTTTCCCGTCGATACCCACGGGAATTCCGCCTTCAAAATCAATAATTACATCGGTGGCTTTATCCGGGGCTTCCTGGGGGCTTTTTGTCAGGCGGAACATGGAATCATCCGGTGCGTTCCAGGGGTCTTCCAGCCTTCCACCTTCGTGGCTCATATGCCAGACGTTCCAGTCCCGGCTGTAGATATTCTCCCGGCTTATCTCACCGAGATCGAGATTGTGTTCCTCTGCATAGGAGATGGCCTGTTCCCGGCTGTTGATGTTCCACACTCTCCAGGGGGCGATTACTTTTAGCTGCGGTGCCAGGGCTTTGTAGGTGAGTTCAAACCTCACCTGATCGTTTCCTTTACCGGTGCAGCCGTGGGCCAGGGCATCACAGCTCTCGGCTAAGGCAATCTCTACCTGTTTACGGGCCTGCATGGGCCGGGCAATGGATGTTCCCAGCAAGTACTGACCCTCATATATGGCTCCGGCTCTGGCCATGGGAAAGAGATAATCAGCTACAAATTCATCCCTGCAATCCACCAGGAAATATTTAGATGCCCCAGAGGCATAGGCTTTACGTTCTACCGCTTCCCAGTCTTCTTCCTGTCCCACATTGGTGCACACTGCGATGATTTCCGGGTTGTCGTAGTTTTCCTTGAGCCAGGGCATGATAATGGAAGTGTCCAGACCGCCGGAGTAGGCCAGGCAGATTTTTTTTGCTATTCCGTCATTTTTCATTTGGTTTTTCCTTTTTTATTTACAGATTATTTTTGATAACTTTGAACAGGAGGTTTACACCCTCTTTTATTTCTTTATCACTGATTACCAGAGGAGGCGCCAGACGAAGAACATCAGCACCTGTCTTCAGAATAATCAAGCCTTCGTTTCGAGCCTCCCCGATAATCCGGGAGCACCAGATACCGTCGTATTTATCGCTGTGAAATCGAAAACCTCGGAGCAGACCTGCTCCGAGAAGATCTCCCTTTATCCCCATCTCCTTCATCCCGGATGCTAAAAGGGACTCAAGAAATTCTCCCTTGCGGCGGGTTTCAGCCATAAATTCCGGTTTACTTAAAATGTCCCAGACTGCCGATGCCACAGCTGTTGTAACAGGGCCGCCGCCGAAAGTGGTGGCATGATGGCCGGGTTTTAGCAGGTCATTCACTTTTTCAGGCACAAGAACCGCCGAAAGCGGGAGTCCTCCAGCCATCGGTTTTGCCAGGGTAATCATATCCGGCTCCAGGCCGACAATACCGCTGGCAAAAAGACTTCCGCAACGCCCCAGTCCGGTCTGTACCTCATCGGCGATAAGAAGAACATCATACTTTCGGCAGAGATTATTCAATGCTTTTGCAAAATTCCGGCTTACGATGTTCAGGCCGCCTTCCCCCTGAACAGGTTCAATCATTACGGCTGCAACATTCCCATCCAAAGATTTTTCCAGAGCGGAAACATCGTTGAACGGGAGAATCTCCGATCCGGGTATCAGTGGCTCGAAAGGCTCTCTGTAAGCCGGGTTTGCCGTGAGGCTCAAGGAACCCATGGTTCGGCCGTGAAAACTGTTTGAGAAGGCGATCAGTCGGTGATGTCCTGCTCCCCGCTTGGTTCTTGCATAGAGCCGGGCGTATTTAATGGCTGTTTCGTTCGCCTCAGATCCTGAATTCCCGAAATGAACCGCTTCAAAAGAGGAATGAGAACCACCGGGTACGGCAGCAGCGATGATTTTCCCCGCCAATTCAAGCTCAGGCTCGGTGGCAAAGAGATTGGAAACATGGATAAGTCTGCGCATCTGTGCCGCTGCGATATCAGCAAGGTCTGAACGGCCGTACCCCAGGGCATTCACGGCAATTCCCGATCCCATATCGAGATATTGTTTTCCGGAACGGTCAAAAAGATAGCATCCTTCACCGAAGTCGAAGACCAGAAGCTCCTCTCCGTACTGCTTCGGTAACGGCGGATTCTTTACTGTTGCATCGGCTTTCATTTAATTCCTCCAGAATCAATTAAAGTTCCCTGCAACCCCGCGAGAATTCTCCCGAGATTGCCGGGCTCTGAATATTCACCGATAAAAACTCCGCCGACACCCTGCCTCAGGGCTTCGAATGCAGACCTGACTTTCGGAATCATTCCCCCGGTAATCACACCGGAGCTGATTTTCGCTTCAGCAGTTTCCGGGGTGAGGTGCCGGAGTACTTTCTGTGAATCAAGTACCCCCGGAACGTCAGAAATGAAAACCAGCTGATCGGCTTTCAGTGCCGTGGAAAGTGCCAGGGCGGCCTCATCGGCGTTGATATTCATTCCCAGTCCCAGGTTGTCTGACGACGGAGGGGCGAATACCGGAATATAACCGCCAC
>DEIH01000171.1 GCA_002352375.1 Spirochaeta sp. UBA2779 | reverse complement strand
GCGGGCTGAACCGCCGGCATCAGAACTTCCTCACAACCCCGGGAATCCAGTTCCTCCCGGATGATTTTTTCTATTTTTCTTATGCTGCGGAGAGCCAGAGGG
The DNA here is from genome assembly GCA_002352375.1 of Spirochaeta sp. UBA2779. Taxonomy (GTDB): domain Bacteria; phylum Spirochaetota; class Spirochaetia; order DSM-2461; family DSM-2461; genus UBA2779. The sequence goes on along the minus strand of DEIH01000171.1, from coordinate 5,972 downwards.
AGGTAGTTATATATCCCGCTGGAAAGCTGCTGAATCATTCCCGAACGGAACATCAGCTGATGACTGGGAATCTGGGCTTCCTTGGGGATTTCCTTCAAAGTTTTATAAAACGACTGACTCAGGCGCATAGGCACTCTCTCCTGTATGTAGAGATACCCGCAGACCTGCGGGTATCTTCGGATGAATTATGGAAACAAGTATATGGCTAAGCAGCAATCTTTGATAGCCGATTAACTGTGATAGAATATGATGAAAAAAAGTTCTCAGTTGAGAGTCTGGGATTCCACCATGTATCGAACCGACTGCTCAGCATCTATTTTGGCTACGGCAATGATAAGAGAGCGTCCTGCGGGTCCCAGCCATACCCGGTCTATTCTGTAGGATTCCACGCCATCCCGGAAATAACCCGGTCTTCCGATGCTGTAGGAGGCCTCAAGGCCATTTGAATCTTTAACCGTTAAGTCAATACCGAAAGCTGAGGAAACAACCGTTCCTTCGGTATTACTCTCCTGGTTCAGAATAAGGGTATACTCCCGTCCCTTTTCAATATCGCCGAAATCCCTGAAGAGCAATGCCGGTGTACTTTCGCCCTTCTCTCCGGTCTTCACTTCACTTTCATCACCATCAGTTCTTGTAAAGAGCAGACGCCCCTGTTCCAGGTGAGTTATCCCGTAGCGGGTTTTAAGGTTGACAGATTCCCCGAGCAGCTCATAAAGGGCACCGCGGGAATTCTGATTTGGAATCATGGGAACATCCCATCCGCTTTTTTTCCATCCCCCGGGAACAAAGGAATTCCCGGCCACATCGACAATTGCGGTTTCAGCATAGGCCTGTCCGGAATCTGTAATCAGAACGTGTTGACCGAACATGAAATACCGGCCGTCGTGGCTGAACCCCAGATTCTCCAGAACAGCCAGATCTCCGGCCATTACAAGTACAGCGGTGAATATAAGCAGCAGGCTCAAGATTGTTCTTTTCATGGTGACTACCTCGCTTTCTTCATCGACATAAACATCCTTTCGTTTAAATATTTTCGTTTTTCATCCCTTGGCCTCTGCCCCGGTTCGTGGCATTCTTACACCGATGACACTTTCTATCAGGCGAACATTACTGACAACCCTGCTCATTCCGGCTTTCGGGGGAACTGCAGCTTCTGTGATGGCCTGGACCGCCTGGTTTCAGGGTAAGTTTGTTTATACACTTCCCTCTTTCACCGCCCGGTGGTTGTATTCACTCAGACCTGCTGAAAATACCGACCTGGTCTGGGCTATGGCGGGAATCACCTTTTTATCTGTGTTCCCTTTGCTGAGCGAAATTGTACTGCGGAAACGCTTCGGCAGAAGTCCCTCTCCGGAGATTTTTTTCCTGCGGTTTTTTCTACTCACCCTGCCGTTTCAGGCCGGCAGACTGCTGCTGCCCCTGATATCAACCGAATTTCTCTCCCCGTCCTGGGGACTGACAATTACAAGGATTGCGTGGTTTGCACGCTTTCTGGGAATCTCCGCCCTTTTAAGCATCAGTATCTTTTCTTCAGATATGCCCTTCAGGCGTTCTGGGTCTATCCTGGGGATGGGAGCACTGGCAGCCATGGGAATCGCCGTGATGATGCCTCTTGATATCACCCAGCCTCTGGGAAACCTGCTCTTCCTGACCGGAACTAAAACGGCTCTGGCTCTTGTTACTGTATCCATTGAGGTACTCACAGTAATCGCCCTGGCGGGAAGTGCGTATATTCAACACAACAGCAGATACTATCTGCTGACTGTCAGTCTGTTGATGGTTATTCTTGGAACAGACTTTATTTTCTTTATTTCCACCCCTCTGATTATCCCCGGAGCCGTTTTTCTGCTTGTTGGCGTTATAGGATTCGCCGAAATAATCAGGAAGATTTACCAATGGATATAAAAAACGGATTAGAACACAGAATGTGCTGTTTTACATTTCTTACATTAATAAAGTCAGAACCAGCCCGGTTCCCAGTGGTATTAGAAGATTATCCGCATCCCTGACAGGCAAAAGTTCCAGAATTGTCGCTGTTACAGCGGAAATTACCGCCAATCGAATATCCCTTAAAACAGCATAAGCACTGATTAACACGGCAAAGAAACAGAAAACCGACCCGATCAGGGTTTTTTCCCCGATCCTGACACTGTGTCGCCGGGCCAGCAGCTTTCCGGCGACACTGGCAATTCCATCACCGAATGCCAAAGCATAAATTGCCACACTGGAAGCGGGATTGGGATAATACAGCAATGCTGCCAGGGCTCCCAGGCCCAGAGTTACCGGTCCCCAGACAAAACCCTGCTCAACAGGTCTGGAAGCCATTTCCGTCATTCTGGAAACAAATCCGCTGTTTCTGCCGCTGATTCGCCCGGTTTCATTAATAACGTAAAAAAGAATTCCCACTGACAGAAAGGCAACAGTAAAAACAAAATTCCACTTTGCCAGAGTGGGAACCAATGCAATGGTAATATGAATAACTTTCCTGGTAAGCTCTTTACGCAGCGAATACCCGGGAAGAACAAAATCACGGGAGTTCTCATTCATAAATAACACATCCAACAATACACTTTTAATACTGTCTATACATGAGCAATTTTCATACCAAAACGGCAAATCACTCTTTTTACGCCGTTACAGTCACTTTGAAACAAAGAGAACAGACCAAGTGTATGGAAAATCATACCATAGAGATTCTCTTTTCACTATTCTTTTGATAAAAGTTTAATACCGAACCAATCGCTAACAACTGTTAATCTATCAGGGAGGACACCAAGAGGAAGATTGCTGGTTAACTCAGCAACAATCCAGCTGTTCTCCCCCTCTGTGTACCGCATGCCCTCACCGGAAACATCCAATCCCGTCAGGGCATGGTGTGCCTGCTGGGAAAGAAGAAGTAACCCGTCAACACCGTAATAATCCATAAGAATAAGCAGAACAAGAGAGAGAGAGTCACAGTCCCCTGTTTGACTGGAACAGGCCGCCGAGGGAGAGAGCAGATCCGAGAACCTATCGGTAGAACCGTAGGAAAAGCCCTGCAGCCAGGAAAGAATTCGTTCTGATACAACTCTCGAATCTGAGGTATTTCGGGGCAGAGGACCGTTTTGGAGAGCCTCGGCCAGGGGTTCCAGACGACTGTAACTATCACGGTAAATCAATCGGTAATAACGCTCCCATGCAGGGTAGAAAAGTTCGGGAACCGATGCGTATGCCGAGAGGATAAGAGCCTCTCTTTCTATCACATCCTGAGAGGCTTGATTCCCTGCCGAACTCTGCTCCCAGCTCAGAGTGTTATTTTCAAAAGGAACATAGACAGCCTCTTTTTCCGATTCTCCTGTCACTTCCAGAAAGGTGCTGACAGCTCCCGGAGTCAGGCGCCAGTTCTCTCCGGGAATGTAGGAATCCAGAACCGACAGAAGAAATGGCTGCCTTTCAGAAAAATCCTCTTCGGCGGCTATGGCCGAAACCCGGACATCCGGACCGCTTCGAACAATAAAAAGAAACCAGCCGCGAAAAATTCCTCCGGAACCGGGGAAAGTCCATGTTGCCAGAGCTGCCTCACCGTCCCAGCATTGAAAGACAAAAACATCCCCTTCGGCTCCCTCCGGGCGGGCACTTTCAATAAAATTGTCCAGAGTCTCCCATGTACCCGGTGCCCAGAGCATAACTTCTGCAGCCGATCTTCTATCCGGAGAATACCAGGAAGGAACCGAAGGGTCGTTTTCATCCAACTCCCAGGCTTCAGGTATATCCATCCGGGCTCCACCGGCAAGGGTAATCTCAAAGGCCGTGAGAGACAGGGATGATATGACAAAAACGATCAACGGCAGAAGGATTTTTTTCATCTCATTCATCTTAAGGGTTTTTTCTCTAAACGGCCCTTCTCCCGATTGAAGGTGATGCTCACCGATTTTAACGGTTCCTCAACCTTGATAAGCCGTCCGTGACTCTCAAATACAACACCGGGCCAGGCGGTACCGGAAACTTCGATCTTCGAATCAAAGTGCCGTTCAAATTTTTCCCGCAATAGAAATATTTTAAGATTCTTTTTCTCCATAATTTTCATTGCATCCACTTTTTTCTGTCTGATAAGTATAAGTTTATTGGACGAACTTTTCTGTTCCAGCTGATCCATCATTTCATCTGTTTTGTTGATAAAATCCTGAATCTTAACGCTCTCTTTCTGTACCTGATCTATCTGATTCTCCACCAGATAGTCCTGTCCGAATGAAATAACCGTTTCCGCTCCCCGTTCATTACCCACATCCCGGCAGATTAATCCATCTTTGAGCTTCATTACTCCGCCGATCAGCTTTCCGTCTTTTCCCGAAATCTCCAGAACGTCATTGCACTTCACCCGGCAGTTCATCAGAGTTTTTCCTACAACAATTTTTCCCGAAGCGAGGAGGTTCGCCTCTTCGGCATATCCCAGTGTTAATTGACCCTGTGAACGGATAACGGCCTTGCCTTCACCCTTAATACCCTTCCCGATGGTAACATCACCTCCGGAGTTGATAAGAGCAGCCTGAACCACCTGGGTTACCTCCACTCCTTCTCCACCATTCACCACAACTCTGGAAAGAACCGATCCGTCTATAATAATCCGTCCGGGAAAATTGATGTTTCCCGAGGCCATGGAAACATCTCCCACAAAATCCAGAAGATCTTTTACATGCAGAGTCCCTTCACTCAGAACCAGATGACCGCCTTTTTCTGCTATCAGGCGAACACTATTTTCCTCATATTCTTCCCGGCGAATGTTTTCCCCGGTGGTCATAACACCTTTTTCATCCATCAATGGTTCACCGAGAACGTTCCAGCCGCTCTCTTCTCCCGATTGAATCGTACCGATAATATCCCCTGTTTTTACCGGAACCGGTGCTTTCCCGGGATCTCCGGATACTTCCAGAGAAAGCCGGGTATTGCCTTCCATCGGCAGTAAGCCTTCAGCAATAACACACTCAGTAAGAATTTCTCCGGTTAAAGAACGTTCTACAGCGTCGTTAATCGCTTCATTGGAGAGACCTTTTACAACACCGGCTTTTTCCGATTCTTCCCGAATCCTCTCGGCGCTAACCGGTGCACCGGTTCCAACCGGCAGCCTTGTGGATACCAGAGCTTTAATCTTATCTTCGGTAATATTGATTTGAATCAGAGCATCTTTATGAGGCCGGATTCGCAGATGTGTAATACCATCCGGCGTCTTCCCGACATCCAGTATCCCATCTTCGTGAGCAACAATAACATTTTCATTCCACCCCAGTCCTTCATGAATACTGAGCTCCGGGTCGTTTCCGGGAAATCCGGGCAGCTCTTTTCCATGAATATCTTTACCAGCCTTGCCGGTTTTCCCAGTTCCCAGTTTGGCAAGGGGCTGTTCCTTCAGTACAAGGGCAAGTCTCGAAACCACAGAAGAGGGAAACGCCTTCAGGGAGACGATACCTCTTACCCGCTGGGGCTCAAAATCCAGCCGCTCCCGTACCGGGGCCGCTTCTTCCTCATCCAGGAACGGGATAAGAAATTCCAGTTCCTTATCCGGACCTCTTTCAGGTAGACGTCCTTCTTTGAGGGTTATAACAGAAAAAGCCTCTTTTCCTTTCCAGAAACTCATAATTGCCGCTTTCACGGCCAGGCCATCCAGTCCTCTGAGACCGCTCTGCCGAATCTTTGCAGCAATATTATTGAGAACCAGAGGAACACCCTTACCGGTTTCTCTCCTCAGCAGCAAGTCGGCCCTGATATTCATAGGATTAATTTCAATCGTAATCAGGCTGTCTGTATTTTTGGAGATTGGATGCTGATGAAAGGAAACCTGATCGCTTACCACCGATACCAGAAGGGAACGAATTTCATCGTCAGAGAGGATTTTTTCCGGCAAAAAACCCTGCCGGCCGGCCGCTGCTGAAATATCCGATGCGGACGGCAGGGTGAGTACCGGATTACCGGGAGTATAGTCGAGGAAACATCCGCCC
>DEIH01000059.1 GCA_002352375.1 Spirochaeta sp. UBA2779 | reverse complement strand
AACTGCAGCTGCCAGCCGAACATCATAGGTCCGTAGATAATCGAACCAATCTCGCCTTTGGCCATAATTGCCGCAAGGGCAATGGCGGAAAAACCTAAAAAGGCAAAAGTTTTTCCAACAACCAGACCCTTTTTGGAAAACGCCGAGAACAATGCGGCAATCAGGAATCCAGCCAGGGGAAATATCAATAACAACAATGTATTCATCTCACATCCTTCCTATAGGGCCAGTCCCGAAGGGATCAACGGGAGCAGAAACGAACCGAATATCACCAATAGAGTGAAACCGAATACCGCAACAAGAGCCGGAACATCCATCTCCATGCGGCCCTTAACAGCCTTCACATTCTCACCTTCAGGATCGCTGTATAGTGTCCGGGCCACCCGGAATAGATAGGAGGCTTCCAGAACTGTACCCAGAAGTATCACCGCAATACCCAGCCATGCACCGGTCGCACCGGAAGCCGCAGCGGCGGATAGAATCTTGAATTTGGTGAAAAAACCGAATAACGGTGGAACACCCACCAGAGACAGGGCGGCAATTACGAAGAGAACACCGGTTAAAGGCATTCGCCGTCCAAGACCGCTGTAACTCTTTATCTCCCGTTTGCCGGTCCTCACGATGAAGTACCCGGCAATCAGAAAGAGTACCGATTTGGCACCGGTGTGCATAACAAGATGGGCCATTCCGGCCTGCCGGCCGGCTTCTGTACCAAGAGTCAGGGCAAAGAGCATTAACCCTACCTGTCCCATGCTGGAATACGCCAGAGTTCTTTTCAGCTCAGTCTGCCCGAAGGCTGCCAATTCACCGATGAGGATTCCTGCCAGAGCCATATAGCGCAGAGGCAGCATAAGATTCACCGAAGAAAACACCGTCATTGAGATGCGAAGTAAGACAACAAGTGCCAGCTCAATAACAAATCCGGAGAGCACGGCACTGATGGAACTCGGCGCACTGGAATGGGCATCAGGAAGCCATGTATTTACAGGGAATATGGCGGCTTCAATACCCATACCCAGCACAAAGAGTGCTGCAGTGAGCATTGCATAAGACGAATCAGCCTTACCCAGGGCCCGGGCTATATCGCTCATAGCCAGACTGCCGCTTACCCTGTAAGCCAAACCGATAGCCACCAGCATGAACAGGGACCCTACCGAACCCAGAAGCAGATATTTCAAAGAGGCTTCAAAAGAAGCTTTAGTCTCTTCACTGGCCACCAGAATATAGGAGGAGATACACAGGATTTCATAAAACACAAACAGGTTGAACAGATCTCTTGTAAGCAGAATACCGAAGGATGCGGCCATAAGCAGAAGCAATACTGCATAATGCTTGCTCTGAGCTTCTTCGGATTTCAGATAGGACTGACTGTAGAGGATAACCAGAAGTCCACTTACCGAGATAAGCAAAGCCAGAGCTGCAGAAAGCCGATCCATGGAAAGCTGTATCCCCATGGGAGGAGCAATTCCTGCAATCACTACCGATACAGGGGTTGAAAGATCAGCCCGGAACCAGAACCATGCCAGAGCACTGAGGGTCAGAGCAGTAAGCAGGGCCAGTATTCTGGCCCCGGCATTCCGATTCACTAAAACCGTCAGAAACGCTGCAGCCAGGGGTACAACGATAAACAGTATTGGACTTACCATTTGAGCCCCCTTATTCTTGCAGTATCAATAGAGCCATGGGAAACAAAAAGCCTCATCACCAGTGTAAGGGCAAGAGCCGTAACGCCGAAGCCGATAACAATGGAGGTAAGAACAAGGGCCTGGGGCACCGGGTCCACCATAGGACCGGCAGCAGCCTGAGCTCGGAAAATCGGCGCACTGCCCTTGTCAACAAAACCGATAGTAACAAGAAACAGGTTTACACCCAGATCGGCGATATTCAAACCGATAATCATCCTTATCATATTCCTCTGTGTCAGCAAGCTGTAAAGGCCGATCAGTATCAGCAGAAAGGCCGACACATAAAGTATTTGGGGAACTGTCATTCGGCGGCCTCCTTGGAATCTGAATCTGCAGCCGTCAGTTTTGAAATAATATTGATAAGCTCACTGGCTACCTTGATGGCAACAATCGCATATATAACCGGTATAAAACCGGCACTTAAGAGAGATCCGAATTCACCCTTGGGAAGGATGTTGGCCAGAAAAGACTGAGCTGGACTGTAAAGCCCGACAAAGCCGATGGCCAGAAATCCAAGTCCGGCCAGAGTTTCCATAACATTAATCAATCCCCTGGGAATACTGAGGGTTTTGCTGGTTAAAATCACAACAAACACAGCCGTAGCGATTATTACACCTCCGGGGAATCCTCCACCAGGCGAGAGATGTCCATGAAGTGTGATGTACAAACCCACAAGAACAATAAAAGGAAGAAGAGCCAGGCTGCCGGCCTGAAGAACAAAGCCGCCGTTATCATCAAACAGATTTTTTAAAAGCCCATCTTTGATTGCCATGGCCAGCATACCCACACCAAGGGCACTGACAAAGAGCACTGTTACCTCACCGAGGGTATCAAAACCACGGTACTGGACCACTACAGCTGTAACGGTATTGGCTGCCCCGCTTAAATCTGGGGAAGTCGCGAGTATTTCAGATCCCACCGAATCCAGTTCGGAGCGGGATTCAGCACTGAAAAGGCCCATACCGACAGTAACCAGATAAAAGGCAAATCCTCCGATTAGAAGAATACCGATCAGTTTACGCATTATCAGTCTCCTTTTGCCGTACCGCCCGGGCACTCTCATCCACCCGGCGCACCGTAGCAGAAGTATTCCCTTCAGTCGATTTTCGGGTTCTGAAAAGAGCAATAACAAAAATTACAGTCGTAAGAGCCGATCCGATGGCAGCTTCAGTGATGGCAACATCAGGAGCCGCTACAATAAGGAATACAAGGGATGCAAAAAGACTCAAAGCTGAAAGAAGAATAATGGCGGAGCGTAAGTCTTTTACAAGGATGGCGGCAAGAGCCATCCCGACAAGAAATACGCAGAGTATAAATACGATATAGGTCATTCGGCCGCCTCCTCTTTTTCCCAGTCATCCCGGACACTCCGGGAAGCAAGAGGTACACCACCCTTATAGGCACTGCGTCCGATGGTACTTGATGAGACGGGGTTGGCCATGGCAATAAATACAATCAGAAGAACGGCCTTGGTTAACATCTCCGGAGCCAGAAACGCACTTCCCAGAATAACGCCCATCGCACCCAGGGTTGTTGCTTTCGTTCCTGCCTGAAGCCGATTATAGACATCCGGCATACGAATAAGCCCCAAACCACCTAAAGCGAGAAAGAGACTGCCGATAAAAATAAGGATATTACCGAGTATCACCATTACTTACCCCCTTTGAGGAAGCGGGCGATTGTAACCACTCCGATAAACCCGATTACCGCATAGACAATGGCTACATCGATGTAAAGATCGGTACCACCGCTGATAACACTGAAGAGTACCAGAAATGCCGTTGCAATTACCGTCAGGGTATCCGAAGCCATCAGGCGGTCAAAAGGAGTAGGCCCGGCCAGAAGTCTGATTACCGTTAACAGAGCCGATAATCCGATGAGAACAAGGGATACTATTATTATAGGAGTCATTCAACCACCTCCATTAATGTCCGTTCAAATCCTGCAACAATAGACTGTGTAGCTGCATCTGCATCCGTTCCCTTTACATCTACCCAGTGGACATATAAAGAGCTACCTTCTACATCCAGGGTAAGAGTTCCAGGTGTAAGAGTGATGGAATTGGCCAGAATCAGCTTGCCCAACGATGACTGAAGCTGAGTTTGCACTTTTACAATTCCCGGGTTGATCGGCAGGGACGGAGAGAGTACCCGCCGGGCGATATCCAAGTTCGATCGAATCAGCTGCCAGAGAAACACCATGAGGTAAATCGGTGTGAAAAGCAGCGCTTTCAGCGATAGCCTCAACCCTCCGAATAAATCCCGGCTCCGATGTGTCAGAAGTACGATAACGACAATCGCAACAGCTCCTGCAATCAGCTCTACAAAAGCAACTGACGAAACAATCAGCAACCATGAAACAGCCAGCAGAAACAGTAATGCGAAAGTTCCTTTCCATTTCCTCATCTAGAACCCCTTATATGATTCATTTAATAAGATATTTAATAATCGATATATATTTCTTTTTTCATGCGCATATTAATCCCAGCCTCCCTATATGTAAATAGCGAATACAAATTAATCTCAAAAAAAAGACACACCCAGAAGAAGGATATGCCTAATTAGTTAATTATTATTGATTTAAGATTATCCGATATCTCCAAACTTTTTCATGTACTGCACCCTCTCAAGACCTGCAGTATCAGCAATATTATCGGCTGACAGTTTTCCAAGGAAATCATTAATGGATGTAAAGGAATTCTCTTTCATCCACATTGAGATACCATCGTTCATTTCACCTATTCTTTTTTCCCCGTTTTTATACACAGTACTCACAATTTCCACAACTTTCGCACCTGCAAGAAGGAACTTTACCGCCGTAATGGCATCATGAATCCCGGTAGCCCCGGCAAAGTCGGTTTTTACAAAAGGGGAAAGCAGAGCCGTCCATCTGAGGGAAGAACGATACTCAGTTTCATCACTTCTTGCAGATGCAGATTTAATGCTCATTTTCTGAACATCCATATCCGGCGATGCATAGCGGTTAAAAAGAACGACAGCTTCAGCACCGGCCTGAGAAAGCCGGGAAACAAGGTTACCGATGTTTGTGAAATACGGCCCGATTTTTACAGAAAGGGGCAAAGAGGTTAAGGCCTTCACTTTTCGGACAATCGATACATAGGTTTCTTCAATCCCCTCCCCGGCAACCCTCATATCAAAGGGGCTGACAAACAGGTTCAGCTGCAGAGCATCGGCTCCGGCTTTATCCAGATCGGCACAGATTGCCTGCCATTCCTTATCACTTGTCGCATTGATACTGGCAAGAACAGGTATGGAAACAGCCTTTTTTGCATCACGGATAAGATCCATATAATCATTAATTGAATGTTTACGTTCGTAGAAAGCGATATAATCGTCAATATCTGTCTGTCCGTAAACAACTCCCCCTTTTCGGGTTTCCCGAGCAATACCCGCTAGTATCTGTTCTTCAAACAGAGATTTTAAGACAACAGCACCTGCACCGGATTCTTCTAGTTTACCAATAGACCCTGTTTTCCCTGTTAATCCACTCGAACCGACAATGATAGGGCTGGATAGATTCAACCCGAGAAATTTTGTTTCAATATTTACCAATGATTGCCTCCAGAAATGCTGCGATTAATAATACAAAGCGCAGCTTACTCTTAATCCTAGTACAAGATCCTAAATATGTGTAATAAAAAGGGATTTATCTGCAGCAGCAACAGTAAGTTCAGAAGAGTTCCGATAAATCTCCGACTATTTCAGCTGATGCCGGCTCCGAACGACCCTCCCAGAGCACTTTTCCCCCTGCTCTTAAGGATGCTGTAAGACTGGAGTGAGGCAACTCAACAATTTCACGGTTCATAGCGCCATGAATAGGTGCATCAAGGCTGCCGCCACTACCCTTAAAGTCGAGTTTTAACAACAGAGTCCGTTGTTTATTCCTGATTTGTACTTCAAGACAACCATCTGTCCAGCTGCCGCTTACCCTGCTCCCGGTATAAGTACCAAATTTGTATAAAGAGCCTTTATACCGTAAAAAACCCAGATGCCCGTTAAAATACCCCCCCATCCATGGAGATAAGGCCATGAATACATCCCATAAAGGGAAGCCACGAGAACGGACCCATAATACCCGGGGATATTACAGTAGATGGATAAGGGCTGATATTATGATATTCAAGGCTGCCGTAGATTTTTTCTCTTCCATTTTCAATATCCAGTTTCATTCCCCTGGGAGAGAAATGATTATTTCCCAGACTGAGCTCAAATCGATCCCGCCGGACTGTCAGGTCTTCCAGGGGATAACGAACTTTCACCACACGGCCCTCCGGCCCGTAAAGAAGCTGTATAAAAGCATGGGGATCGGGAGCCAGGGATAATCCGGCAATAACCGCAAGAGAACGGGACTTATCGGAGCTGACATGTCTGAGATACCAGCCCTCAAAATAAGAGGTAAATTGAAGCGGTCCTCGATACCCCTCGTACCGAAATAATTGATATTTCCCGGGGAAAGTGACTTTCAGTCTTTTCATGCCTGCCAGCATATACTAATAGAGTTATTACTACCCGAAAAAACAATTGTGGGTAATTATTACCCGGCAATCCATCCTGTAGGCTGCATAACGTAAGGAAAACTTGGCACGAATCCTGCTGTTCAGTAGGCATAATATTTTCCTGGAGGAAAAAAACAATGAAACGAATTATCACAGTTATGATGGTAATAGCTCTGGTCGGCGGTGCAGCCTTCGCCCGGGGAAACAACGAGAATGCCAACGGCAGCCGCCAGGGCATGGTTAGCGGTGAGAGCGTCAGCGTAAGCGGAACTGTTGAAGAAATGGACGGGCAGGTAGTACTGAGAACCGCCGATGGTATCTACTCCTTGAGTGCACCCGGATTTTACCGGGCTGGAATCGAAGTACCTTATGGAGAAACTATCGAAGTTCAGGGCAATGAAACAGAAGCTCTTGCCGATTGCGATATTGATGCCCAGGGGCATATTTTCGTAGCAACAGCAAATGTAAACGGTGAGGAGCTCAACTTTTCCAACAACAGGGGTTCAAACAACCGTGGCATGAGTCAGGGATACAACAACCGTGACGGATCAGGACCTGTTAATGCCAGACAGGGTAACTCCGGACGCGATAATTCCGGTAAAGGACAATCCGGCCAGGGCGGTAACTTCAGTCAGAGCAATAATCGCCAGGGCAACCGTTGGAATAATAACTGATTCTTAAAATGAATACCGGCAAACCTTTTAAAAGTAGGGGTTTGCCGGTTATTTTATAAAGAAGCACCCACTTTAAAACAGGAGAGAAAGATATGAAAACTGAACGCTGGCGAAGATCAATTCAAATTGTATTCTTTGTACTGATAGCATTAATTGCCGTTAACCACACCCTATCGGAAAGTGGAGCTTCTATTCCCATTCCATTCCTTGCCGATGCATCACTGCATGCCGTATGCCCCTTCGGCGGAGTTGTTACCATACACAAACTTGTTACCGAAGGCGGATTTGTCCAGAAGATACACGAATCAAGCCTGGTTCTCGGTATCGCCGTTCTGGTTACAGCCTTTCTGGTAGGGCCGGCTTTCTGCGGCTGGATCTGTCCCTTCGGAACATTTCAGGAGTTCGTATCCAAACTGGGGAGGAAACTCCTGGGTAAACGCTTTGGGAAACTGATACCGAAAAAACTTGACAGGGTTCTCAAATATCTGCGCTACGCCGTTCTCATCTGGGTTGTTGTAATGACAGCCATCAGCGGTAAGCTTATTTTCAGCGACTACGATCCCTACTACGCTCTTTTTCAGTTCTGGACAGGAGAAGTGGCCATTACCGGATTCGTCGCTTTAGGAATAGTGTTAATTATGTCTCTCTTCGTTGAAAGACCCTTCTGCCGCTATGCCTGTCCCTACGGTGCATTTCTTGGCCTGACCAACCTGTTCCGATTCATGCCTATCCGGCGTAAAGCCTCCACATGTATTTCCTGCACCAAATGCGATAAGGCCTGTCCCATGGGTATCGAAGTATCGAATAAAACCATTATCCGTGATCCAAGCTGTATAAGCTGTCTACTCTGCACCTCTGATGCTGCCTGCCCTGTATCTGGCACTGTCGAACTCAAGGTAATCCCTTACAAGGAGTTAAAAGATGCGTAATAAAGCCGCCCTTGTCGCCGCTGTACTGGTACTGTCCCTGGCCGCCGGTTACGGTGTTTCAAAAGCCACAGGATACTGGAAAACCAAAGGCAGTAAAAACCCGATAAAGATTCAGAAGGGAGAGTTTGCCGGCGAAAACGATCCAGGAGATATCCGGGGTTCTTACAGTTTTGATGATATTGATGCAGCTTTCGGCGTACCTCCCCAGATGATGGCTGCTGCCTTCGGACTGAAGGGAGATAATCCCGGGGCGCTGCAAGCAAAAAGCCTGGAAACCACTTGGGGTGAGCTTGAAGGCGGAGTGGAAATCGGTACTGATGCGGTCCGGCTCTTCACAGCTCTCTGGACAGGGATTCCTTATGATATGGAAGAAACAACGGTTCTCCCTGAAGCGGCGGTTGAGATACTGGAAACATACAATAAGATTGATGCACAAAAAGCGGTCCAGCTGCGTATAAGCGCGGTAAAACTTCCAAATGCAGCTGCAGGAGAAGAGCTTACAGATGTGACTGAAGATCATGAAGTTCCCGACCGCATGGTCCGTGGACTGACGACATTCGGAGATTTACAAGACTGGGGAGTAACTGAAGAGATGTGGTTGGAAGAATTCGGTAAACCCATGGGTTCCAAAGCTGATGATATGAAAGACTGGGCAGATGAGACAGAAATCCCCATGTCGGAAATAAAATCTGCGGTCCAGGAGATGGTCGACTCCGGGGCATAGTCCGGATATCCTTATACTATGATTAGAAGCTTCAGGGTTCAAACAGTTGGGGCTTTATGGCCTGCCGTTCTGATCGTTATTCTCATCCTTGTTTTTTCAGCGGCCCTCCTCAGAGAAGGCCGTCTGAGGGATGTGGACATCGCCCGGTTGGGATCCCTGGAAGCCGTAACCTCAATCACCGAAGATATCGGTACAGACCTACCTGTGAGAAAACTTACAGAAGCCGTAATCGGATGGGGGATATACACTCCAGAAGGAACACCTGTTACCTCCTGGGGTACAGCTCCGAATGTCCTGCAGCCTACCCCCTCAGAAAGAGTTATCTCCGAAAAAATGTCAAATAATCGATTGAGGACAATTAGAACTCTGGCCTTTACCGGTACCACTATTCCCGATGGTGAGCCCGGTAAATCCCGGGGGCGGGGTAATGGAATGCGCCGGTTGATTCTAATTGACTGGGACCTTCACGTTTCCGGGAAATCCGGTTTGTGGCGAATCACCGGTGCGGCAGGCCTAACACTGCTGGCCGTATCCTTGCTGATAATGCAGCAGGCATCAACCAGGAAGATGATAAAGCAGCGCAAACTGGTGCAGCTCGGCCTGGCAGCCCGCACCCTTACCCATGAAATAAGAAACCCCCTCGGTGTACTGAAGGCCCAACAAGCCCTTTTAAAAAAAATCCTACCTCCGGATCAAGCTGTGAACCTGACAATTATAGGTGAAGAAGTTGACCGCCTGAGCGCTCTAACCGACAAGGTAAGAGAATGGCTGGCCGACCCTGCGGGGATTCCAGTGATTTTTGATGTTTCTGCAAAACTGCAAAGCGTACTGGAACGTCAGCCCTGGAAGGTAAAAACAAACCTATTGCAACCGGGACCGAAGATTAAAATGGACCCGGCTCTCTTTTCCTCCGCTTTGGTGAATATTGTTAGAAATGCGGTTGAAAGTCAGGAGAATATTCCTGATACCCCGACACCGGATGTAACATTGAACCTCCATGGTAAATTAATCAGAATAGTTGTTCAGGACCACGGTAAAGGCCTGCCAGATGGTAACCCTGAAAATCTCTTCAACCCCTTCTTCACCACCAAAATTAAAGGAAGCGGGGTCGGCCTGGCCCTCTCCCGTCAGTTTATCGAAGCAGCCGGCGGGTCTTTGAAAATTGAAAACAGAATTAACGGCGGTATTCGGGCCGGTGTCCGGGTAACAGTAGACCTTCCCAGGGAGAAAGCCTGATGCATGTATTGATTGTTGATGATGAGGACAACCTCCGGAAAACCCTTGCCCAGTATCTTTCGTTAGAAGGATGGAATGTTACCGAGGCATCTAACGGCCTCTCGGCAAAGAAGAAACTGGAAGAACAAGCTTTTAATGCCATGGCACTGGACCTTCGTATGCCGGGTATGGACGGCCTTGAACTCCTTGAATGGTTAACAGGCGAAGGTCCATCTCTGCCTGTTGTAATGATGAGTGCATACGGAGATGTTGGAGATGCTGTAAGGGCCATGAAAGCAGGAGCTTCCGACTATCTGGTAAAACCTTTCGATCCTGAAGAGCTCATCATCCGGCTTAAGAAAGCGGCCAGAACGGCCCAGACTGTCAAACATCGGCCAGGTGCAGAAACCACCGAAGCATCGGAATCAGCCCCCATTTCACGTGATGCTGCCATGAAGCCGGTTATCAACCTGTTGAAAAAGGCCGCTCCCAGCGATGCCACCATACTGATTACCGGAGAAAGCGGCACTGGAAAGGAAGTAGCCGCCCGATATATACACACGAACTCAGAACGTTCACGAGGCCCTTTTATTGCAGTCAACCTGGGAGGACTTCCTGAAGGATTAATAGAAAGTGAGCTCTTCGGATACGAAAAAGGAGCCTTTACCGGTGCCGACAGCCGGAAGATCGGCTATTTTGAAGCTGCCAGCGATGGAACGCTGTTCCTGGATGAAATCGGCGAACTTCCCTCTGCACTCCAGGTTAAACTGCTCCGTTCGTTACAGGAGAAGAAAATACAGCGTTTGGGGGGTACAGGAATTATTCCGGTTAATGTCCGCATCATTGCTGCAACAAACCGTAATCTGGAAAAGGCCGTTGCTGAAGGTTCGTTCAGGGAAGACCTCTTCTACCGCATTAATGTGATTAACGCCAATATGCTTCCCCTGAGGAAACGACCAGCCGATATCCTCTACCTGTCAAATCTGTTTCTCCACCGTCTGGCTGAGAACGGACGAACCCGGGTAAACGAATTCTCAGATTCGGCTCTTGATGTTCTTGCATCGTATAAATTTCCGGGTAATGTCCGTGAATTGGAAAATATGATTGAACGAGCCGTTATTCTGGCGGAATCCACAGTTCTCCAGCCCCGGGATTTCACCCTTCCTGCTGATCATTCCCAGATACCGGCACAGCCCTCAGGAACCCTCAAGCAGATGGAAATTCGAATGATTCAGGAAGCCCTACTCCGGAACGAGGGACATCGAGAGAGAACGGCCCGGGAACTGGGAATAACCCGGAAAACTCTGCTGAATAAAATAAACTCTTATGGATTGCCCCTGGAATCAAAACGTAATTAGCAATAACTATTTATATTAGCATAAACTACTATTGCAATTATCAGAGTTCATGCTTAAACTGATGATAATTGGAGATAATTATGCTTATTGAATGGTTCAGAAATCAACCTGCAGTAGTTCAAGCTTTGATTGGTACAATTTTCACATGGGGTGTTACCGCCCTGGGTGCAGCAACAGTATTCCTTTTTAAAGAAATTAACCGAAGAGTTCTGGATACAATGCTGGGATTTGCTGCCGGTGTAATGATAGCCGCCAGTTATTGGTCGCTCCTGGCCCCGGCCATTGCCCTATCCGAGGAGATGGGAGGTGTCCCTACCTGGTTCCCTGCGGCCGCCGGTTTCTTACTGGGAGCCATTTTCCTCCGGTTAGCAGACAGGTTTATCCCCCACCTCCATCTGGGTATGCCTATGGCTGATGCCGAAGGACCGAAAACCAGCTGGCAGAGAAGTATTCTTCTGGTTATGGCCATCACACTCCACAATATCCCCGAGGGGCTGGCTGTCGGTGTCGCTTTCGGTGCAGTAGCTGTTGGATATCCCGGAGCATCTCTGGCGGCAGCTATCGCTCTGGCTATCGGTATCGGAATTCAGAATTTCCCAGAGGGTCTAGCGGTGTCCGTTCCTCTGAGAAGAGAAGGACTCTCCAGATGGAAATGCTTCATGTACGGCCAGTTCTCCGGCTTGGTAGAACCGGTTTTCGGTGTACTTGGTGCTCTGCTTGTTGTGTTGATGCGTCCGATTCTACCCTACGCTCTGGCCTTTGCTGCCGGTGCCATGATTTATGTCGTTATTGAAGAACTGATACCCGAAGCTCATGAACATAAAAATATCGATATCGCCACCATGGGTGCCATTGTAGGATTTGTTGTTATGATGACCCTGGATGTTGCTTTGGGATAATACTTCAGCTAAAGACAAATGAAGAGGCTATTTCTTTTAAAATGACTATTGACTGCAGTTTTAATCGAGGACTACAGTAATGTATTGTATTTTTTAGATACTTAGTGTTAATCAGACTTAATGTAAATCTGATTTTTTTGCATCAAGCCACTAAAGTAAATACCTCTTATAGTTGATTCAGCAGGAGTTTTTTGTGCAATACCCCCTTTTTTGGTTAATCCCCGTCAGTTCCGTTCTTGCCCTGATGTTTGCCTATGGTTTTTTCAAAAATATGATGAAAAAATCCGAGGGAACCGATCGAATGAAGGAAATTGCATTGTACGTCAGAGAAGGTGCGATGGCGTACCTGAAGAGACAGTACAGAGTTGTAGGAATAGTATTTGCCATTCTCTTTGTCATCTTTCTAACTCTTGCATATTTCGGCGTAGAGAATCCCTTTGTTCCGGTTGCATTTCTAACAGGCGGTTTTTTCTCCGGGCTCTGCGGATACCTGGGTATGCGTACCGCTACATACGCTTCAGCAAGAACAGCTCAGGGAGCATCAGAATCTCTGAATAAGGGTTTGAAAATTGCCTTTAAAAGTGGAGCGGTAATGGGTCTTGTTGTTGTCGGCTTCGGCCTCTTTGATATCGCTTTATGGTATATTATCCTGACAAAATTTGTTTACACTGCAGCCAACATACAAAATGGATTATCATTTCTTGGGCTTAATCTAGTTCCTGCCGGCATCACAGCTCATGAAAGTATGATTGAAGTTACCACCACCATGTTAACCTTCGGAATGGGGGCTTCTACTCAGGCATTATTTGCCCGGGTTGGCGGTGGAATCTATACGAAAGCAGCCGATGTGGGTGCAGACCTTGTCGGCAAAATTGAAGCCGGCATCCCAGAAGATGATCCCCGAAACCCTGCTACTATTGCCGATAATGTAGGAGATAATGTGGGTGATGTTGCCGGTATGGGTGCAGACCTGTATGAATCTTATGCCGGATCTATACTGGCAACCGCTGCACTGGGAGCAGCGTTACCTGTAGCAAAAGGCATGAATTCTGTAAAAGCTGTTATAGCTCCGATGATTGTTGCTGCAATCGGTATTATTCTATCAATTGCCGGCATCTTCCTGGTAAGGACAAAAGAATCTGCCAATCAGAAAACACTATTGAATGCTTTACTGTTGGGAACCGGTGGAAGTTCGGTCCTGGTTCTGGTTGCAGTTGCCATTCTGGCCTATTTCAACTGGGTGAGCTGGGGAATCTTCGGGGCTGTAATATCCGGCCTGATAGCCGGGGTGATAATCGGCCAGGGAACCGAATACTTCACATCCGATGAATATACTCCAACCCGGAGTATTGCAAAACAGGCCCAGCAGGGGCCTGCCACCACAATTATTGATGGGATCGCCGTTGGAATGTATTCCACATTAATACCTGCTGTTACCATCGTAATTGCCATAATTGCCGCTTACGGGTTCTCAGGGGGATTTGAAAACTTTTCTTATGGCGTGTATGGGATTGGATTTGCCGCAGTCGGGATGCTCTCAACCCTGGGAATAACTCTGGCAACCGACGCTTTCGGCCCCATTGCCGATAATGCAGGTGGAAATGCTGAAATGTGCGGACTTCCTGAAGAAGTCAGAGAACGTACCGATGCATTGGATGGTCTTGGAAATACAACTGCAGCAACAGGCAAAGGCTTCGCTATTGGTTCAGCGGCATTAACAGCTATGGCTTTACTTTCAGCTTACATAGAAGAAATCAGACACTGGCTGGAAAGTATGGCCGGAGAAGCCGGCAAACAAATTGGCAATACGGTGTTTTACAACAGTATCATTCCGGTTGTTCATGATGGTTATCACGCTGTGAAACTTGCAGATGCCTCAATAAAGGACTTTATTCAAGCCTACGATCTGTCTGTATTTAATCCCATTCTGCTTGGTGGCATCTTTTTAGGTGCCATGATGGCCTTCCTATTCAGTGGTATGACAATGAAAGCTGTCGGCCGTGCAGCAGGGGCCATGGTTGATGAGGTTCGCCGGCAATTTAAAGAAATTCCCGGAATTCTGGAAGGTACAGCAACTCCTGAATACAAAAGATGTGTAGAGATTTCAACGAAAGGGGCCCAGAAGGAAATGCTTCTGCCTTCACTGTTGGCCATATTTGTTCCTGTTTTTGTTGGTGTTGTTATGGGCGTTACCGGTGTAATCGGTCTGCTGGTTGGAGGTTTAACCACCGGCTTCACACTGGCGGGAATGCTGAATAACTCCGGAGGCGCCTGGGACAATGCCAAGAAATATGTTGAAAAGGGAAATCTCGGCGGCAAGGGCAGTGAGACTCACAAATCCAGTATTGTAGGAGATACTGTCGGAGATCCCTTTAAAGATACCTCAGGCCCTTCTCTGAATATCCTCATTAAGCTGATGTCCATGGTTTCTGTGGTGATGGCCGGGTTAACCGTGGCCACTGGTTTTTTGGGGTAATAATATTATTCGATTTCCTGAAAATACAATCATCTCAATGTTTGACAAATCGGGTAAGGCTGATATTACTTATCCTGTAGATTATCGCTGTAAGCGGTTTTTGCTTAATGCTTAAATAGTGTTCTCCCACCTTGTCTTATCCTGCTTAATATGCTCTAAAACGGCATATTACCTTCGCTATCAACAATTATTAAGCCGTTTAAGGAGAGTTTAGAGAAGTTGTGACAAGGTGAGGAACACTTACTATTGCTTACAGGCATCATCTTCCATAAGAAAAAAAAGAAAATAATCA
This sequence comes from Spirochaeta sp. UBA2779, assembly GCA_002352375.1. Classification (GTDB taxonomy): domain Bacteria; phylum Spirochaetota; class Spirochaetia; order DSM-2461; family DSM-2461; genus UBA2779. The sequence goes on along the minus strand of DEIH01000059.1, from coordinate 6,895 downwards.
GCATCTGGGATGCCCTGGAAAAAACAGGCGAAGGACAAGTTCGGGATATAGAGGTTGACCTGGGACTCAGCCGGGAGTTTATTCTCAGCGGCCTTCAACATATCAATGCCCAGCAGGGAACCTATTATGTGTACAGATCCGATGGTACTTTCAGCATTAATATATTCATCCTGCTACTCGTAATTTTCTGGCCCGCCGCTATCATCTATCTACTTGTCAAAAAAGGATCCGCCGCGAAAAAAAGCGTTGAAACATTAAAACAGTTTTCCCGAGAAAACCTTCAGAATCCGGGAATCACCAGCTCTGAATCTTCTTCCTGATGATAGAATAAATCCAGTAGAAAACAAACATCACTGTCAGGGTAAGTACTATCGCCGCCGAGGCCACATCCGCATAGTTAGAGACGTAGAAGCCTATTATTGTGGCAACAACCGACATAATCAGGCAGATTCCGACGAGTTAAGTATCGTGATACAACCTGAATAATTCTCCGATCAGGGAGATGAATGATATACCGGCAAATACAAAGATGGGATAAATTGTTGCCAATTATTGAACTTTGCGCTACCGGAGCGGTGCATCATTGCCGTACCGTTTCAATATCCACTGGTGGTATCTGTTGGAGAATTAGTTTTTGTCGTATATGCCTTCTACTTACAGCACCTCTATCAAACAATACGGATCTGACATGCCACGCAATATCGCTCCAGAGATTTTTAAGGTAAAATTCCTCAAATATATAATGTCATGAAGAAACGGAATTCAGCAATCCTTTTCTGGACCTACTCGAGGTAGCGATCAAGAAACTGCCGAGTGCGAGATTCTCTGGGATTTGAAATTACCTGAGACGGTGGACCTTGTTCCACAATAGCACCTGAATCCATAAATACCACATTGTCGGCTACATCCCTGGCAAAGGACATTTCGTGTGTGACTATAAGCATTGTGGTATGCACCTCTGCCAGACTCTTGATTACCTTCAGTACCTCTCCTGTGAGCTCGGGATCCAGGGCGCTTGTGGGCTCATCAAAACAGAGGATATCAGGTTTCATTGCAAGGGCTCTGGCTATGGCAACACGTTGCTGCTGACCTCCGGACAGCTGATGTGGAAAACTATCGAGCTTGTCGGAGAGACCAACCTGATCCAGCAGATTCCGGGCCCTGGAATTGATGTCACTGATAATTCGGGAACGACCGGTTCGATAATCGGAATTTTCGGTAGCCAGTAGTTCGCAAGCCAGGGTGACATTTCTTAAGGCTGTATACTGAGGAAACAGATTGAAAGACTGAAATACCAATCCGAAGTGCAGCCTTTTATGTCGGATATCTTTTTCCTGGTGTGTTGACGAGTCCAGAGCATCGTAAATACACTCGCCATTAACCAGTATCTGCCCCTCATCTGGTGTTTCCAAAAAGTTGAGGCACCTCAGCATTGTTGTTTTCCCGCTGCCCGAAGCACCTATCATTGCCATCACAGACCCTTTTTCCAAAGAGAAGCTGATATCGTCAAACACCTCTACTTTTCCAAAACTCTTAGAAAGTGACCGGACTTCAAGAATTGTATTTTCCATTTCTGCTACACCTTAAAGTAATCGAGTTTTTTTTCGATTTTTCCAAAGATCAGAGTAAGTAACCCACAGAATACCAGGTAGAAAGCACCGGTATAAAACAAAGGCCAGAGGAGTGCCCGGCTGGCGATAAACTCCTGCCCCATCCAGATGACTTCCTTTATAGCAATTATCCGGGCCAGGGAAGTATCTTTCACAAGTGTTAAAATCTCGTTGGACATGGGAGGAACAATTCTCTTTACCACCTGAACCAGAACAACTCGAAAAAAGATCTGCACTTTAGTCATGCCCAGAGTTTGTGCCGCTTCGTACTGACCCTTGGGAATAGCCTCGATACCTCCGCGGTAAATCTCGGAAAAATAGGCTGAATAGTTAATCACAAAAGCAACGAGAACCGCCGTCATCCGAGATAGGGGAGTAACCCTCTCCCAGATAAGTGACGGGCCATAGAAAACAATAATTACCTGAAGCATCAAAGGCGTTCCCCTGATTACCCAGACGAAAGTTCTTGTTAACCAGCGCAGTGGCTTAAAGCGGCTCATCGAGCCAAAAGCCACCGGCAATCCCAGGATAAGGGAGAAGAAAAGGGTTACGACGAAAATCAGACAGGTTAGAGCAAAGCCGTCAAGCAGCTTGCCGGTCACGGTCCAGAACATTGGTTGCTCTCCAGAAATCAAGGGAGAAAACCCGGGGAAAAGCAACATCCCCGGGAAAGAGTTTTACTGATTGAACAGAAGCTGGTCTTCCAAATCGTATTTTGCTGCAATACGGTTCAGAGTTCCATCAGCGACAAGCTGAGCTATGGCATCATTCACCAGAGTAACAACAGTACTTCCAAGGCGGAAGGCAACCGCGTATTCTTCAATGGCAAAATACAATCCCTCAGCAATTACCAGATCAGAATAATCGGCTCCTGCACCCGTCATGGCTGTGGCCAATGTATAGTCCAGAATAGCGGCGTCAGCGGTTCCGGCCTTTACTTCCAGAAGGGCATCGGTCTGCTTTGCTACAGATACTACAGTCGCTCCGGAAACCTGATCCTTTGCGACATCCTCACCGGCTGAACCGACTTCGGCAGCAATTGTAATAGAATTCAGAGCCTCTTTCGCAGTGAACTTATCAGCGTTGGACTTTTTTACAACGGTAACCTGCATGTTTCGAATGTATGATGTGGAAAAGAGAACTTTTTCCTGTCTCTCGGGAGTTACTGTCATACCGTTCCAAATACTGTCTATATTCTTTGCCGCCAGCTCAATTTCCTTGGTATCCCAGTTAATCTCAACGAAATTCGCTTCGACACCCAGAATCTCACAAACCGCTTGAGCAAACTCAGTTTCGAAGCCAATAAGTTTTCCGTCGTCATCGTAATAGTTCATCGGGGGAAAAATAGTAATCCCGACAATCATTTCTCCCTTATCCTGAATATATGTCCAGTCATCTATGTTGGAGTCTTCCTGACCTTTAGCGAAAGCCAATGACGAAGCAATTAGCAGAACGAGAAGCAGAAGTATGCCCTTTTTCATTTAGAGTACATCCTTATTGTTAGTTAATTTCAGGCTTCTTCAGCCAATAGCCTGATACTACGGATGGGGGATTCCTGTGTCAACGGCGAAAATTCTCTGATTACCTATGTGCTTAGAAAGAGATAAGGAATCTTCATTCCTTGAAAGCCCTATTAGAAATAAATTTACTGGCATTGCAGGGATCCAGGAGGATCAGATCTTTATTTTATTCAACAGGACTTGGATGGAAAAAAATATATTTGTAATCCAGCGAATAACCTGGTAAATATTCATGGCATTTCCATAGTTCTGGAGTAAGAATCCGTTTTCTGTATTCAGAATCTCCACCACTGGATCGGACATCCCTCCGGGGATTTGAATCCAGGGGATACCGGCCAGTCTGATCAACTGGATCGTCTGAAGGGACAAATCATTGTCCCATACAAGTTCTGCATTACCTGTGTAGACTATCTCTGCCTGCTCAATACGGTATTCAAATCCTCCATCAACCTTAACGATGTCCAGTGTCAGATCCAGAACTTCACCAGAATACAAATTAAAAGCTTCCAGTGTAAAAAGGAGCTCCTGAGACGGTGCTTCGAGCACAGAGGCTTCCTCTTGATACTCCTTACTAAAATATCGCCAGTTTTTAACCTGATACACTTAAAACACATAAGCGGTATTCAACCAAGACTTCTATAGTAATGATAATAATCATCTCGGCAATCAACATGAGAGCGATTTGATACCAAAATGAAGAACCGATTCGGTCAAATCAACATACACATATTTGCTCTACTGGTATGCTCTCTGTGAGGTACGATTTTGAAGCCTATCGTAAATATTAACATAAAACTTAATGACAAAAGAAGTTAAAGACAACCAAATACCATCATGGGGACATGTGGAAGGGGATATTAGTTCAGAGCATTCAAATCAATTCCCGGAGGAGGTCGTCCTTGTTTCACAAGATGGTGTAATATATGTTTTTTAATTCCTGAAGTTTCAGGATTACTGCCGGACCTTCCTGACAAGCGAGTACAGCCCACATAGGACAAACATCACCGTCAGGGTAAGCACAATTGCAGGCCCGGATGCCACATCCGCATAGTAGGAGGCATAGAAACCTACTATTGTGGCAACAATCGACATAATCACAGAAAGGATTATGATGCGGCCGAGCCGCCTGGAGACCAGCGACGCCGCCGCGCCAGGGGTCACCAAAAGGGCCAGAACCAGCACCACACCCACTGTTTGTATAGCCACAACGGTTGTCAGGGCCAGCATTGTGAGAATCAGATATCGCACCAACCCGGGAGAAAGGCCGATCGCCGAAGCATGAGCCGGATCGAAGGAGGCCGTCAGTATTTCCTTATACGAAAGAATTATACCTGTGAGAACGATAACCACAACAACCGTCATGATAACAAGATCTCCCGAGGAAACCCCCAGAATATTCCCGAAAAGAATATGGCTTAAGTCACTGAAAGTAGCCACTTTGCTGAGCATCAGTATCCCCAAGGCAAAGAATCCGGCAAACACCACTCCGATTGCTGCATCTTCACCAAGTTGTCCCCGGCGGGAAATCAGACCGATTCCAATTACCACAAGAATCGCTGCTCCCAGAGCCCCCCAGAAGAGGCTGACCCCCAGCATGTAGGCAACAACAATACCCGGGAGAACCGAATGAGCCAGCGCATCCCCCATAAAGGACATCCCCCGCCAGACGACAAAGGCACTTAGAGCGGCACAAGCCAGAGCTGTGAGCAGTCCACCACCCAACCCCCGGAGCATAAACGAATATCGAAGAGGTTCAATCAGGAATTCCATGGGTGATAATCCTTGTGAAATTCGAAGCCGTAGGCTTCGGCAATGGTTTCGGGAGTGAGAACTTCTTTAGGAGATCCATCGGCAATAATGCGTTTGTCCAGGAATAAGGCCCTGGTGAAATGCACCGTTAAAACACCCAGGTCGTGGGTGCTGACAATTACTGCTTTCCCCATGGCGGTTATACGTTCAAGGGTGTGGAAAATCAGTTCCTGAGTGGTGATGTCAACGTGGTTCAACGGTTCATCCAGAAGCATCAAATCGGCATCGTGAGCCAGTGTTCTGGCGAGCATCACTCTTTGTTGTTGACCTCCGGAAAGTTCCCCTACCTGCCGGTCTGCCAGCTCAGTGATATCCATGGTATCAAGTGCGGCTCCTACCGCTTCAAAATCCGCCGGCTTCGGTCGTTTGAACCAGCCAAGGTGTACGTAACGTCCCATCATTACCACCTGTCGCACAGTGATAGGAAAACGCCAGTCCACAGTGCTGCGCTGGGGTACGATGGCCACCCTGTGGAGGCAGTGAGTGGCCGGCCGGCCGAACACGTCGATGGTTCCCCGGCTCAAATGTTCCATGCCGAGTATCAGCTTCAGCAGAGTGGACTTTCCCGCGCCGTTGGGACCTACCAAGGCCACCCGCTCTCCGGGACTTACGGTAAGAGACACCCCTCTAAGTACATCTTCAGAAGTTGATGCGTATCGATGACTTACATTGTTCAGCTGTAACGCTGCAGCGCCTTCTCTTGCCGGGAGATGGCATTGGCCTCCGTAGTGAAGTCTCATCATGCCCCTCCCAACGCTTTTACAATCAGTTCGGTGTCGTATCGGACAAAATCCTCGTAGTTATCTCCACGTTCGCCGGCCGTGGCCAGGGAACCGGCCAGCAGTTCAACCACCGGAAGGTTACGCCCGGATTCAGCAGCTACTGATGCGGACAGTTTTTTCAAGCCTTCACCGGCGGTACCTCCGACAAAGATAGCCTTCACATTTTCTTTTCGGACCAGTTCAGTTAAAGAAGCAATATCCCGGGCTGAAGGTTCGGCCTGGTCGTTTGATGAAGATATTACCTTCCCGGATATTTCAAATCCGTAATCCCGGGCAAAATAATCGAAAGAGGAGTGGTCTGTTACCATCTTCCTCTCATCAGGATTAAGTCTGGATACGGCTGTTCGGATTTCTGAATCAAGTGTTTTCAGTTTGAAATTATATGAAGCCGCAAGATTCTGATATTTTGAAGCATTTGCCGGATCGGCAGCGGACAGAGCCGATTGAATGTTCTCAGTCCAGATAATCACGTTCAATGGAGAGAACCAGACGTGGGGATTAAAAGCTTCATGACTGCCGGTAAGAATATCAACACCAGCAGAAACCGGAACCACCGGAGCTGTTTTCACTCCTTCAATAATGCTGAGAAAGGTTTCTTCCAATCCAAGTCCGTTAACAAAGATAAGATCGGCATTCTCAACAGCTGCGATACTACCCGGGCCGGGTTCCCATGAATGGGGGTTCTGCCCCCGGGGCATGAGAATGATAACATCGGCTGCTGAACCGGTAATTTGCGAAAGAACATCACCAATAAAACTGGTGGTAACGACAACTTTCAGCTTCCGGCCATTCAGGATAACAGGATCAATCACCGGTATGGTATTTTGAGTTTCGACTTCTTCAGTCCCCCCGGCCATCAGAAATGAAGGAAAAGCCAGAAACAAAAGCAGGGCTGATATTCTACTCATGATCGCAAACCAGGTAGGGTTCTCTACATTCACTGCAGGTATTCATATGGTGATTCTGACTGAAATCTGTCCAATGGCGCATCTGCGAGGCACTTAACGTACCAGTTCCGTGGCAGACCGGACAAACATTCCCCAGGGCCGAGAGTATGGCACTGCGGATAAAATCCGAACGGTTCTGAATTCCGTCCAAGGCTGCCGAAAGAGCCTCATCAACTTTAAATGTTATTATTTCGGCTTTTTTCCTGCCTGTACTCATCATCAGCCCC
>DEIH01000168.1 GCA_002352375.1 Spirochaeta sp. UBA2779 | reverse complement strand
GTTCAGAGGGAACTCTTTACCGGAATGGTGGAAAATGAGGCCTTTCTCCCTCAAGCCCTGCAGCTTACTTATATCAGCCGTTATCTGGAGCGCTATGCCGATCATATCACCAATATAAGTGAATGGATTATATACGGTAATACCGGCAATCACGTTGATTTGAATTGTTGAATGCTTTGGGGTAAGAATGGCACAGGAAAAAATCTGCATCGTTGAAGATGACAAAGATATCGCAGAGTTGGTGGCTTTTAACCTGAAAAGGGAAGGTTACAGTATTACCGTTATTGACTCTGGAGAAAAAGCGATTGGCTGGATAACAGAATCATTTCCAGCTCTTGTTTTACTTGATTTAATGCTTCCCGGGGTTGATGGCCTTGAAGTATGCCGTAAGTTGAAGCAAAACGAAAAAACAAGAGTAATACCGATAATCATGCTGACGGCAAAAAGCGAAGACTCTGATATTATTGCCGGCTTGGAGCTTGGTGCCGATGACTATGTTACCAAACCGTTCAGCCCACGCATCCTCGTTGCTAGAGTTCGAGCTGTACTTCGGCGGAAAACTTCCAAAAACCCGGGAACAACATCTGAAAAAATCAGTATTCACAAGATACAAATAAACGTACCCAGACATGAAGTTAAATGTAGTGATAAGCCTATCGATCTTTCAGCTACCGAATTCGGGATACTCCTTCTGTTGGCCGAAAATCCCGGCTTGGTTTTCTCCCGTCGTAAAATTATTGCGTCTGTAAAAGGTGATGATTATCCTGTTACAGATAGAGCTGTTGACGTCCAGATATTGGGACTCAGAAAAAAACTTGATGACTGTGGTGGTGCCATAGAAACCATTCGTGGATATGGCTACCGCCTGAAAGACTCAGAATTATGAGTAAATCGCAGATAAGACGCTATATCGGTTCCTTCATTATTATTGCCCTTGCTATTACTGTTATTTCTTTTTATGCAGGCTCATTATTCAAGAAAGATGCATATAACAGAACGATCGAAATATTGAAACGTTCAAATACTCTCACTTGGAACATTCTTTCTCTGGATAATTTCCTGAATATGGATGATTTTATCAAGAGTATTGCGGTATCCGATATAAGAGTTACCATTATCCGTGCAAACGGCAAGGTGGTTGCTGATTCTCAGGCTGATATATCCAGATTAGATAATCATGCTAGTAGACCAGAGATAAATGAAGCAATAAATGGTGTTTCGGGTTATTCAAAGAGGTATAGCGATAGTCTCGGGGAAGATCTTGTCTACGTTGCCATGCCGATGAGAAAAATCAGTGGAAAGTCCTATATTATTCGATCGGCTATGAGTGTTAAAGAAATTGATTCTACTCTTGGAGATATTATCAACCGTATTCTCTACACAGGGTTCATTACATTTCTAGCCCTCTCAATTCTATCATTTTTAAGTGAACGGCGACTGATTTCTCCTTTGTCGGATATTCAAAAAGCTGCTGAGTCCTACTCCACTGGTAATCTGGACCATCATCTGACAGTTCAGGGACCTGAAGACATGCGGATTGTAGCCGAATCAATCAATAGTATGGCTGAATCACTGAAGTTCAGACTTAATGAAATTACAAGAAGTAAAAACCAGCTTGATGCTGTTTTCTCCAGCATGATGGAAGCCGTTGTTGTATTAGATGAATCGTTGAATATAAGGCACCTGAATCAATCAGCTCTGAAGATTCTGGATTTATCCGGATCGGAAGTTATTGGCAAGAGCCTGATAGAGGTGTTTATGAACTCCGCTCTACAATCAATTGCAGAAGAAGTATTGAATTTACAAACGCCGGTGGAGCGCGATATCAGTATAAACAGCAACCATAATCTGGTTCTCAAAGTACATGGCACGCAAATACCACATGAAAATGAAAAAACTGCTGCCAATGCAATCGTACTTGTTTTGAATGATATCACAAAAACTCACCATCTGGAATCGATGCGCCGGGACTTTGTAGCTAATGTCTCCCACGAGCTGAAAACTCCAATCACCAATGTAAAAGGATATTTGGAAACACTTTTAGAAAGTGATATGGCCGACACTGAAACTACTGAACACTTTTTGAATATCTCGCTGCGCAACGCTAATAGACTGAATGCCATTCTAGACGATTTACTGAGTCTTTCACGCCTGGAGCACCAGGACAATGAAAGCCTGGAAGTTGAAATCCGGTCTATTGAAGGTGTAATAACTGCAGCTTTTCAATCCTGTGCCCCAAAGGCAACTGAGAAAGAAGTCAAACTCATACTTGAGGGAGAAAGAAACCTCTTAGTCCCTGTTAATACGCTGCTCATGGAGCAGGCTCTTACAAATCTTATTGACAATGCTGTGAAATACAGCTCTGCAGGCAGTTCAGTTCGCGTTGAAATTCAAAAAAAAGACAATCAGGCAGTCATCTCTGTCAGTGATGAGGGAATCGGAATACCTTCAAAAGATCTTCCACGGGTATTTGAACGATTCTACAGAGTGGATAAAGCAAGAAGCCGGGAATTAGGAGGTACCGGCCTGGGACTGGCTATTGTTAAACATATCGCCATCGTTCACAACGGCTCGGTGAAAGTAGAAAGTGAACCGGGCAAAGGTGCTGCTTTTACTATCAGGATTCCTTTGGCTTGAGGCTATTTCTCCGATAAGATTTTAAAATACTCAGTTTCCCCCTCCAGATCCTCCCTGATACCAGGATCCAGCTCCGGCGGGGGAAGGGCTCTCCCCTCGGGGGGCGGCGGGGTATCCCCCCAGCCGGGGCATCCGATAACAGGGGGAACTTCCATCCACTTTTCACTTCCATCATCCAGATCTATCTCCCGGGAAAGGGGGGCCAGCCGGCAGACCAGAGGTTTGGCCGCCTTCCCGTGGAGAGAACAGCGGCCCCAGAGCCGCCCGGATTCGTCCAAATCGTTTATCAGAAAACGACAGGAAGCCCCAGCCGGCCCCGGGGGAAAGTAGAGCCTGGGCCGGAGGATGCCGTGCTCCCCGGCCTCGATAACAATAATCCGTCGTGCTTCCAATTCATCAGGTCCGTCCAGGCCGAGGTAGGAGGCCAGGCGCTCCATATCGGCAGGATTCAGCCATACTTTCTGCCCACCCCGGCAGCATTCCCCGCAAATACGGCATTCAAACTTTGTGAGCTTTTCCGGCATGAATGCAGACTAACCGGGAATCAGCTCTCATAGCAATTCACTTAGAACGCCCCCGCGATAGAGGTCAGCAAAAAAACAATCTGTTCAATGAGCACCGGCACCATTATCATGAAACAACCACTCCAAAGGAGAACCGCCATGCGCACAGTTATACAGCTGCTCAAAGACGTTGCCGAAACCCAGGGAGAACACAGCTACCTCACAGGAAAAACCGACTCAGGATGGAAAGATGTCAGCTTCGCCCAAGCTGACAGACTCACCGACGAAGCGGCCTCATGGTGGCTGAATACAAAACTCAAACGAGGCGACAGAGTGGGACTCATCGCC
>DEIH01000039.1 GCA_002352375.1 Spirochaeta sp. UBA2779 | reverse complement strand
ACAGTCAAGTCTATGATACTTGTTTATGAAGGTGAGAATGCCGTTGAAAAAATCAGGGAGGTACTTGGTCCCACCGACCCCCGGCAGGCTCCTGGCGGTACAATCCGCCGGGATTTCGGTAGTGATATCATGGTAAATGCCGTACATGCGTCTGATTCAACACAGAGTGCAGACCGGGAGTGTGGAATTGTCAGAATCCACCAGAATTCTTTCAGTCATTTTATCGAGCGTTATCTGGAAGAGGGACTTGAAGGCTGAAGAAGTGCTTGTTACTCCAATATAACTCTGTCCAGTAAAGTCATCAGGGTGGAGATATCTGATGTTTTCATCAGATCATTTCTCAGTTTTGAAGCAGAAGGCCAACCTCTGACATAGGCGACCAGAATTTTCTTCATATTTTTCGCTGCTGTTTTTTCTCCGAATGTTTCGACGGCCATAAGCAGGTGGTTCTTCGCATTTCTCAGACGGTCTTCCGGGGTTTGAGGTAATTCTGGTATCCCTTCTTTAAGCAGACGGCATGTCCTGCTGAAAATTTCCGGATACCCGATGGCTCCACGGGCAATCATAACTCCGCTGCATGAGGTTTCTTTCAGCATTCTCAAGACTGCAGAGGGGGAATCCAGATCTCCTGAACCGATTACCGGTACCGGGGCAGCTGCCGACATCGTCCCAAGAGCCTTCCAGTCCGCTTTCCCTCCGTATCCCTGGCGGCATGTTCTGGGATGAAATCCGATGGCTGAGACGCCCTCCTGAACAACAGCCTGCACTGCTTCACGCCAGTTCAGTTCTGTCTCATCCCATCCGCTTCGAATTTTAACGCTGACTGGTAAACCGGCTTTCACCATGGCTCTGATTGCCAAACCAAGTTTCCGGACATCTCTGCCAAGAGCGGCCCCACTACCTTTTCGGGTAACTTTTCGTACCGGACAGCCCGCATTGAGATCGATTAGATCGGCACCGTTTTCAGCCGCAATTATAGCCGCACGGCCCAGGGTATCCGGTTTGGATCCGTACAGTTGTACAGCAAGAATCTTTTCACCGTTAAATTTTTTCAGCATGGAGAGTGTACGGGAGTTGTTTCGCAGCAGAGCTTCTGAAGAAATCATTTCAGTGTATGCGAGAAAAGCACCGTTATTACAGGAAATGTGTCGGGTTACACAGTCTGTATAGCCTGCCATAGGTGCGGCAAAAATATTTCCACTGATGTGTAGAGAACCGATTTTAATCGGTTGAAGGTACACGGCCTGTATATCTCATCATTACTCTTCGGGATTTATTCCAAAAAGGTTGCAGGCGTTTTCCCACAGGGCCTTGGATACATCCTCTTCAGACTCCTCACGAAGTTCGGCAATAAAGGCTGCAGTAGAAGGCATGTACACAGGTTTATTGCGTTTACCCCGATATTCCGCAGGTACCATAAAAGGGCTTTCACTTTCAATCACAATCCTGTTCATGGGAATATTGCGTACAGCCTCATGAAGGTTTCTGGCATTTCTGTAGGTAACATTTCCGGCAAAGGAAAAGTACAGGTTGTCGTGATTTTCAAGCATCTCAGATGCAAACTCCCAGTCTTCAGAGTAGCAGTGAAGAACTCCGCCCCTGGAGGGTAATTTAGATTTGAGAATTTCCTTGATATCATGGCCTGCTTTTCGGTTGTGGATAATAACAGGGACGTTGAAACTCTCAGCCAGCTCCAGCTGGGCTATAAACAGTTCCACCTGAGAACTTTTATCACCAAACTTCCGAAAATAGTCCAATCCTGTTTCACCGATGGCTACAACGCGGTCTTTTTGAACTCCTTCGTTGATTTTCTGCTGCCAATCTGAACCGGGATGCTGAACTTCCGATGGAGATACGCCGATACTGAATATGACGTTGGAAGCGGTAGAGAGGTTTTGGTAAACCTCAAAAAAGTCCTGCAGATTGTTTGTAATGCTCATAATTTTATGAACATTGGCCTGTTTGGCTTCCTGTGTGATAATTAATTGTTCTATCGGATCTTCATGTATAAGACCGATATGTGCGTGTGTATCAAAGTAACGCATGAGTAACCCGCTTTCCTTGGGAAGTTTAAGTCAGCCTGCCGGTGGCAAGGCCGTCGACCTGCTCTATTTTTACCCGTGTATCACTGAGCTTGTCAACATAAATCGCCATCACTGCAGAGTTCCCCACGGAGCTTGCCTTCTAACGGGCTGGTAGGATATGATAAAACTTGTATTTAATGGCAATCTTTGACAAGGGGACAATGTGCCGGATTTGAGGCCTGGAAAGAATAGAAAAACCCGACGAACAGGAAAGAATCCCGGTGGAATCACAGGTTCTTTCTGGCGGTTCGGTCGGCAGAAATATACGATTATGCTTGTTCCGCATACGGAGAAGCGTACAGTCCATTTTCAAGTATCACTATTCACCCTGTTTTTTATGGCGGTGATGTTTCTGGGACTGTTGGCCGGATTCTTCTGGTTTTCATTAGATTTTTCCGGAAAGGAAGTTCTTCTTGCATCAAGATCCAAGGATCTGGTTGAAACAGAAGCAAGTCTGGATATTATCAGAGACGAGGTGGGACAGCTTGTTTCATCTGCTGGTGCATTTAAAAACAGTTTAAACGATACAATGGATATTCTCGGGTTGGAGGGCTCAGCTGTGGATTCTGCAGCCGGCGGTGGAGATTTATCGTCTCTTTTTGCGGTGGAACAGACCGATGGCAACACTTTGGCTGAGGTTGCCGATTTACAGGCCTTAAAAGTTTCTCTGGACGATTCGGTATCCTCTCTGGATGATATCGGTATGGTACTCTCAAGCCAGAAAGATCTTCTTTCGGATATCCCGACAATCTGGCCGCTTCAAGGTGTCCGGGGCTGGGTTACCCAGGTGTTCGGGCCATCAATACACCCCTTCGGGAAATATTGGTACCTTCATCGCGGGGTGGATCTGGCTTTTGGTTACGGTGTTCCCATCATGGCGACCGCCAATGGTAAAATCATAAAGAAAGATTTTGATGCCAATGGTTTTGGGAATTATCTTGATATTCAGCATAAATACGGCTTTAAAACCCGCTATGCACATATGCAGCGTCAATTTGTTGAAGTCGGACAAATTGTCTCCCAGGGAGAAGTTCTCGGGACAATGGGCAGTACCGGGCAATCTACCGGTCCTCACCTCCATTATGAGGTTATGATTGGAACCCAGTTGGTAGATCCTATCAAATTCCTGAATATGGCAAACCCGGATGGATTGGACAATATCACGACATCACTTCAACGGTATCAATAGAGGCTCAACTCAGTTATATGGACGATTACGCAAAAGGCCAGACTCTTATAAATTCCATTATCGGCGACGGAACACGGTTTCGAGGCGATCTGGATCTTAAAGGTTTACTTCGAATCGACGGAGATTTTGAAGGAAATATCAGAACCGATGGACGGGTTCTTGTCGGTAAATCCGGTCGGGCCAGATGCCTTATTAATGCCGATACAGTTGTTGTCGGCGGGATTATTAAGGGCGATATTAAGGCTTCAGGAAAAATTGTTCTGCTCTCCACATGTGTTATGATCGGAAATATTCGTGCTCCTCAGATAATTGTTGAAGAGGGAGTAATCTTACACGGTCATTGTACGATTTCAGAAGACAGCAGGATTCTGGCATCAGCACCTTCCGGAGAAGAAGCCCTATTTTCGGTTGACTGGGGAGGAACTGATAACAGAAAGATGAATTCCTCTTCCGGGTTGTGATAATTGTCCATTGATATCGAGAGGCTCAGTCAAATCGGTTCTACTCTCGACACACGTTTGAAGCGAAAAAAAGATACAGAGAAGTCCAAAGCAGGAAAAGCCGGTAAGACAGCGTTTGGTTCCGTTCTCGGGAAAGTTTCCGGTGGGCAACGTAATGCGGCTTCTGTACTCGGTCCCGGACCACTCCCCATGCTTGACGGGTCTGAAACCATTGAAGATCTGCTGGATGATGTTTACGAGAAAGGTAACGCCTTAAAAAAAGATTCAGTTTTCGGGCCGTTAAACGGGTATAAAACAGCGGTACGGCGATTTCTTCGTTATGTGATTGAGAATAGTTTCGAAATGGACGAAACTCTTGGGATCCGTAATTCCAAGACTATGCAGCAGAAAAAATATGTCATAATCCGGGTTGTTGATGAGCGTCTGGAGAGCCTGGCCGCGCATGTTCTGAAAAATCAGAGTGATCAACTGGATATTTTACGGCGAATTGATGAAATCCAAGGTATGCTTGTGGATCTGACAGGATAAGAGGCTGTTTAAAGAGTAATAAATGAATAAAGATAAAAATGGACAATACATAGACCGTGGCCATCGGGAAGGGAATGCCGGCATGCCGGATTTCAACGATGTTCCCGAAAAGCTTTGGCGTGCCAGAATTATACCCACCAACGATTTTGAGTATTGTGCTTCAGTGGACGGCTCGGAAATTGAAAGAGGGGAATTTGTTGTTATTTCTACCCGATACGGTAGAGATCTGGCCCGTATCCTGGGACCGGTAACAGACAAAGCCGGTGTGGACGCTGAAAATATCCGTCTTATCGTTCGAAACGCAACTGATGAAGATACTGCCAGACGTGAGAATTACGAGAAGAAGGAAGAAGAAGCCTACAGTGTTTGCCGGGGGAAAATATCCAGACTTAAACTTGCAATGAAGCTGGTTTCCGCCCATTACATGCTTGATGAACAAAAAGTGATGTTTTTCTTCACGGCTGAAAATCGTATTGATTTCAGGGAACTTGTGAAAGAACTGGTTGCCCACTTCAAAATGAGAATTGAACTCAGGCAGATCGGTGTTCGTGATGAATCACGGGTGGTTGGAGGTGTGGCTGTCTGCGGTAGGCCGTTCTGCTGTCACAGTCTCACTGACAAGTTGAAACCAGTGTCGATTAAAATGGCTAAAGAGCAGAACCTTTCACTGAACTCTTTGAAAATATCCGGCCCCTGCGGGCGATTGCTTTGCTGTCTTGCATTTGAACATGAACACTATTCCGCAGAGCGCAAACTTATGCCTCATGAAGGAGCACGGATTTCCTATGAGGGTGTGAGCTATAAAGTTTCGGAAGTGAATATATTTGCCCGTAAAATAAACCTTTACGGACCTGAAGGCCGTCGAATGGAGGTTCCTGTTTCCCGCTTGTCCCGTAAAAATGGCGGCAGTTGGGTAATCCAGCCGGAAGAAGAAGAGGTCTAAATTCCGTTGTTGAAGACTGATATGCACTTTTCAGGTTGTTGACATCGTTCGGGCCGTTTTGTTACTATCGGTCCGCCAAATAATTAGTAGGAGTCTCGATCTGATGGACAGAAAGAGACTTCAAGGAGTAAGCCCATGGCCGGAGTCAGTAAGAATGCGCGAACCATATCGGGGACCCATAAGTTTGTCTGCCCTTGCGGCGGTGAAGTGAAGATGCGGTCTGTTTTCGCCAACGGCCGGATGAAGCATTTCGCCTATTGTGAGAAATGCAAGAGGGAAGAACGCCGCCCTCGGGATTTCAATTAGAGAGACAGAAGTCGGAGGATAGTCCTTAAACCTTGACGGTAAAAGGGTTATCTGTTAAAAGTTAGTTCTGAAAGTCCCTTAAGTACGGGATAAATAGTAAAGAGGTTGATACCATTGCCCAATTCGAATGATGCCGCAAAGAGGCACAGACAGAACCTGAAACGACGTATACATAATCGATCGATTAAAAGTCATGTAAGAACCAGTATTAGAGCTTTTGAGTCAGCTGTGGACAGTAAAGAAAAAGCCACAGCTGAAACACAATATGCAGAAGTCGTAAAATTAATTGATACAGCAGCAGGTAAAGGACTTTACCATCGCAATAATGCTGCACGTAAGAAATCACGCCTTTTCAAAAAATTGACAGCTCTGGCCTGATTTAGCAAAAATATTGATTCCAGTTCGAAGAAAGGAGGATTCTGATGGCCGAAGATAAAGATCAGATGAAAATGACCAAGGCCGAAATCATAGAACATATCTATGAGACGTCAAGGATCAGCCGGAAAGATATCCACAGCGTTATCGATTCGTTCTTCGAAGAGGTAAAGGACGCTCTTACTAAAGACCGTGTTGTCGAGCTGCGCGGTTTCGGTACTTTTGAAATTAGAACCCGTAAGGGTAGAGAAAAAGCCCGAAATCCTAAAACCGGAGAAATTGTTCCGGTAAAAACTCACGGAGTTACAGTTTTTCGTCCGGGTAAAGAACTCAAAAAAATGGCGTGGAACCTTCGTCATTAAAAATAATCTGTAATTGGACAAAGCCCCATTTTAATAAGTGGGGCTTGTTTTTTGTCATCTTTCAGTTGTGTTGCGATTCCTTGACGGACTCAGGTAATCAGGGGACAATAGGGTGAATATGAATAAAAAGAAAATTCTGATAATTGATGATGAACAGATCAATCTTGACTTCTTTGATGTAATGCTTACGCGCCTTGGTTTTGTTGTTTTAATGGCAGTTGACGGTGAGGAAGGGTTGGAAATGATACGGGAACATGTTCCCGATTTGATTATCCTGGATAATATCATGCCCAGACTTACCGGATGGGAACTCACCAAAATGCTCAAAAAAGACGATGCATACTCTGAGTATCGGGATATTCCCATTATTATGTTTTCGGCTATGGATGCAGTTAAAGACAAAATTGAAGGGTTTGAACTTGGTATCGATGACTATATCATCAAGCCATTTAATTTCTCTGAAGTTCTAGCCAGGATTCGTGCGGTTCTGAGAAATCATGAACTTTCCAGACAGGTTCTGCTCAGAGAAAAGCGACTGGCTTTAACCGATTCTCTCAATAAATCACTGATATATTTCACAGAGCATCTGAAAACGCCTGTTCTCGGACTTGTAGAAGCTTCTAATGCCCTTGATACCAGTGATTTAAAATCTGTGGAAAAATTTAAAGAACAGGTGATGATTGAGGCTGAGCAGACTCTGGCCGCTCTGGGCGGATTGGAAGATGAAGTTCAGAAACTTCAGGAGAGTGATGGTTCTCTCAGAGCCGCAGAATTATCTCTCGGAGAATTGGAAGATCGATTCCGTGAACATTTTAAAGAACTGCATGAGAATTCAGGAGAATTAAAATGATTACCGAAGCAAAGAGAAAAGCCATTAAACTCTTTGCCAGGGGTAGGGATTTCTATAAGAAACGTGATTTTCAGGAAGCTTTGAAATATTTCAGTGCAGCGTTCAAAACAGATCCCACTGATGAACCGTCCAATGTTTTTATAGCACGGTGTCAGGAATATATCGACAATCCACCTGATGAGGGCTGGGACGGTGTATACGGGATGAAAAGTAAGTAGTTGAATTAATATGCCGCGTAGAATAGATAGTGCCTATAAAACCCGAACCGTGCTTGGTGAGGAAACAAAGTTCAAGGGTGTTCTGAGATTTGAGGATTCCCTTAAAATTGATGGATATTTCGAAGGTGCTATTGAGTCACCGGGATTTCTGATGGTGGAATCCGGTTCGGAAGTTGTTGCCGATGTTAATGTTGGTGTTCTGGTTGTCGGAGGATTAATCCGGGGAGATGTCAGTGCTTCAGAAAGGCTTGAAGTCCTCCCGGGAGGTAGTATTGTCGGAAATATCAAATGTTCCAACCTTTTAATGGCGGAGAACACAGGGTTTCAGGGAGACTGTGAAATGCTCTCCGATCCTTCCGGTATGGATATCTTTTCAGTTCCTCTAGAACGCCTGAAAAAGAATATTCAACGTGTCAACTAGTGCTTCTTATAAGATAATTGACATTCTAACCCGCAGGGAAGAATCTTTTGCTGCTGCTGAATCCTGTACAGGTGGAGGTATAGTTACCCGGTTAACCGATATACCTGGAAGTTCTGAAGTTGTCTGGGGAGGAATCGTTTCCTATTCCAATGAAGCAAAAATCTCATTGCTTGATATTAACCCCGATTTAATTGATAGAGATGGAGCTGTATCTGCGGGAGTGGCAAAATCCATGGCCTGGGGAATACGTGTGAGAAGTGCCGCTGACTGGACCCTGGCGGTAACCGGAATTGCCGGACCAGGAGGCGGAACCGTTGATAAGCCTGTTGGAACCGTGTGGATTGCCTGGTGCAGTCCTTCCGGGAATATTTCGGCGGAGTTGTTTCATTTCGATGGGGATAGGGCTTCAATCCGTAAGAAAACTGAAGATAAGGCCCTGGAAGGCCTCTTATTGTTGATTGAAAAAATACCGGTTTCTTCTTCTTGACAGGCGATGCAGGCAGTAACTATATTATTTAAGAAGCGATATTAAGCGTATCGTTCGTATTCATGTGCATAATGTCCTGTACGTTTCACGTACAGGTTCTAAAATCAGAACATATTTACCATGTACCCGCAGGAAAAGATTCCTGTCGAGGAGAGAATTCATTGGGAATTATCAGCAGGAAGGATAAACTCGTGTCTGACGGATCACCGGAACAGAGCGAACTGGATTTACGGGAATCAATACCAATAACGACCAAAGTTGTTAAAAAAGTTCGGAAAAAGGCAATTGTTATCAAGGCCCCCAATAACGAAGAGTCTCAGAACGATATTGTTGATGAAAAACCAACAATGGAAACATCTGAGTCTATTAAAACCGAAGGTATAAGCGAATCTGGTGTATCGGCCGATTCCTCAGATTCCATCAAAACATCAGAATCACCCGGGAAGTCAGAAGAAAAAGAACCGGTTGAGAAAACCACTTCACCGGCCAGAATGAAAATTCGCAAACAGGCACGGGAAGAAGAGGCCGTTCCAAGCAATCCTGAACCTGAAAAATCGGAAACAGAAAAGGATAAACCTCAGGGGCAGGGGCAGGAACAGTCCAGGGGTCGCCGCCGTGGAAAAAAAGGCGGTAACAGCAACAGACCGATTAAAGGGCCAAAGCACGATCCTGATGCCCCCAAATTGCAGATTAACGATCTTTCGATTACCACCATGCCCCAGTTACGGGAGATGGCAGAAGATCTGGGACTGAAAAAAGAGGATCTTATTCCTCTGAAGAAGCAGGAACTAATTTTCCGTGTTCTTACGGCACATATTGAAAAAGGCGGTGTAATATACGCCTATGGATCTCTTGAAATCCTTCCGGATGGATACGGTTTTCTCCGTTCACCTCAGAACTCCTACCTTCCAGGGACCGATGATATCTACATTTCGCCCAGTCAAATTCGTCTGTTCAACCTGAAAACCGGTGATACTGTTTATGGTCAGATTCGATCCCCAAAAGAGGGTGAACGCTTCTTTGCCATGCTCCGGGTGGTGAATGTGAATTTCGATGAACCCTCGGTTGCCCAGACCAGAGTGTCTTTTGAGAATCTCACTCCTTTGTATCCCACCGAAAGAATGGATATGGAAACACGGATTGGTGATCCCTCAACAAGAATCATCAATCTTTTCTGCCCCATCGGTAAGGGACAGAGAGGTTTGATAGTATCTCCACCTAAATCTGGTAAAACTGTAATTCTTCAGAAAATAGCCAATGCAATTACAGAGAATCATCCTGATGTCTACCTCATTGTACTTTTAATCGATGAACGTCCTGAAGAAGTTACCGATATGCAGCGTGGTGTTCAGGGTGAAGTGATTGCCTCAACCTTTGATGAGCAGGCCACCCGTCATGTGCAGGTTGCCGAAATGGTTCTGGAAAAAGCACGAAGGCTTGTGGAGCATAAGAAGGATGTTGTTATTCTTCTGGATTCCATTACCCGCCTGGCCAGGGCTTACAATCAAACTGTTCCTACCAGCGGGAAGATACTCTCCGGTGGTGTTGACTCAAATGCCCTTCACAAGCCTAAACGCTTCTTCGGTGCCGCCAGAAATATTGAGGACGGAGGCAGTCTCACCATTGTTGCCACGGCTCTGATAGAAACAGGCAGCCGGATGGATGAAGTGATCTTTGAAGAGTTTAAAGGTACCGGTAATATGGAGCTGGTTTTAGACCGCAGACTGGCTGATAAACGTGTTTATCCGGCCTTCAATGTTAAAAAGTCAAGTACCAGGAAAGAGGACCTTTTACTCACCGATCTGGAATTAAATAAAATGTGGGTTCTCAGAAAGGTATTAAGCCCCATGGATGATATGGAATCCGCTGAGATGATCGTTGACAAGATGCGGAAGACCAAGAATAATGAGGCGTTTCTCAAGGGAATGAATACGTCGGGAACCGCACGCGACTTGTAGCGTGTCCGACAGAATAGGAATTACAGTTATGAAAAAAGGTATCCATCCGGATTATAAAGCCGCAAAAGTGTCCTGTGCTTGCGGTAATGAGTTTGAAACGTTTTCAACAGTTGGCGATTTACAGGTGGAAATCTGTTCCAGTTGCCATCCATTTTTCACCGGCAAGCAGAAGCTGGTGGACACCGCAGGCCGTGTAGAACGTTTTAATAAAAAGTACGGTATCAAGTCAAAATAGTAGAAACTGTTTTGTTTTGTGAGGAGAAGGGTTGCTCTGATATCAGAGACAACCCTTTTTTAAGGTAAAATGAAGGCTTTTCTTGATTCCAATTCAATCTCGGCGTAAAATCGTTGATAACCTTCGGGTAACACCTTCGGGATTTTGCATACGAGACGGCGGACCTATTGATTGATCAGATCTCTGTACATCACGAAAAAGAATACGGCGAAAAACCCACTGTCATAACAAGTGCACCGGGAAAGGTGGATTTACTGGGAGATCATGGTGAAGTTGGCCAGGGGTATGTACTGTCCCTGGCCATCGACCGCCGTTTCTATATAGCGGCTTCCAGGCGGAGCGACAATTCCCTGCGGTTTTTTTCAGCGAATCTAAATGAACGGAAAAAGTCCACCATTGCGGGACTTAAGTACAAAAGAGAAGACCGCTGGGCAAATTACAGTAAAGGTGTAATCGACGCTTTAATTCACATGGGATTTAATATTAGGGGGTTGAACCTTACCTTGTTCAGTGAAGTCCCCATGGGTATAGGCCTGGCCTCGTCCTCAGCTATGGCGGTGGCAACTGTATGTGCAGTAAAAGAGTTGTTTTCTCTTGATATCTCAGATGCCCGTATAATCGATGCCGCCCGTTCGTCAGAAAGTCATTTTATGGATCTTCATGAAGGTATTCGATCTCCCATGGTGTCCTACTATTCGCGATCAGGTTTTCTGACTCTTCTTGATGTCAGGTCTCTTAAAGTTGAATATCTTGAATTTCCCGGTTCTCCGGCAACTCTACTTGTTACCGACTCCAGAGTTCAGGAATCCATGAGTGATGATGAGAAAGGTGAAATAGATGCTTCCTGCAGGGAGTGTGTTCAGGCTCTGGATGTAGGGAAATCAGGGATGTTGTTCCGAGATCTTTCCCGGGATGATCTTTCCAGTACTATTGATGGCTTATCCGAGCGTTCAAGGCGTATCTGTCTTCACGTTATCAAGGAAAATGCCCGAATTCATGAATTCGGGAAAGCTCTTAAGGGTGGATACCTTGATGTCGCTGGACGAATACTATTCCGCTCTCATGAAAGTCTCCGGGATCTTCTGGAAATCTCCTGTCCTGAGCTGGACTGGCTGGCTAAGAGGGCCATGGAAACCGGCGGAATCTATGGTTCCAGAATGATTGGAAGCGGATACGGTGGTTGTACGGTAACTCTTATAGATGGAAAACTGAAAAGTAACTACGAAGAACGTCTTGAGGAGTACGACCGAATTTTCGGGTTCAAGGCCAGTGTTTTTCAGGTTCAACCCGGTGAGGGTGCCCGGATTCATCTTTCGGACTGATGAGAGAATGATACTGCTGCTGACAAATGATGACGGACTGGGTGCCCCCGGGCTGAATGCTCTGGAAGAGGTACTCAGAGATTCTCACGAAGTCTGGGTTTTGGCCCCTGACAAGGAAATGAGCGGTCAGTCTCACAGTATCACCATGAACGAGGGGCTTAAAATCAGCCGGTTTCCCGAGAGTCATCGCATTGCTGTTCACGGCACACCAGTGGACTGTGTGAATATTGCATTTCAGGCTGTTATGCCCTATCTCCCAGATCTGGTAATTTCCGGAATCAACAAAGGACCGAATCTGGGTACAGATATACTATATTCGGGAACATGTGCGGCTGCCAGGGAGTCTTCTCTTAGAGGAGTTCCATCAGTATCCGTATCATACGCTTCATTTACAGGTCCATGGGAATTCGAAAAGGCGGCATCCTTTATTGCCGATAATCTTCAGAACCTGGTAAATCTCTGGAATAAAGACAACTTTATCAATATCAACTGGCCGGAGAAATATCGTGGTGATTCAGTTATTGAGTTTACCCGTCCGGGAAAACGGCGCTACAAGGATGAAATGGTTTGTTTCCATTCTCCCCGGGGGGGGGAATACTGGTTCCTTCAACCGGCAGCTATCGAATCATCCGAAGAAAAAGGTTCAGACACCCTTGCAGCGGTGAACGGTTCAATATCCATCAGTACTATTGCTGTCGAACCATCTCTAGCCCCTGAATCCTCCATTCATGATATGATTGAATGGAGGGGTGTATGAGCGTGGATTTCAGAGAAGATGGACTTCAACTCTATAATGAAGGCCGTTACTCCGCTGCCTTGGAAGTTTTTCTTGCTGAGGAAACTGATCCGGCGGAAGATTCCGAGCTGGCCTACTACATGGGACTCTGCCATACCAGGCTGGGTGAACAGGATGATGCCATACGGCTTCTTCGTCAGGTTGTCCGTATCGACAGACATCTGGTGCGTCTTTATCAGGCCCGAATGCTTCTATCCTGGCTTCTGGTTGAAAATAACGATATAGAGGGAGCTGAGCAGCAGCTTCGTGAAGTGCTGCAGGAGGGGTTTGAGTCTCCCCAGGCATGGTCTGCTCTGGGATACTGTCAATGGAGGCGGGGACGCACCGATCTGGCCCTGGAAAGCTACCGAGAGGCTCTCAAACTTGATGATGGGAATCCCAATGCCGTTAATGGACTGGGATATCTTCTTGCCGACAGCGGGGAAGATCCTCTTGCCGCAATCGAACTCTGCAGAAAGGCTGTAGAGACAGCCCCGGATAATATGGCTTACCGGGATTCACTGGGCTGGGCCCTTTTCCGGGCCGGGAAAACATCCGAGGCAATACGATATCTCACCGAAGCACTTTCAAACCGTCCCGGTGATGATACTATAAAAGGTCATTTGGAGGCCGTAAGGNNATGAGCAGCCGGATAGTAAAAAATAACCGTATCGCAGCTCTTCTTTTCATCTCATCAATACTGGCGGTGTGTCAGGTTCCCGCTCAGGATATCAGTCTTGAGTCTGTTCAGGCTCTGGAGGAGTGGCGATGGGGCGTTATTTCCTACAATGACGGACTGCCGGGGAAAGCTCTTCTGGCAATGGAACGGGCTGTAACTCTCAACCCCACAGATCCTGGAATCCGTGAGTGGCTGGGCCGGGCGTATTGGCGCTCGGGTATGGAGGATGCCGCTCTTAAGGTCTGGGATCGTCTGGCAGATGAAGGACTGGCGTCAAATGCTCTTCAGAACAGGGCGGAGCAATTGCGCCGTCGTCTTTCCGGAGAGGAAGAAATACCGGTGGATGATGAGTGGATTCCCCTGGTGGCATTTCATGGATTAGAAGATAACATCAGATATTTTGAGAGGCCTTCATCCGCCCGAAGTTCGGGAGACGGTTCAGGTTCGCTTCTGGTGGCATCCTATGCCGGAGGAGAAGTCGTCCGGATTGATGCCAACGGAACCCTTGAGGATCGTTATGAGGGCGGCCTGGAGGGTTTTGACCGCCCCTTTGATATCCTTCCTACGGGAGATGGTCGTCTTCTGGTAAGCGAATTCCAGGCGGATAGAATTTCGGTTCTTTCTCTTTCCGGGTATAACCGGGGTTATCGTATTGAAACCTGGGGAAAAACGGGACGTAACGATGGTGAGTTTCTCGGTCCTCAGTACATGGCTCTCTCCCCGGGAAAGGATTTTGTTTATATCAGTGACTGGGGAAACCGCCGTGTAAGCAAGTGGAGCCTGGACGGCAGTTATATCCTGAGTTTCACTGGCTTTGAAGGGCCTGCAGGAATTGCCTGTGACGGGGAGCGGGTGTATGTTGCCGATTCCCTGAAAGGCAGTATCTATGTGTACGATCCGTCGGGTAACTATCTCGGCCCTCTTATTGAAGGAGGCTTGAATAATCCTGAGGGACTATCACTTCTCGATGGTGATTTACTGATATCCGATGGAAATGAATTAAAAAGAGTTAACCTTTTAACCGGAGAACTCAGTGTTGAGGCCTCTCTGGGAGCCGGTGAGCATCGGATTACTTCGGCTTTTACCGACGAAAACGGGAATTTGGCTGTAAGTGATTTCAACGCCAACAGCATCGTCCTGTTAACCCCTCTTTCCACGCTTTATGGAGGTTTGGATGTTACCCTGGACCGAGTTCGGGGGGATGCTTATCCGGATATAGTTGTGGATGTTACCGTACGGGACAGGAGGGGACATCCCATTTCAGGACTGGATGCGTCCAATTTTCGTGTTTTTGATGGTGATTTGTCTCTGGGTCAGCCTGAAATTGACTGGAGTTCTTCCGAGGATAATTCAATCTCCCTCGTGGCTGTTACAGATCTGTCGGGCAGCACGGCCGATGTGGAATCTCTAGTGCAGGGGGTGAATGACTTGAGCAGCGCGTTGAACTCTGTAGATTCCTTCTCACTTGTGGGCGCTGGTATTAAATCTGTTGTTCACGATGTCAGCCCCGAGGAGGGCCTGGATGAGTTTAAACTGCTGATGGAGGAATCCATTGGAGACAGGCCTGTTCAGTGGGATGAAGCCCTGAGACTGGCAACTACCCGTATAGCTCCGGATAGAAACCGGAAAGCTGTGGTTGCTTTTGTGAACCGCCTGCCTTCGTCAACATCCTTCGACCGTTACGGACTGGTGGAAATCGCTCGAATGATGGCAAATAATGGAGTGACGCTCTATCCGGTTTACAGCAAACCCGAGGTTACCAGCAGAGAGCTGGATTACATCGCAGCTCAAAGTGGTGGTAAACCTTCCTATATGTTCAATCCTGAGGGAAGCGCTGCCGTTGTCAGAGAACTTCGAAGTGAGGGTGTCGGCCGTTACACCGTTACCTGGCAAACCTCCCGTTCGTCAGGCTATGGCAGAACATTCCTGCCGGTATCGCTGGAAGTGATTTACATTAATAAAAGCGGTCGGGACGAATCCGGCACTTTTGCACCTCTACAGTAAAAGATGTTCTTAGGAATTGAAAAATGGTGGGACAGTCAATGTAATCGTTGCAGTTTATGCTGTTATGAAAAAACTCAGCAGGAGGATGGATCCTGGGTTATTAACCTTTCGAGTCCCTGCCCCTGGCTGGACCGGGAAACCCGGCTCTGTACAGTGTACAAGAATAGATTTACAGTAAATCCTCGATGTCGGCGAATCACCGTATTCCGAGCCCTTTTTGCAACATATCTTCCACCGAGTTGCGGTTATGTCCGTAAATTCCGTCGGAGAATCCTCCCATCCTCTCGGGTAATACTCTCAGAGGGATCAGAAGAATCAGAAAACCTGGAAGACGGTAATTAATCTGCTTATCAGGCAACAGGTCCGATTGCGGCCAGCCTCCAGCCTTCGGGGAACTTTCTGAAATAAAATCCCATCTTACCTGCCCAGAATGTTACTTCGGGAACCGCATCGGCATATTCCGGCCGGGTTTGAACATCCAGTCGCCAGTAGCCGTTATCAAGGGGAGTTACCTGAATAGTATTCATCTGAAATACATCATATGGTGCAACGGTACTCACATCGTACTTGTCAAAAAACCAGTCCAGCTCGGATGCTACCAGAGATTTTTCTACACCGGAATCGAATAAGGGGAGGTAAAGAGGATCGGCAATGACAGAGAGAGTGAGGGTTTTATTCTCATTGAAAACACCCCTGAGAAGTTTGTTGAAATAATAGTAAGAGGCATCTCCCCCTGAGGGATCCGGTGCCTGCTGCTCAGGGCGTTTAACGGTGACAGGTTTTTCTTCCTGAACAGGCCGTTCCACTTCACCGAATCCTGGAAATATCACCAGAGCCAAGTTTCGGTAGCCTTCGGCCCTTTCCTTTTCACCGAGAGTCTCAAATTGAGCTGCCACACGAGTATACGCATCGGCAAGATCGTAACGTTGGGCCTGGGAAAGGTTATCATAAAAATTTTCAGCAGCAGCAACAGACACGGTCGTAAACACGAGTATGAACGAAATGGATAAAAGTACAGCAGCACGTTTCATCAGGAGCCTCCCGACATGAATTATTTTAATGATAACGCAGAGATTATTTTTTGTAAAACCAAAGAGACACATTCATTGCTCATTCCTTGTTGATAGTATGGGCTGAAAGTCGTAAATTCCTATTATATGGCAAAAGATCCGAAAAATAACAATCAGGGCGATTTACTCGAAGATATCAAGGATGAGCTGAAAGAACCTGAGATGTGGAGGGTTGTTCTTCTGAATGATGACTATACCCCCCGGGATTTTGTGGTAGAAATCCTGGTTTCCATCTTTCATAAACAGCCGATTGAGGCGACGAAAATAATGCTTGATGTGCATAAAAAGGGTAGGGGAATGGTTGGCATATACCCCTATGATATCGGCCGGACAAAGGTTGCTCAGGTAACTCAGCTGGCCCGGGAGAGAGAATACCCCCTGAAAAGCATTCTGGAGAAGGCCTGAATATGAGACCGACAGACGAAGTTCAGGGAATTCTAAATGCGGCTTACCATGAAGCGAAAAACAAGGGGCATGAGTACATCACCCCGGAGCATCTTCTTTACACGGCTCTGGGATTCGACGCCCCCCGGTTCATCCTGGAGGCCTGTGATGCGGATCCTGATGAAATAAGGGAAAATATTGAAGGGTATTTTGCTAAATATCTGCAATCTGTAAAGGAAACAGAACCCATGCTCACCGAAGGGTGGCAGGATGTTATCGAAAGAACTCTGATTCATCTGAGCAGTGCAGGGAGAGATGAGCTCAGTTCTGCCGATCTTCTGGTGGCCATTTTCGAACTGAATGATTCTTTTGCCTCCTACTATCTGCAGAAAGCTGGTGTCAGCCGAATAAGACTTCTGGAGGTGGTGTCCCACAGTATCAGCGGTACTGAAAATGAATCTGAAGAGGAATCTGAAGAATCTTTTGATGAGATACCTGAAGAAATAGGGGATGTTTTCGAAGATTCCAGGTCACAACCCCAAAAAGGGCCTAAAGGAACGGTACGGGGCAGGAAGAGCGGAGCCCTGGAGCAGTATGCAGTGGATTTAACATCCAGAGCTGAAAATGGGGATTTGGAACTCCTGATCGGCAGGGAAGATATCCTGGAACGTACCATGCAGGTGTTAAGCCGCCGGCTGAAAAACAATCCGGTTCACGTGGGGGAGCCCGGTGTCGGTAAAACCGCTATTACAGAGGGACTCGCCAGGAGAATCGTTGACGGCAATGTTCCGGGATTTCTCAAGAATTTTAGAATCTGGTCTCTGGATATGGGATCTCTTCTCGCCGGAACCCGTTATCGAGGGGATTTTGAAGAGAGGATAAAAAAAGTTCTCAAAGATCTTGAAGAACGGGACCGGGTGATACTCTTTATCGATGAAATCCATACTGTAATCGGAGCCGGAGCTACATCCGGAGGGAGTATGGATGCCTCGAATCTCCTCAAACCGGCGCTGATGTCCGGAAAGCTGAGATGCATTGGGTCAACAACCTACGATGATTTCAAAAAGTATTTTGAGAAAGACCATGCCCTGGCCAGACGTTTTCAGCGTATCGAAGTTCCTGAGCCTACTAAAGATGAAACCTACCAGATTCTTATCGGACTTCGGGAGGCCTATCAGGAGCATCATGGGGTGGTTTATGAAGATGAAGCATTAAGGGCC
>DEIH01000023.1 GCA_002352375.1 Spirochaeta sp. UBA2779 | reverse complement strand
TTAAAGCATGAGAGCCCTCAGGGGATGCTGACTGGATAATCTTTCGTTTGTTTTTTCAATTACATAAAGGCAGCTATTCTGTAGAATTCCTCTCTATCCGGATTACTTCACATCAAACTTCATCCGCTCGATGACGTCGTTTTGAAGT
Source organism: Spirochaeta sp. UBA2779 (assembly GCA_002352375.1). GTDB lineage: Bacteria > Spirochaetota > Spirochaetia > DSM-2461 > DSM-2461 > UBA2779. Next base: position 4,508 of record DEIH01000023.1, on the reverse strand, counting down.
TCCCTGTTCAGGGGGGTGAAAAACGCACTGTAACCTGCGATTCGAACCATCAGGTCACGATAATCATCAGGATTTTCCTGAGCTTCAATCAGTGTTTCATTGTCCAGTACGTTGAACTGAATGTGAAATTGATTGTTCTTGAAATGTGACTTTACAAGAGCTAAAGCGCGATTCCGGCCAGTTTCGCTGGTGAGAGCGTCCGCCGAGAGTCGCATGTTGAATATCGATCCTTTCTGGAACCAGATACTTGGTAGTTTCGCTTCGGAATTAATAACGGCAGTAGGTCCGCTTTTCTCCGAACCGTTAGCCGGGGATACTCCATTGTTTACAGGTGCTCCGGATTTCCTTCCGTTGGGGAGTGCCCCTACGGATTTACCGAAGGCGACGTTACCGGTAACTGAGCTCAGGCTTAATGCAAAACTTCCGGGAATAGGGCCTTTACCGTAACGGGAACTTTTGAATCCTCTGTGGTAGGTTGATCCGAGGAATTCATCGATTTCTACGGTCCATCGGTCTGCATAATCATCATCATTACCGAATTTCGGAACTTTTTTTATAAGTGTCTGCTGAATCTCAAAGCCCGTTGGAGATGTGGTTTCATCCTCAAAATTGGTACTTACCGCATGGATGAGTTGTTTCGATGTGAACACTTTCTTGTCATACAGGGCGTAATGTATGGCCGCGAATGAATCTCCTACAGATACCGCGCCGGCGGTTGGGCCTCCATCAGCCGTATACCGGGCGCCGCCTTCAATAAGGGATTTCCCCCGCTGAATACTGTCGTGGATCAGCGAAGATCTGAAGGCGTTCTGATCGTGAAGTATGTGCATTTCGTCGCTGATATGCTCCACGATTACCTGAAGTTCCATGAAATAACGAAGCTGACGTTTGTAGGCCTTCATAATCTCATCGGCACTCTTGAATGTTTCCAGTGTTCCGTCACCGGGAAGCAGCATTATCCCGGTTGCAGGATCGGTTCCGTTGTTGAGGGTTATCTCGAAAACCTTGGCCAGGTTCAGCCAGGAGCCCTTGGCGGCAAAATCCCATTTCCCCGGGACTGAGGCTTCGATACAGCCTACAGGGGCCCAGGTGTAGAGATCTTCCTCGGCTACGCCCATATTCTTCAGAATTCTCATAACACCCGGATCGTTGTAGAGCGCCGGCTGACCGCCCTTATGTTCATGGACGACTTCCAAGGCCCGGTGCATGAATTCGTCGGATGTTCCCTCGAACCATTTCAGGGAAACTGACGGTTTGGTTAAGCCCATCTCACCGGTGGCATCCAGTACGATGTGTGTGAGATTGTTTACCGCATCTTTACCGTCTGCGGTCTGTCCACCGATGGCCAGATTTTCGGCGAGGTGATATCCGGGGAAATATTCGCTGTCCGGCCATGAGCGTAGTTTGTTTATCTCGTTAGCCTTGATGAAGAATGATTCCACGAGTTCCAGGGCGAAGTCTCGAGTAATGATTCCTTTCTCCATATCGTTTTTCAGGTAGGGCCAGAGGTATTGGTCGAAACGCCCGAGGGAAATGGCGTGGCCGTTGGTTTCAATCTGGAGTATGAGCTGTATGAACCATACGGTCTGTATGGCCTGCCAGAATGTTTTTGCCGGACCGGCAGGTACCTGCCGGCAGTTGTCGGACATGGTGAGCAGCTCTTTCTTCCTGACCGGATCAGCGGTACTGTCCGCCAGTTCAGCAAGTTTGTCTGCGAAGCGGCGGGCAAAATTGATGACAGCCTTATTGGTAATTATGACCGACTGGAGGAACCAGTACTGAGATATGGTACCGGGCTCTGTCAGATCAAGTTCATCGAGTCGCTTCTGTGCCTGAGCGATGACACCATTCAGCCCTTCTTTAAGAACCATTTTATGATCTGGAAGAACATTGCCGAGACCGGCCGCCGTACACCATGTATCGTCAATGGCGTTTATTTCCCATGCCACTTTGGCCTGTTCAGGAAGCTGGCTCCATATACTTTTAAAGAGTGTTTTATTGTTCCAGTAGCCGATAGTTTCAAGGATACGCTCTTTGGCTTTCTCTTCAACAGTGAACTGATCACAGGGGCGCTGGGCAAAGTGGTATGGTTCTCCCCGGAATTCGTTTACGATCCAGTCAGTGGAATATTCCGGAAAAACCGGCGCGGCTCGGACGGAACCGGCCTGATTTCCAACCAGAAGCTCTCCGTCTCTAACAAAGATGGTCATGGAATCAAGGACATCATAAAAAGATTGAGCTCGCCTCTTTACGATGGGCAGTCCTTCACTTTTTTTCATTGATTCAGTAAATATGACGGCTCGTTCAGGACAGATTTCAGGAAACTTTTCGAACAGCCCGTCACGGAGTTTTTGAATTCTGTTGGTCATAACCAACCCCCTGTTATGAAAACGGTTTCAATATCCCCCCATATTAGCACGTGCTAAAAGATGAATCAAATGAATATTTTGACTATCAGGTCAAAAAAACCTACTTATGGACCATGTTGAAAGTTTATTGACAGTTACAATATTGACCACTACCATAAATGTGGCTGAAATCGATTTCAATAAAAGTGAGAGATTTTATGGGTCAATATACCATTACTGAGATAGCTAAACTTTGTGAAACGTCTCCCGCCACTGTTTCCCGGGTGCTTAATAACCCTGAAATTGTTGCAGTACCATTGAGAAACCGTATTAAACTGAAAATGGAAGAACTGGGCTATCGCCCGAACCCTTTCGCCTCGCGTCTCAGTTCACAGGCACGATGGGGCATGGCTTTATTTGTTTTTGATATCCTTAATCCTTTTTTTGCATTGATAGTACGTAAAATCAGTCATCTGGCCATGGAACAACGCATACCTCTTACGGTATGCGATACCGAGAATAATGAAGAAAAAGAACGAATCTATCTGGATTATCTGCTGGATAACAAGGTAGGTGGTATCATTTTTGGAGAGGGTATCTCCAGCAGCACTATTGAAAGGGCACGGCAATCAACGGAAACGGTTCTGCTCGATCGACATTTTCAGGAAGGGGTGATTTCCGAGGTTACCAGCGACAACTATATGGGAGGGTGCCAGGCTGCTGAATATCTGATCCAATTGAATCATCGTAACATCGCTTTCATCGGTGGACCTGGGGGTTGGGCTTCAGCTGAGGATCGTTACAGGGGATATCGGGATACTCTGGAACGCTATGATATACCATTCAGACCGGAACTCATTTATGAAGGTGATTTGCGTTTCGAGTCAGGTATCGCTGCTCTCGAATACTTTCTGACACTTCCCGAATGGCCCTCCGCAATCTTCAGTGCCAACGACCAGATGGCCTTCGGAGTACTAACCAAGGCGAACAGTATGAAGATTTCCATACCCGGGGATATTTCGCTGATCGGCTTCGATGACATCCCATTGTATAGTCTTTACACAACCAGGCTTACGGCAGTTCAGCAGAATATCGAAGCTCTTTGTGAAAGTTCCTTTAAAATAATGATGACCAAGATCAGTCAGGAACAAGATATGGAGGGAATGGGCCGAGATGTTAATGACAGGATAGTTCTCCCTACAACGTTGAAAATCGGAGAAACTTGCGGAAAGTGTCTCCAGAGAACCGGTTGAATCCTGTTATGATTTCTTCGGCAGCAGTTTTCGACATCGAGCGCTATGCAACCGAGGACGGCCCCGGCATTCGAAGTGTTGTTTTCTTTAAGGGCTGCAATCTTCGCTGCAGCTGGTGTCAGAATCCGGAATCACACAGTGCTGATCCTCAAATCATGTATTCCCGGAAACAGTGTATATCCTGCGGGAGGTGTGTTGAGGAATGTCATACAGGCGCGATTCACGATACTCCTCTTTACGGATTCGTCACAGATCATGATAAGTGTGATCTATGCGGGAAATGCATCGATGTATGCTTCACAAATTCACGTAGCATAGTCGGGCGCCGAATACCGCTGGATGAAATTATGGAAGAGCTTAGAAACGATAAAACCTATTATAGTGAATCAAATGGCGGAGTCACTTTTTCCGGTGGAGAACCGCTTCTTCAGGATGAAGCCGTTTTATATCTTGCACGCAGCTGCAGGGAAGAAGGCATCAGTACGGCGCTGGAAACCGCCGGTTATGTGGTATGGTCTGTATTCGAAAAAGTTCACCCTTGGCTGAATCTGCTCTATTTTGATCTGAAACACATCGACTCTGATACTCATCGTCAGTATACCGGGGTGCCCATTGAACCGATTCTTGAGAATCTCCGCCGAGCCGGTGATTTGTTCAAAAATATCATTGTTAGAATCCCTGTTGTTCCAGGGGTGAATGATACAGCTGATATTCAGCGCCGTATGATGGCTTTTCTCGCGGAAGAAACGGCGATCAAGAATGTTGAACTGCTTCCATTCCATAGGTTGGGACTGATTAAATATGAAGGCCTCGGGATGAGGTATTCCATGAAAAATGTTGAAAATGTGCAAAAATCACATTGTAATTCCTATGCGGAAATCGGTCGTGGTATGGGCTTGAATGTTCA
>DEIH01000064.1:3970-5107 GCA_002352375.1 Spirochaeta sp. UBA2779 | reverse complement strand
AGGCTGACTTCAAGCTGTTCTTCATCAGCCTTCCTGTTTGTAGCTTCTTTGCTCAACTCTTCAAGACGAGCCTCAAGTTCTTTTACCTGTTGTTTTAAAACCGAATTCTCGGTACTCAAGGATTTAACGGCAGTTACAGCTTTTTTTACACGTATGTCCAGCTGTCTTACCTGCTCGAGGCTGATCACTTGGCGTCTCCTATTTCTCCAGACCCTTTTTGGCTGTTTCCACCAGAGCTTTAAAAGATGCAGGATCTTCTATTGCCATATTGGAAAGAACTTTGCGGTTAATCTCAACATTGGACTTATCCAAACCATTAATAAAACGTGAATAAGATAAGCCTTCAGCACGGGTTGCCGCAGAAATACGGGCAATCCACAGCTGGCGGAATTCACGTTTTTTTACCTTACGGTCCCGATATGCGTACTGACCGGCCTTACGGACGGCATCTTTGGCGACGCGGGTAAGCTTACTTCTGCGTCCCCAGTAACCTTTGGCTTTATCGAGAACCTTCTTACGACGATCTTTACGCCGTGTACCATCTACTGCTCTGGGCATTTATTAGCTCCTAAATTCTTTTTTCTAGCTGTAGGGAAGCATGCGCATCAACCGGGGTACCTCGGTTTTACTTACGACTACTTTGTGACGCAGATTACGCTTCCGCTTGGGTGACTTCTTTGTGAGAATGTGCCTTGTTCCCTGACTCTTGTACTTGAACTTACCGGTAGCGGTTCTTTTAAAACGCTTTGCAGCACTTTTTCTTGTCTTTACTTTAGGCATGATACATAACCATCCTTATCAATTTTGATTGTCGCTCATTGCCTAGGTACGTTTTGACTTTGGACTGAGCATCATAGACATAAACCTACCCTCCATTCGGGGGGGGCTGTCAATTTTGTAACTATCTTCTGTAAGAAGTTCCAGTATTTTATCAAGTTTTACCCTGCCGAGCTCCGTATGGGCAAGTTCTCTGCCCCGGAATCGAATGGTAACTTTAACCTTATTTCCCTGACCCAGAAAATCCTGGACATGTTTTGTTTTAAAGGCCATATCATGAGTCTCAATTTTCGGCTGCATACGCACCTCTTTGAGCTTCACCTGACTGGCATTTTTCTTCTGCTCCCGGGACTTCTTTTC
>DEIH01000064.1:0-3870 GCA_002352375.1 Spirochaeta sp. UBA2779 | reverse complement strand
GAAACTTCTACCAGATCCAGATCCAACTCCCTGGCCATATTAAGGGCTTCGGATGTGGCCACTATTCCGGCCTGTTCACCGTCCTGATCGATTAACCGGACTTCTCTGACGCGGATATCTTCATTGATCCGCATATCTTTAGCAGCCAATATTCCTCCTTATTGTCCACAAACGTGGAAAGCCATACTATCACGACCTTCCAAAAGGGGTCAAAGGGAATAATCCCCCCCTGTTGCGACGACGGACTATACCCGGAAATCCCTCAGCTTGTCCAGACGTAGAAGAACCCTATAGCAATCCCCGGACTGTCAACATCTCCTTGATTCTGGTCTGGGGCTCATCCGAAGGTGGACAGAGTTGCAGACGGCAGACTGGTTCCATTAATCCCATTTGAGCCAGACAGGTCTTTACAGGTAGTGGGTTGGTTTCCATAAACATCCCCTTGAACATGGCGAGAATGGAGAAATTAAATTATTGATGCATCAGAGTTTTTTGGCTATGGAGCATGTGCTGCTCGCCAGGAGGCTCTGTCGGTTCAGTTTTCCCGGATGAAGGTTTCAGATCTTCAACTTAACGTCTCCATTCCAGACGTTTTTCTCTGCCCTGGATCAGACGACGGATGTTCCGCCTGTGGAGGATCGTGATTCCCAGAGCAATCGCCATGAAGAATCCGGACATACCCGGAGACAGCTCACCTCCGGTGAATATCGTAACGGCGGCATAGGTTGCCGGGAGAGTCCATGCCGCGGCCATCGAAGCCAGGGAAGCATAGCGTGTCAGTAATATGACGATTAGGAAAACGGCGAGGCAGCTGATAATTGCAGGCGGGTAGAATGCCGCAACCCCTCCGGCCGTCGATGCGACGCCCTTTCCCCCACGGAATCCGGCCCAGAGGGGAAAAGCTTTTCCCTATGCTGTCGGTAACATCAGGTATCGCGCCAAGCTGCAGGATTCCAGAGATTTCGTTGATTGTCCTCTGCAACCGGTATCGTTCCATGCTGTGGTTATTCCGCCTTGAGAGATTTACCTTCAGCTCAGTCGTTTTACAGTCGCCAGTAGATCCTTAGCTTCCTGCAACGGAAGAGTATCCTTCACAACCATGATAAGTCCCCTCGGGGAAAGCTTCTTCAACAGCTTGGGAACCTCCCATGGTTCGCAGTAGACATAGAGAGACTTCCCTGAATCCTGAATACGTTTCATCAGGTTCAACCAATCAGAGACTGGCCCAGCACCTGCTCCTTCAACCCACTGAATGGCATTCAGATCTTGTTCGGCCAGCAGTATATCCAGATGACGGATCATATCCGGACCATCCAAATGGAATACAGTCCGGGGATACCTGTTGATCTGCTCCCGAATGAGAGGCATCATAAACTCTTCAAACATATCCGGTGAAATCAGACTCGAGAAGTCGGACTGGAGATCCGGCGCGTCAACATCAGACCACAGCCCCATAAATGTGAAACACCCGCCGAACTCCTTTGTGATGGCTCGTACACCGTTCCATGCCTTATACCAGGCATCTTGAATTCTTCTTGCAGCAATTTTCACCTGCTCCGGTTCCAGTACCAGGTCCATACATAGCCTCTCGGGATTTCGCAATCCGGAAAGAACCTCAGTCGGACCGTTCAGATCCGGATGACCGAGGAAACATTCCAGCTCCCTTTCGCGTATCTCATCGGCGGCCGCCCTCAAATTTCGTTCGGTGATTCTCCACCACTTGTTATCTGGATTCCACTCCAGTGAGGGTGGATTCCCCCAGTCATCAATAATCGGCTCCGACCATGTGGTATTCTCGTTTATGTAGGTATTCGGAGCTCCAAGATACTTGCATACAATTGAAACAATTCGGCCGGGAACCGGTTGAATCACAGGAAAGGCCTCCCCGCCGAACCAGGTGGATCCCAGCTCATTCAGGAGTCGCGGAACGACAACATCCGGGTTCGTCCACCAATCATGAAGTGTTTCCGCTTCAATCACCGGGAGTTTCAGTACAGGTTTCTCCAGAAGGCCCTTCACCTGAATCAGAGCTCTATCGGTGGCTCTGCAATCCCACCAGGCCCCGGTCCTTTCCTTTGCTTCGTCAATATCGTCTTTGAGACGGATCATACCCACTCCTGTTAGACGACGCCAGAGTATCTATTCTGTTCACTCCTTTTACGACACAGTATTATATGGCTTTATGTCTGGAGTTCAAAATAGTTCGATTACCATCGGCTATGTTATTAGTCATTCCGAGTCCCACTATTTACTTGTTGGAACTCCATGGCCTGAAATGACGTCTTCCATCTTCTGGCCAAAATCAGGGACAAACACATCGTCTGGATGTTGCTCCCTGTGTCTGGCAATAGCGTAGATTTCTTTCCAGCACTGGATTACATTCTGCCGCTCCGCTACCGGCCATTTCATAGCTTCCCTCAATTTACTAAGATTTCGCGAGGGTACAGCCGGAAATAGATGATGTTCGACATGCTCATCCAGACCACCAAAGAAGAACTTGAGAAATGGAGATACTTTTACGCCTCGGCTGCATAGTCGCTGATCTTTGGTGTTGTACATCATGCTGATATGTTCGGTTCTATGCCAGAACTCGGCCATGGCATTGCCGACTTGAGGACCAAGCATGAATAGAACGAGGAGGTCCCAGCGCCTGTACAGAACCAGGGCGACCATAGCCGCAACATTTATTATCAAAATTACAAAAGATTCCAGACGTATAACCTTGAGATCTCTTTGAGTGCAACGATTTTTAATCCGCGGATCCAGGTGACCGCCTATCCGCTGAATCAGTGTCCATAAAGCTATGAATAGTGATGGGATACCAAGGGTCAGAATAGTCATAAGCTGGCGCAGCAGTTCTCTTCTGACCCATTTTGTGGTGATCTTCTCGGGGAATGCAGGTTCCGGATCGACATCACGTACCATGGTGAATCGATGGTGAATATTATGGGAAACGCGTTGAATCCTCGTCCCCCCCTTCAATAAAGTATGAATGAGGAAATACACAGATTCATTCAGCCAGTCAAATCGGCGGGAGAATACAATCTTGTGACGCATTTCATGTTCAATTCCGTTAAGAAATCCCACCATGAAGGAGAACGCCAGGAATGGAACAACCGCCAGGAGAATATTGTAATCAGCTGCAAAAACCGTCAACCAACCGGCAGCCGCAATCACAATAATGTGCACGACAAGGCGGATAGATCCCTCCAATGTACTTCTCTGATTCAACAGTTTCAGTTCATTGCGCTCAATATCGGGACGATTCCAGGATTTGGATTCATTGTCCCACTCGAGGTCTTTGAGATCCTTTCGAGATACAAATGTCATTTCCATTAACTCTCCCTGTTAGTTTATCAGTTATATTACATATAATAGATATTTTGTATTAATATAGCTGATGTGGTAATTTATGAAGTTTAATTAGAAATTTTTACCTCCTGGCGCAGTTTTTTAATGTTTTTAAATAATTTTTTATAGCAATCCCTGGCCTTTCAACATCTCCTTGAGTCTGGCCTGGGTCTCATCCGAAGGCGGACAGAGAGGCAGACGCCAGACAGGTTCCATTAAACCCATCTGGGCCAGGCAGGCCTTCACCGGCAGTGGATTGGTTTCCAGAAACATCCCCTTGAATAGAGGCAGTAACTCAAAATGCATGGTCCGGGCCTTTTCCACATTACCTTTACGGGCAGCGTCAATCATCTCACTCATGTACCGGGGAACAATGTTTGAAGCCACCGAAATCACCCCGGAGCCGCCCATCAATGTCAGGGGGACAGCCATGTTGTCATCTCCCGAGAGTACGGCAAAGTCCTTCGGCCGGGAAATGATTACATCCATCATCTGCCCCAGGTCACCAGACGCTTCCTT
>DEIH01000048.1 GCA_002352375.1 Spirochaeta sp. UBA2779 | reverse complement strand
GAGTATGCGGTATTCTTCCACCAAGTCATCGGAAATATCTTTAATGGCATTCATATCCATGAGAAGGTTTTTATTCAGATCCGGATGATCATGCTTATAGGCAATCAGGTTCATCTCAATACTCAAATCCGCAGCACATCCATAGGTCATGCGATCTTCGGGAATGTGAGATGTTCCCAGATCCCGAATACCCCGTATGCTGAGTTTTTTAATATCCTTCCCGGTTATACCGATATCACCTTCAGCGTATTTTCCCAGCCCGGTGAGGGCCTCCACAAGCTCACGCTGCCCGTTCCCTTCAACCCCGGCGATTCCCAGAATCTCACCTTTCCGAACCGAAAAGGAAATATCATCAACCGCATTTTTGCGGAATCTGTTCACAATCGTTAAATCGTTCACCTTCAGAATTGTTTCTTTCGGCTCCGCCGGACCCTTTTCAACCTGAAGAATAACATCCCGGCCTACCATGAGACGTGAAATATCCTGCTCCGATACATCAGATACATTGAACACGCCCTGATTTTTTCCGGCACGCATAATGGTAACCCGATCACATAGGGACTTTATCTCATTCAGTTTGTGAGAAATAAATATTATAGTATTTCCTTCATCCTTGAGGAGTTTTAACTCATCAAAAAGCTCATCAGTTTCCTGGGGGGTAAGAACAGCTGTCGGTTCGTCCAGAATCAGGATACGGGCTCCCCGGTGCAGGGCTTTAAGTATCTCAACCTTCTGCTTGGTTCCCACCGGCAGATCCCGGACCGCAGCCTGAGGATCCACCTTCAAATTGTATTTCTCCGAGAGTTCCCGGGTGATACGAACGGCTTCTGGGAGATTAAGAACAACCCCTTTGCGGGGCTCAACTCCCATTACAAGATTCTCAGCGACAGAAAGTGAAGGTACCAGCATGAAATGCTGATGCACCATACCTATTCCAAAGGCAATTGCAGCATTGGGATTCCCGATTGTAATTTCCTTACCTTCCAGCAGAATTCTCCCTTTTTCAGGGTGATTCAGACCAAAAAGAATCTGCATCAGAGTCGTTTTCCCTGCGCCGTTCTCTCCCACCAGTCCGTGAATCTCACCTGCCGTAATGGAAAAGTCCACACCTTTATTGGCTATAATCCCGTTGGGATACACCTTGGTGATGTTCTCCATCTTCAGGATTACATCAGCTGCATCTGACATGCTATTGCCCCCGGATAATATATTAATTTTTGAAAAGAACCCCGGCCGTTAGGCCGGGGTTGAAAATACAGAATATTGAAAAAACTGTTATTTAACAGAATTTCTCAGGTTGTTCATGGCATCAGAATCCATTCCAAATGCCGAACTCACTTTGATTTCGCCACTGCGGATCTTTGCTTCAACATCATCTACGAGAGTCTGGATATCAGCAGGAACAAGCTTTTTGTAGATATCATTCTTAGCCAGGCCAACACCCTGTTCGGCAAAACCGAGAACTTCAGACTTACCATAGGGGGCGGTATCAGCCATGTGCATTTTAACAGCCCGAAGAAGGGACTGGTCGACACGTTTGAGTACACTGGTGGTAATCAGAGCGGCTTTGTCCGGATCGGATTCGGCAAATATAGCAGCCTGGTCGGAGTCAACACCAATAGCATAACGGCCCATATCCTTGGCGGCGTCCAGCTGTCCCAGACCGGCCTGTCCTGCAACATTGAAACCGATATCAGCACCCTGAGAGTACTGTGCCAGAGCCATTTCTTTACCCTTGGCCGAGTCGCTGAAAGAACCGATGTAGGAGATGGCAACTTTTGAATCAGGATTTACGTACTGTGCACCCTCAATATAACCGACAAGGAAGTCATTAATTACAGGAATATCCATTCCACCCAGAAAACCAATTATTGGTTCAGGGTTGGCAAGGGGCATATCTGAAGTGGTGATGGCTGCAGCCATGGCACCGGCTACGAAAGAAGCTTCATTCTGGCTGAAAAGAATTGAATATACATTTTCAAGTCCCAGGGAATAATCGACAGCAGTATCGTAGATAAAGAATTTTTTATCCGGATATTCGGCAGCCACTTCCTGGAGCATCTCTGTCATCTGCCATGTACCGACAATAATGATGTCCCAATCTTCATCAGCAGTATCCAGAAGTGTGGGCTGCCATTTTGTTTCGTCGTATGTCATTTCGATGGTTTTTACTTCTACCTTGTCACCGTACTCGGCTTTAATCAGGTCCATACCGTGTGCGGCGGAGTCGAAGAAAGACTTGTCCCCGAGAACACCGTTTATCAGGTTGGCCACTTTCAGTACAGGTTCTGCTTCAACGGCAGCTGCGGCAACAGGCTCCTCAGCTTTTTTCTGGCAGCCGATAAATACCGGCATCAATACCAGAACAACAAGTAATGCAACGACAATAAACTTTTTCATGCAAATGCTCCTTTTTAATTGTTCATAATCATAATAGTCTAAAAATAATGACAAAGGGTATATATCTTGCATTTTTTTCATTTTTTTAGGGATGACCTCCTAACGATGGTTTCCCTTAATCTACCGAATACATCATCAATTCACTATTTCCATGACAATATCGGCAGTCCATCCCGCCAGTTCCGATATTTTCATCTTCTCCATTCCCGGAACATACGTTTCTAAAGTATCCTTGAAAGGATCTGTCCATTTACGATCAATTTGAAACATAATTGTCAGTGGATTGTTCTGCATGTATTGTACAAAAAATGATTGCGCTGTGCCGTCAGGAGGTCAATATGATAAAATATTCAGTCATACTCGGGAATCTGGGGAACACCTGCGACCGTTTCCTCTCCACGGGATACAAAGATATCGCACCCATGGAAACACTTGTTAAACAGGCATCGGAAATCAAGGGGGTAAAAGGACTGGAACTGGTGGGAACCTGGGACATCACCATGGAAACCACAGAAAAAGTGGGTGAACTGCTGGAGAAGTATAATTTAAAATGTGTATCTATCATCCCCGATCATTTCAGTCAGAAAAAATGGGGGCGGGGTACTCTGGCGGCAAAAAATGAAGATACCCGGAAAGCTGCCCTGGAATATACTCTGGAATGCGTGGAAATGGCCCGTCAGATTGAATGTCCCACCTTGAACATCTGGCCCGGACAGGACGGCTATGATTATCATCTTCAATCCGACCTTATTTCAGAACGTCGTTGGCTTATTGAGAATCTAAAAACTGTCGCTGAATCGGCCCCGGATATCCGTTTCGCCCTGGAGTATAAGCCCAAGGAACCCCGAAATTACTCCTTTTTAGCCAGAGCATCAGACACCCTTCTGGCCGTTAAGGAAATCGGTCTGGAGAACGTCGGGGTAACAATAGATACCGGACATTCTTTTATTGCCGGGGAAAATGTTTCAGAGGCCGTTGTTATCCTGCAGGAATACGGAAAGAAGCTCTTTCATATGCACTTCAATGATAATTACGGAGGATGGGACGATGACATGATTGTCGGCAGCGTCCACTTCCCCCTCTATGTGGAACTGATGTACTGGCTGAAGGAAACCGGCTACAACGGCTGGTATTCCATGGATCAGTACCCCTATAGAGAAGACGGGAAAGGTGCAATTGAAGCCAGCGTGAAATACCTTCAGATGATAGACCGCATTCTTGACGGGCAAGTTATCGAAGAGCTCCGTGGACTGATCCATGAAGGTGATAATGTCGACACTCAGAACTGGCTCAGGGAAACCTTCTTCAGATAAAGGGCGATAGATAAAACCTAAAGCAGAGCCTCCACCTCGGTCAGCATCGGGATTCCGGTTGTGGCTCCGGGCCGGGTAACCGCCAGGGCTCCTGCAGCGCATGCTCTTCTCAAACAGGCTTCAGCTTCTAATCCGGCCACCTCCCCGGCCAGCCAGTAACCCATGAAGGTATCACCGGCACCGGTGGTATCGACAATCGGGCCGACATCCGGAAAAGAAGAATGGATTACTCCGTTTTTATCTGATCGGATAGCGCCTTTTTTACCCAGAGTCATCACAACAACCGTATCAGGAAAACGCCGGTGCAGCTCGGCAACAACCAGTTCGTCGGAATCATCAAGTCCTGAGAGTTCTCTTCCCTCTATTTCATTCACCACCAGCCAGTTGAGTTTTTCAAGGGGGTAATTCTGTACTTCGGGGCCCATGGGTGCCGGATTCAGAGCCAGCCGCATACCAGCGGCAGCGGCCCTTTCCATCAGTTCGGCCATTCCGTTGATTTCGTTCTGCATCAGCAGCACATCACCGGTTTTTGCAGCCCCAATAACCCTTTCAATATCTGTAGTATCCCAGGCCTGATTGGCGCCACCGAAGAGAACAATGGCATTTTCGCCATCATCGGCCACCTGAATAATGGCATGTCCGGTAGGAACTTCTCCCACCTCAATCCCTGAAACATCGGCACCGTCTGCAACCAGGCCTTCTTTCAGAAAAACACCATCATCGCCTATCTTTCCGATATGCCTGATTGCGGCCCCTGCCCGGGCCAGTGCTGTGGACTGATTCAGTCCCTTCCCTCCGGGGTAGCGGTCCAGAGTCCGACTGGGAATAGTTTCCCCGGGACGGACAATGTGAGTGGTTCTGAACACATCATCGATATTTAAGGATCCTGCGTTGTGAATTACTGTTTTTTCATTCATTAAAAAGCAACTCCAGAGAACAGTATAATATTTGCAAAGGGTGTGCATTCACCACTGCGTACCACCCCCCGTGTTTTTTTTGTGAGGGATTTCAGTATATCATGAGATGTAAACTCCAAAGGGATATCACCGAGGAGTTTTTTTATTTCTTCCAGTATCTGCGGATTCTTTTCTTTTATTTCTTCGGCACATAATGCCCGTTCCACTTCGAGTTCTTCCAACACAGCGGAGAGAACCTCCAGAAAGGAAGGTATGCCCCTGGTAACGGCAAGGTCGATTCGTTCAGACTCCTCAGGGATAGGCAATCCGGCATCACCGATACAGAGGGTATCTGTATGCCCCATAGATGCAATCAGCCGAGATACAGGAGCATTAAGCAAAACGGTTTTTTTCATATTTATTGTCCTTTAACCGGTCCTGTAGAGTCCCGGATAATCAACTCCGGCCGGTGGTAAACCCGATTATTTTCAACCTCTATATTTTTACTCAAATTCAAGAGGAGACGAACTGCAGAATCGGCAATCTTTCTATACGGTTGGGCCACGGTTGTAAGAGAAGGTCTGGCCATCCAGGAGTCCTCAACATTATCCAGTCCCATCACTGAGACATCCCCGGGGACAGAGATTCCCCGTTCCATTAACCGGTTAAGAGCTCCTATCGCCATCAAATCGTTCTGAGCCCAGAGTGCCGTAAAGTCTGCACCTCGATCCAGCAGAATATCCACGCCGTTTCGGCCTGAATCATAGTCAAAATGGCCTTCGACAATGTTCTGCTCCGCAAAATATTTACCGGCTGCCTTCAGGCTGTCCCTGAATCCATCGGTTCGTTCACGGGCTATGCTGATATCCCTGTCGCCGGTTATACAAGCATAACGCTCATGTCCAAGAGACAAAAGATGTCCGGCTGCCATAATACCAGCCGCATAATTATCCAGCACTACAGTCGGTAAATCGTGGTTATCCAAAGGCCGATCAACGATAACAACCGGAACCTCGGTCCTGTCGATAATCTGTATCAGGCGGCTTCTGTCGGAAACCAGAGAAATAATTATTCCATCAATATGCCGACGAATAAGGTTCTCAAAAAAACGTTCTTCACGTTCGGGGTCTCCACCTGTACCACCAAGAATGAGGTTGTATCCCAGAGCTTCAGCACATTCTTCCACATGCTCGATGAGGGTGGCAAAACTGGTAGTTCTTATTTCCGGAACCAGCATCCCCACAAGGTTGGTGCTTTTTACCCGCAGTCCCCTGGCAATCAGATTCGGTTTATATCCTGTTGATTCAATCGCCTTTTCAACTCTCTGTCGGGTTGCCACATCCACCGGGATGGTGCCGCTGATAACCCTTGATACGGTTGATATGGAAACATCGGATAAGCGGGCTACATCTTTCATTGACGCCATATCAACCTCCAACATGATATCGTTTGCAGGAACGTTATCATGAGTATAATCTGATGTCAATAAGGATAAATTCCATTTACAATTATTTATTTCTTTTTATATTAATAATTTAGCAAATTATTAATCGTATTATTTATTTAATCAAATGCAGTTTTTTGAATGTATATCATTCATGAAAACGTTCGCACAACCGTTTTCATATTTTACTTGACAACTGCTTTTTACTGCTTAATAATAAGCCAACAATACATCCAAAGGAGTATAAGATGAAAAAGGTACTTATCCTTTTATTCGTTGCCGCCCTGGCAGTCACAACGGTATTTGCCAATGGTAATGCCGAAGCAGCCGCTGATGACGGCCAGATCGTTATCGGAATGACAGTTCCGGGAATGCAGTTCCCGTTCTTTGTCATCATGGGCGAAGAGGCGCAAGCCAAAGCAGACGATCTGGGAATTAAACTGATAATTCATGATTCTCAGAATCAGTCATCCACCCAGATGTCCGCCGTTGAGAACTTTGTGGCCCAGGGTGTTGACGGCATTCTGATTTCCCCAATGACAACCGATTCCCAGGTACCGGCTATTGAGGCCGCTGTTGCCGCAGGTATCCCGGTAGCCACTGTCGACAGAAAAGCCAATACAGACAAAGTTCTGCTCCATGTAGGAGCCGATAATGTTGAAGGCGGACGGTCTGCTGCACGTTACATCATTGATCAGCTCGGTGGAAAAGGCAAAGTTATCGAACTCGAAGGTACCCCCGGTTCTTCAGCCGCTATCGACCGCAAGGCTGGTTTTGATGAAATCATGGCCGGTTCCGGAGTAGAAATCGTTGTTAGTCAGACTGCAGAATTCTCCAGATCCAAAGGCCAGACTGTCATGGAAAACCTTATTCAGGCCTACCCTGATTTCGATGCAGTATTCGGTGCAAATGATGAAATGATTATCGGAGCTATCGAAGCCATGACGGCTTCCGGAATCGATCCGGCAAGCAAGATTACTGTCGGTTTTGATGCCACACCTGATGCGTTTGCATACATTGATGATGGTAAACTTGATAAGACTGTCGACCAGTTTCCCGGGAAACAAGCCGGTCAGGCTATCCAGGCACTCTACGACTACATCACTGCTGGTACAAAGCCGGCTAATGATGTTGTCTACATCAAGCCCCTTCCCATGCCGTAGCCTTAAAATCCGGGGCCGATGAGATTACTTGTCGGCCCCTTTTCAGGAACAAAATGTCTACACTATTACAAATGAACGGGATTAGTAAATCTTTCCCAGGTGTCAGGGCTTTGAGCAATGTAAACTTCGATCTTCAAAAGGGAGAAGTTCACGCCCTGGTTGGTGAGAATGGAGCTGGGAAATCTACATTGATGAAGATTCTCTCCGGAATGTATCAAGCCGACGAGGGAGAGATAGAACTCAACGGTGAAATATTAAGGAAGACCGGACTCAGAGACATGCTGAAAGCCGGTATCAGCGTTATCTACCAGGAACTTAACCTGATAAGTCACCTTACCATCGCTGAAAATATTTTTCTCGGTCGGGAGCCCAGACATAAAAGCGGGTTGATCGACTGGAAGACTATGTACGCCCATGTTGAAGAATTGATGGCTTCATTTAAAATCGACCTGAATCCCAGGGCAAAGGTATATACCATCAGCCCGGCTTTCCAGCAAGTTGTGGAAATCGTTAAAGCACTTTCTTTGAATTCGGAAATACTTGTAATGGACGAACCTACTGCCCCGCTGACTGGAAACGAGGTGGACCGTCTCTTTGATATTATTGCAAACCTGAAGTCACAGGGAGTATCCATTATCTACATATCCCACAGACTGGAAGAGCTACAGCATGTCGCCGACAGAGTGACGGTACTACGGGATGGGCAGTGTATTACTACAAAACCCCTGAGCGAACTCAGTACAAATGAAATTATTCATCACATGGTCGGTCGACATCTCACAGAGCAGTATCCCCATGCCGATATCACCCTTGGAGAAGAACTTCTCAGGGTGGAAAACTTGACGAAGAAAGGTTTATGCAGAGATGTGAACTTCTCAGTTAAAAGCGGCGAGATTGTCGGCTTTACCGGGCTTGTCGGAGCCGGTCGAACTGAAATTATGGAATTAATCTACGGACACCGAAAAAAAGATTCCGGAAAAATCATTTTCCGTGGTGAAGAAATAAACATGAGAACCCCTCGGGATGCTGTTCAAAAAGGTATCGGCCTTATTCCTGAAGAACGGAAGAAGCAGGGATTGATTCTTGGTCTGTCGGTTTTTGACAATGCAGCGATTACCGTCCTTGAACGATTCAGCAGGTTCGGCTTTCTCCAAAGAAAAGTCATCACAAAAAAAGTGAAGGACATGATTCGGGATATTGACATAAAAACGCCATCCACAAATCAACTTACCCAGAATTTATCAGGGGGGAACCAGCAGAAAGTGGTTCTTTCCAAGTGGTTCATCAGAGATTGTAATCTCTATATTTTTGACGAACCGACTCGGGGAATTGATGTAGGAGCCAAAGTGGAAATCTACAAGTTGATGCAGAGTCTGGCCGGTGAAGGCGCTGGCATAATTATGGTCTCTTCCGAGCTGACAGAAATTATGAATATGAGCGACCGAATCGAAGTTGTTTTCGACGGCCGTATTGTTAAAGAATTCACAAAAGATGAAACCGACGAGGAAGAGGTGATGGAATACTCCCTCGGCCTCCGTGAAAAGGATGTCCCCGCATGAAAAGCCCCGATATCAGACACATCATGAAGAATTACGGGATTGTTATCGCGTTTATCTTTATCTGTATTATTCTCTCTATTCTCTCACCGGTATTCCTTACAAAAATCAATATTATAAACATCGTCAGGCAAACATCCATTTACGGAATCATGGCTGTTGGTATGACCTTTGTTATACTCACCGGTGGCATCGATCTCTCAGTAGGATCCCTTCTGGCTGTCTCAGGGGTTGCCTGTGCCGGGATGCTGAAAGCCGGGTACGGCCCCTTTCCTGCTTTTATTGTGACAATTCTTGTGGGTACTTTTTTCGGCCTTGTGAACGGATTTATCATCAATGCAGGAAAGATTACTCCATTCGTAGTTACCCTTGGAATGATGAGCATCGCACGCGGTCTGACAATGCTCTATACGAAGGGCTATCCGATATCCGGATTTGATGAAGGCTTCCGAAAAATCGGCGGCGGCTATTTCATTGGAATTCCGGTCCCCATTATTATTTTTATGGTAACTGTTGTTCTGGCCTGGCTCATACTGACGCAGACCAGATTAGGCCGATACACCTACGCCATTGGCGGAAATGAAGAAACGGTGCGTCTATCGGGAATTAACGCTCCGTTTTTCAAAACGCTTATTTACGGGATATCCGGTCTGACAGCAGGAATCAGCGCCCTCATACTCACCTCACGTCTCAACTCAGCAGAAACAATTGCAGGAACAGGATATGAACTTGACGTTATTGCCGCTGTGGTTATCGGCGGTACCAGCCTCTCGGGGGGGCGGGGAGCTATCTGGGGCACCTTTATCGGAGCCCTGCTTATCGGTGTAATTAACAACGGTATGAATCTCCTGGGCATCACTGCATATTTTCAACTCGTTGTTAAAGGTATCATCATTATCGGTGCTGTCCTACTGGACCGGCTCCGGGATTAGGAGAAACTCATGAGTAAAACGATGATTCAGCAGGCATTTGATTCAGGAGAAGGAATACTCCGACTCACACCCACTTGGGTTCCCCGTGTATTCTGTATACCCGGAAGACGAATTAAGTTACACCCCGATGATTATTACGCTCTGGGAGGTAATAGAGGCGGTATTGATGAGAGATGGTTTTCCTCCACTACCCCTGCAGACAATGGACCGGATACAAGTGAAAATGAGGGATTAAGCTTCGTTGCTTTTGAAGATGGCGGTAAAACAGAACTATTTCTTCTCAGAGATGCCGTTGAAGAACTCAAAGGCGATCTGATCGGAAAAAGGCTCTGGGAAACTTACGGCAAGTGGCCTATGTTTTCAAAATTCTTCGATAATCAGGGTCCACTTCCCCACCATATTCATCATCGTGATAAACACGCTGCTCTAGTGGGAGAAATGGGTAAACCGGAAGCCTATTACTTCCCCCCTCAGCTGAACAACCACGGAGGAGACTTCCCTTACACATTCTTCGGACTGAATCCGGAAACTACAAGGGAAGAAGTTAAGCAGGCCCTGATGAGCTTCAACAAAGGAGATAACGGGATTACGAACATGGCACCGGCTTACAAGCTTGTTCCTGGAACCGGTTGGAATGTGGCCCCGGGAATCCTTCATGCCCCTGGCAGTCTCTGCACTTATGAGCCACAGATGGCTGCTGATGTGTACGCCATGTATCAATCCCTGGTTAACAATCAGATAATTGATGAGTCACTCTTATGGAAAAACACTCCAGAAGATAAAGTCGGTGATTTTGACTATCTTGTAGATGTCATCGACTGGGAACTCAATGTCGATCCGTTGTTTTACGAACACAACTTCATGGCACCGAGGCCTATTGTACCCCTGGAAGAAATGGATGGTTATATCGAGAACTGGGTGTGTTACAAAACTTCAGCCTTCAGCGCCAAGGAACTCACCGTAAAACCTGGGCGCACAGTCACCATAAAAGATGCGGCGGCCTACGGAATGTACGTAATACAGGGCCATGGTACTTTCGGAAGCTGGCCAGTAGAAACCCCCGCCCTCATCAGGTACGGGCAACTCACCAAAGATGAATATTTTGTCAGTGAGCAGACTGCCGTTGAAGGTGTTACAGTTACAAATCAATCCAGCTGCGACAACCTTGTGATACTTAAACATTTTGGTGCCGGTAATCCCGATCTTATTGTGGATGACTGGCAAGTTTAAACCTTAAAAGAGATAAGAAGGAATATTATGACCAACCCATTAGGCATCCATTACGGCAGTTTCGTTACGAATTGGGATGAGGATCAGCATCAGATCATCCCCAAGGTGAAAAATCTCGGCTTCGATCTTTTTGAATTCGGTGCCCCCTGGCTGGTGGAACAGAGTGATTCGAGTATTGCGGAGTTCCGTAGGATTGCCGCAGATAATGAGATTCAGCTTGCCTTGAGTCTTGGCCTTTCCACGGCCCAGGACATCAGTTCTCCGGATGCTACAATCCGTAAAGTCGGCATTGATGTTCTTACACGCCTGGCCCGGGCTATGTCAAAAGCCGGCG
Source organism: Spirochaeta sp. UBA2779 (assembly GCA_002352375.1). Lineage (GTDB taxonomy): Bacteria > Spirochaetota > Spirochaetia > DSM-2461 > DSM-2461 > UBA2779. The sequence continues at coordinate 12,425 of DEIH01000048.1, read as the reverse complement.
CAGAGATGTGCAGTGGGATAGTTCACGGTGCATGGAACGGAAAAATTGACAGCTATGAAGAAAAGGCCGTCTGCTGGGATTACAGCGTTCAATCAATGAAGGAAGTTACTAAAGTATTTGCCAATGAAGGGGTGATATTCAACGTTGAAGTGGTGAATCGTTTTGAAAACTTTCTTATCAACGACTGCGCTGAAGCCATAAAATACCTTGATGAAGTGGACTCTCCCCAATTGGGAATTCATCTGGATACCTTCCATATGAACATAGAGGAGGATTCCATGACAGGAGCTATTCTCGCTGCCGGGAAACGCATGAAGCACTTCCACATCGGTGAAAACAATCGAAAATTTCCCGGGCTGGGAAACATGCCCTGGAAGGAAATTTTCAGTACATTGGAAGCCGCAGATTATCAGGGCCCCATAGCCATGGAACCCTTCGTCCGTCCCGGGGGAGAGGTGGGGGCCGCTGTGAGCCTGTACCGTGAAATCATGGATTTAAGTGATTACGAGGACGATATCCGCCGATCTGTGGCCTTTGTCCGAGGGCTGATGACTTAGGAAAATAACCGGTAGCGGCCTACTACCGGTTATTCTGTATTTTTCAGCGGCGTTCCAATTCTATATACCCGATAAGCTCATCGCCATTAATTATAATTCGGAGAATAAAAACTCCATCGATATAGCTGTATTCATAGTTTGTAGTACTACCTATCATTCCTTCACGTATGGCATCAATCCAAGTTACCCCGATGGTTCTATCGTCTCTGAACTCGTACTCACCTTTACCGAGTAGATCCCCTCGGTTGTTGTATTCAGTCCATAATCCGTCTTTCATCTCGATTAGAACCACCGTTTCAACTTCTGGCAAGCTGAAATCGATGGTAAATTCTAATCGCTTAACTTCATACTCACCTTCGGATATTCGGTCATCTGCAGTTGCCACAATCTTCTGCACCCGTTGGGATCCTATGGATTCGGTTACCGAATTCATTATATTACCAGTTTCCACATCGATTATTCTGGCCGTGATTTTAATCAGTTCACCATAAGTCTGTATGTGACCGACAACAACCTGATCGGCACTCATTATTTTTCCTACTTCCACCGGATTTTCGATTACCCCGGAGAGACTCAACTGCTGTTCTTCAATGATACGGTTCAGACTGGTTCGTTCAAAGAGAATAACATTTTTAAGGTCAGTTCGAAAAACAGACGAAATAATCTCATCCTGAAGTACAAGGCTGAAATCCTGAGCCTCGGGACTGCCATCGTTATCAAAGGGAAGAACCGCCAGTTTGTATTCCACCGGTTTGGCAAAGAGCTGCATTACCAGTCTGTCACTTGTATCGGCAAGAGAATCAGGAACGGCTTCAACTGGAAGGTCCCGTGGAATTTGTTCTTCGGGAGCTGTTGCACAACTGATCAGCAGAAAGGCGGTTCCGAGCAGCAGTACAAAGTACTTCATCAGAGTTACCTCCGTTAAAAGTATACGGTGATAATCATAAGGGAGCAAGAAAAAATTCGACAATGGTGATATCAGTCATGGAGCGTTATGATATAAGGGAAATGCAAAAAATAACTGTTTCCCGCCGCTTCACTGTACTTCTAGCGGCCGTTGCCTTAACAGCCATGTTAATGTTTTCCGGCTGCCTGAGTTTTTTTCAGACAGATAAAATCATCAACACAAACGGTGATTACATTACCGAAATCGGAAAATCAAAGACAACCACCATTGAAGCAACCCTCAGCAGAAACGGGGAATACGGCATCTCATTTGCATATATCGACTCCCACTGGCTTCTGGCAGAAAAAATGATAATTGAAACGGACTGCTGTATCGTTCAACTGGATTCCCCGGAACCTGTGAGGGTGGACAACGGTAAGGGAGCCGTTATTGAAACTGACACGATAAAAGTCCGCCGAAATCTTCTGGAACAGATTCTTGAATCTGAAAGCCCGGTAATATCACTATTGGGAAAACAGGGAACAGTAATTATTGAGATGGGGAGCGAGAGCAAACAGAACCTGAAAGAACTGCTGGACTATGGAACAAAGAAATTCCCCGAAACATGAAAAAACACAAAAAACGGCTTCTGATAGTACTTTTTTCAGTTATTCTAATCCCCATAACCGGGTTTCTGGTTTTTCTGGCAGCAGCTCAGATTTTCCAGTACAGTCCGCCACTCTCGGAGGAGACAGAAATCCTTTCTTCCGGCAGTCCTGAGTTACCCGCAATTGTCCCCATAAGTAAATCCCTGCAGATTCTGGATTGGAACATCGGCTATGCAGGTCTTGATGCCGGGAGCGACTTTGTGATGGACGGAGGCAATCAGGGGTTGCCTGAGAGCAGAAACCGGGTGGAAGAAAACCTACTGGGCATCAGCGGACAGATAAAATCTGTAGATGCTGATTTTTACCTGTTTCAGGAAGTAGACCGCTATTCAAAGCGCAGCTACAGGGTGGACCAGGTGGAGGTTCTCAGCTCTTTAAAATCCGCATACGACGCCAGGTTTGCCATGAACTTCAAGGTTTTTTTCATTCCCTACCCCGTCCATCAACCCATCGGCCAGGTGAAAAGCGGACTTCTGAGTCTCGGCAGTTTCATGGCAGCTGAGTCCCGGCGTCATCAGCTCCCGGGCAGCTATTCCTGGCCCACCCGGCTCTTTATGCTCCGCCGATGTATCAGCGTCTCACGATACGAAACAGATATTCCCGGCCGCTCTTTCTATCTGGCCAATGTTCACCTGTCGGCTTACGATGACGGCGGAATGCGACGACAACAGCTGGAGTACCTCAAACAGTGGATGAAGGAGCTCCATTCCCGAGGGGATTATGTAATCCTGGGTGGAGATTGGAACTCCTTATTCCCGGGAGTGGGGTTCGAAGATTTTGCCCCCTACACCACAACTGATAAAAACCTCTACTGGATTCAGAATATTCCTGAGAACTGGACCCCTGAAAAATGGCAGTGGGGCTGGGACCCGGAGGTCCCCAGCTGCAGAACTTTAGACCAGGCTTACATCCCGGAGGAAAATTTCCGCACCATCATCGATGGATTCCTGGTCTCTCCGAATGTGAAGATAGAAGATGTCAGCACAATCAATGCAGAGTTTATGTATTCTGACCATAATCCGGTCAGATTGAATTTTAAACTCAAACCCTGAAGCTCCGTTTTTTCAGCTATAATGGACTTATGAAAGTAAATTGGACCTTGATCGGATGTGGTGATATCGCCAGAAGAAGAGTCGTTCCTGCCATTCAGAATGGGCAGGATTCCTCCCTTATCTCTGTCTGCCGGGCAGATTCGGAAAAGGCAGAAAGTTTTGCCCGGGAGTTCGGTGTACAGAAATGGAACGAACAATGGAAAAACTCCGTAAAAGATACAGAAATCAACAGCGTCTACATTGCAACCCCTGTGTACCTCCATGCTGAGCAGACCATCGCTGCTGCACAGGCCGGCAAGAACGTACTATGTGAAAAACCTATGGCCCTGAACAGCGCTGATTGCACTAAAATGATTGATGCCTGTAAAGCAAACAACGTCAAACTCGGTATTGCCTATTACCGCCACTTCTATCCTGCGGTGAACAGAATTAAAAAAATAATTTCCTCAGGAGAGATTGGGGAAGTTGTTACGGTACAGGCTGAAAACTTTGAGAACTTCAATCTTCCTCCAGGGGCTCCAAGATACTGGTTTTTACGGAAAGAACTCTCTGGCGGTGGACCCATGATGGATATGGGCTGTCACCGAATCGAGGTGTTTACCAATATTTTCGGTCCGATTGCAAGTACTGAGGCTTATCACAACAATGCCGCTTTTCTGCGGGAAGTTGAGGATATCACTACAGCCCATTTTACTTTTAAAAGTGGTGTAACAGCTGTTCTGATTTCCGCCCATGCAATCAGAGAACCCCGGGATACTCTCAGAATTTTCGGCAGTAAGGGCTCCATCCATGTACCGAATCTCAATGCAGGAACTCTGGAGATTTTCACAGATAAGAGGTCCCGGGTTGAAAAATATCCCAACCCGGAGAACACCCATCAGCCTTTGATTGATGATTTTGTCCAGGCCCTTGAACAGAACAGAAATCCTGCAGTAGACGGTGAAGCAGGAAAATCCATCAATATCATCCTTGATGATATATATGGGCGATAACTCTTTCTTCTGTTTTTTTCACTAGCTGACCGAATTGCGCCTCACACCTTTTTCTCTGTCGCCGGGAGTCTCCCGCCTGATAACATACTCCATTCGATATTTGCGAAAAGGTTTCATTTTGTACTTTCCCATCAGATTCAACATGCCGGGAATACTTCCGCCAACCCCCCTTTGTCCCCCGTCGATATGGACATGAAGGTTCTTACTCCGTTTGATTTCATGAGGATGTCCGGCGGCTGCTACATCTTCCCTTGAGGCAAAGCGGGCGGAAAAATTGATTACTCTCCCCTCAACTGCCCAAAAAGACAGAGCCGTTCCTCCGTCGGAGAAAGAAACCCGGCGAACAGCAGTTCGATTCCCGCTTTCCTGAGGTTTTAAATAGTTAAAAGATAGCTCATCGGCATCTGCTTCATGTATACCCACAAGGGCACCAGCCTGTCTGTCGACGTAACACTCCTGAGGCCCCCTGCCATACCAGCAAACCTGACGGTATCTGGAGGGAATTACCATGCGGCTCCCGAAGCGGACCATTTCTCTCCATGGGCGGCCCTGCATTTTTACATTTACCTGTCCATTATTCTTAAAGAAAAACTCCTGATGCAGTGGGGCTGTAAATCCTGAAACTTTCAGAGATAATTTCAATTGAAGCCCTTCGGCGGCCTGTTTTACCTTCCAGCTTTTCAGGATACGGTTCCTGCCGGCATTCTCCCAGTCCTTTCCGTAAATCCGATTGGCCAGACGAAAGAGTCCTTTCCGCAGCCGATTTCCAATCAATCCAGCCGGAAGAAATTCATCAAGAAATAACGCCATACCCAACTGTTCATTGTCTGTCGGGGCCCGGAAAAAATCCGGCTGTAACGATTCAGCCAGCATATTGCCTTTCCCGAAGTCCAGAAACTCTAAACTGCCATCGGTCAGGCTCACCCTTGCGCCCATTCCGCCGCCGGCAATATAGAGCTTTCCCGCCTTCTCTTCATACTGCCACCGGGAAGCTGGGGACTCAGGGTTACTCGTGTTACCTTCTACAATGGATTCAAACTCCGGAGTTATTTCCAGATAGTCCAAAATAGCATCGGCTACTTTTTCTCTAGGTATAGAAGGAACAGGCAGCTGCATCCTGACTATTTCGAAACCTGAAGGAGCCCATTCGCTTTCCTCCTTCAGGCAGACTTTGAACGTAATAAAACCCTCACCTTCGCTGGGGAAAGCCGCCAGATTTCGGAACAGGTTAACCGTTTTGCTCTCACCCGGTGGAATATCCGGTTTCCGGATAGTTCCCTCAGCTACAGCAATGCCATTTCGCTCCAGAATCCAGCTGATATCGTATCTCGCCAAATCAACGTGAGCATGATGATTAAAAAGGGTAACCCTGCCGGTCCTGATATCCTCAGCCAGAAAAGATACAGGTGAATACAGAGCTTTCACCTCGGCTATCTCCGGCTGGGGTTTACGATCAGCGGTAACCAGACCATCTGCGCAAAAAATCCCGTCGTGAGGTTCCTCTCCGAACTCACCGCCGTATGCCAGATACTCTTTTCCCTCTTTATCTTTTTTATATAAAGCCTGATCAGCAAAATCCCAGATGAAACCTCCAGCGATGTGGGGATAACGGTTGATAATCTCCATATAATCAGAAAAATTACCCAGACTGTTTCCCATTGCATGGGCGAACTCACAAAGAATCAGAGGTTTATTCCTGTACTTACGGGGTGAAACCGGCCAACCGAAAGGATGTCCGGGCTCTCCCTGGGCAATCCGGACTTTTTTACGCCGGCCGATTTTTTCTACAACACCCGCATTGGCATACATCAGGCTGAAAAAATCCGATATATCCAGCCGGTGGTCCCCTTCATAATGAATGGGCCGTGTCGTATCCAGGGCTAGAGCAGCGGATTTCATTTTTTTAAAATTGGATCCGGAACCGGCCTCATTGCCTAAAGACCAGATAATGATGCTAGGGTGATTCCGATGATTCAGTACCACCCTTTCCATTCTCTCAACACAGTTATCCGTCCACTCAGGAAGGGATGCCGGCAGTTTTTTTCTTAAACCGTGACTCTCGACATTTGCCTCATCAACAACATAAAGACCAATCCGGTCGGCAATCTCGTAGAGAGCAGAAGAATTGGGATAATGACTGCAGCGGACCGCATTGATATTGTGCTGTTTCATCAGAATCAGATCGGATTCAATTACTTCCCGGGGGACGGCCTGTCCATATCGGGGATGAATGTCGTGGCGGTTCACCCCGAAGAGTTTCACCGGACGTCCGTTCACCATTAAAACGGCACCTTTCGAACCCTGGATAATTTCCACCTGCCGAAAGCCCCAGGCCATACTGCGTACATCAAGAAGGGTCCCCTCTTCATCGCTGAGCTCAACAACAAGGCTGTAGAGATGAGGATTCTCACTGCTCCATTTCTCAGGTTCTATTACCGGTACAGAGGTTTCAGCAACAGACTGTCTATCTCCGGACAATGCTACTGAAACAGGGTTACTGGAAGCCAGAATATCTTTGCTTCCAGGCTCATACAGATACCAGCGTACAGTCCGGTTTATATTCCCCTCTCCGACAATTTTATCAAGTGTTACAGATACCTCCATCTGAGCATCTCTGAAGGTTTTACTGAAACTGCAGCGTGCATAAACATCGAAAATACCTCCGGGTGGTGGAGCTATCAGCTTCACCGAACGGATAATGCCCCCCATACGCCACATATCCTGATCTTCCAGGTAGGTTCCTGCACACCATTTGTAGACTTTTACAGTAAGAATATTCTTTGCCCGTTTTTTCAGGTATGGACCGATTACAAATTCAGAGGGAGAGTAGCTGTCCTGGGTATACCCCACATACTCACCATTCAATTGAATCTCAGCGGCAGATCTGATTCCATCAAAGCGGAGTATCATACCCTCCCGCCTCTCTTTCCATTCTTTAGGTATAAGAAAAGTGGTTTGATAACAACCGGTAGGATTATCATCGGGATTGATTGCCGGAGGATGTGACGTATCATGGCTGTAGGGGTATACAACGTTGGTGTACTGGGGTGTTCCATAACCGTGTATCTCCCAGTTTGACGGCACCGGAAGAGTTTTCCAGTCCTTCGTTTTTTCTTCTTTCTCCTGTGCTGGGTTCGGATACCATTTAAACTGCCACTCACCATCCAGGCTCAAAGCCCAGGGGCTCTCGATATCCCCGGCGCTGGAATACGGCAACTGCTGAAAACGACCCGGGAGTTTGTTCCTGCCGGTTATCTCCGGATTCTGCCAATCTGAATCACTGTGTTTGTTCGGGTCTGAATGATATCTGAACTGCTCTTTTGCCATGACGGAGCGTATCATGAGAGCTGTTTTTTTCAAAGTAAGCAGACTTGCCTGAAGAACCGTAAAAAATTAGACTTAAATCTCTATTGGAGGGATATAGTGGCTCTGAAATGGAAAAACCTTAACGATACTGACGCATTTACCCAGCTCAGACGGACTGACACATTATTTAATCCGGCAGACGATCTTACAGAAGAACGTGTTAATTCATGGAAAGTTTCAGCTGTGGCGGGTATCACCTTTTATTACGGGGCCTCGATGCTGACTGAAATCGACATTAGCCGCCTTCAGGCTCTATCCGATGAGCAGAACCTGATAGGGAAGTACAAAGCTGTTATCAACGGTGAGAGAATCAACACCGGTGAAAACAGACGGGTACTCCACCAGCTCACCAGAGGTCAATTAGGAAAGGATGTCGTAGAAAACGGTGAGAACATTCGATCCTTTTACGAAGAACAGAATACCCGGATAAGAGATTTTTCCGGAAAAGTTCATTCGGGGATTATCAGGGGCTCCACAGGAAAAGCATTTGACACAGTTGTTCAAATCGGAATCGGCGGCTCAGATCTGGGCCCCAGAGCACTCTACCTGGCCTTGAGGCAAACTCAAACACCAAAGATGAAAGCCTTTTTCGTCTCCAATGTCGATCCTGATGATGCGGCAGATGTTATATCCCTCATCAACCCGGAAACCACCCTGTTCATCCTTGTTTCAAAAAGCGGAACAACCCAGGAAACCCTGGCCAACCGCGATCTTATTATGGCCAGAATGAAGGCTGCCGGGGTTCAAGACTACAACCCGGCAAAGCATATTATTGCCGTAACCAGTAAAACCAGTCCTCTGGCCGAATCCTCATCCGTACTGGACTCGTTTTTCATCGACGACTATATCGGCGGCCGGTACTCTTCCACCAGCGCTGTCGGCGGAGCGGTTCTCTCCCTTGCTTTGGGACCGGATACTTTTGACGCCCTTCTTGATGGTGCCGGCGAAGTAGACAAGGCGTCATTGGAAAAGGATATCAGAAAGAATGCATCCCTTCTTGATGCCCTGATCGGTGTGTTTAACCGGAATGTCCTTGGTCTGCCTTCCACTGCGGTGCTGCCCTACAGTCAGGCCCTCTCACGTTTTCCGGCCCATCTGCAGCAATTGGATATGGAATCCAACGGCAAAAGCGTAAACCGCCGGGGAGAGGCTGTCTCCTACCCCACCGGACCTGTGGTATTCGGGGAGCCTGGAACCAACGGTCAGCACTCCTTCTACCAGCTGCTGCATCAGGGAAGCGATGTGGTGCCACTTCAGTTCATCGGATTTCGGGAGTCCCAGAAGGGGGAGGATGTTGAAACCTTCGGTTCTACCAGCCAGTCCAAGCTCAATGCCAATCTGGCAGCCCAGATAATAGCCTTTGCCAGAGGAAGTAATAATAAGAATCCCAATAAAAACTTCGACGGGATGCGGCCGAACACTCTTTTAACAGCCAAAAGACTGAATGCCCGAGTACTCGGCGGTCTGCTGGCCCATTTTGAAAACAAAGTGATGTTCCAGGGATTCTGCTGGAATCTGAACTCCTTCGACCAGGAAGGGGTGCAGCTGGGGAAAATCCTGGCAGGTTCCGTTCTTGATGGAAGTTCAGATGATGAGGCTCTGAAAGCTTATGCTTCCATACTCGGGGTAAAGTAATTTCCCGATTTTCAGAAATTTCAAGACAATTTTCATCCTGCGTGATAACATCCTTTTCAGCATCTGAAAAATAAGGATTGATTACAGTTTATGCACCCAACCATCTGCGGCACTCTGCCCCTGGGCTTCCCGGTACTGGTAACTGCAGCAATACTCATTTTCGCCGTTCCGCTTTCTGCGGCTGCGGATGAAGTTGATTCTGTAGAAACCATCATAGGCCCCTTCAGGGATGCTGTTTACAACCACTCTCTCAACGATATCGAAGTCCGGCAGAGCTATCAGAAGACTTTGAATGAGATTTTCTCCTCAAATCTCAATTTAATAGAAGCTGAACACACCAGGGCTTTGGGCGCATATTATCTCGGGCGGTATTACCAGGCCATTAAAAACCGGGAAGAAATGGCAGCCTATGCCGGAGACTTACGCAAAGGGCGCTACCTTGCCCTGAGGAGATACTATACCGAACGGGAAGCGGCTCTGGATGCCTACAAAGAGGCACGAATTGCAGCAGAAAGTTATCTGGAGCTGAACCCCGGTGCTGAATCTCACAGCCTCCTTGGAGAAATTCTCGGACAGATGCTCTTTCTCGGCAGTGCCGGTCAGGCTCTTGCCATTGGTCCTAAGGCCAGAAAGCAGGTAAAAACCGCTCTGGAGCTGAACCCCGACTATCAAAAAGCCCTTATTCAGGAAGCTTCCCGGCTGGCCTATTCACCTCCGGCTTACGGTGGAAACCCGGAAAAGGCCAGAGAGCTGTACCGCAGAATTCTCCGAGAAGGGATTAAAGACAAGGAGGATGAGTTTAACATCTATGGAGGTTTTGCTATGGCCTCTTTTATGGAAAAAGACGATGCACAAGCCCTCTCCTGGTTTCGAGAAGCCCTGAATTTGTATCCGGAAAATATTTTTGTACTGGGAATGATGGATTTTCTCCTGGAGAGTTTCATTGGTTAAAGATATTTATATTTGGCTGGTTATTGCCACAGGTACATACACACTGCTGTTCACCATGGCCAATATCATTTATCTGCATTATATCGCCAGGAAACCGGACTGCAGCGACGGCCCTCTGGTATCCGTCCTTATTCCGGCCAGAAACGAATCTGCAAGAATTACCCCGACTCTGGAGGGACTGGCCGGACAGGATTATCAGAATTTTGAAGTGATTGTTCTGGATGATAACTCGGAAGATGGTACTTTGGAATTTGTTGAAACACTGATGAAGGGAGATGACAGATTCCGGGCTGTTAAAGGGGCAAAGCTCCCCCCGGGATGGAAGGGAAAACCCTATGCCATGCAGCAGCTTATTACCCTTGCCGCGGGAGAGATTCTCATTTTTCTCGATGCCGACATGTGCCCGGGGAAACAGCTTGTATCCTGGACTGTCACAAACTTCAAAGCCCATCAGGTTGACTTTCTATCAGGGTATGCCCGGCACACATCTCCTGAGAAAAAGGAATACCTGCTCTTTCCTGTGATGTACCTGGCTACATCCTTTCTTCTGCCCCTATGGCTGTTCCGTCACAGTAAAACTTACATGTTCTCCCATGCTATCGGACAGTTTTTTTGTGTAAGGAATGAGGTTCTGAAGGAAATCGGCGGATTTAATCCGGTAAAAGATAAGATTAATGAAGATATACAGATGGCCCGGTATTTGAAGGGTGCAGGTTACAGCCAGGTATTTATGGATGCCAAAGACTACCTGTCAGGAAATATGTACGACTCAATGAGCCATGCAAAAATGGGAATTATGCGGGTGGTGTATGAATACTTTGATAAGCAGGTTTATCCCTTTCTCTTTATGGGTTTTGTGATGGTGTCATTTCTCATACTCCCGGTTCCTCTCACTCTTATCGCCGTTTTAACCGGAAGCAGCCTTTCATTGCCTCTTGGTCTGGGTGTACTGCTGTTACTCGCATCCTGGGGTATCACCATGACCGACAGAAAGCTTCCATGGTTTACGGCATTTCTGTATCCAATTCACTTCACCTGGGTTCTGATTCTCTCGATTCGCTCAATTACCCTTTCAAAAAAGGGACTGGGGTATATATGGAAAGGCCGTACCGTCCGTTGATAAAGGAGTCCCCCTTCCGCCGGGGACTCCGGATTGCAGGCTACTTCTTCTTTTATCCCCTTCTTTTTCTGACGGTGATTCCATACTACAGCCTTCGGGTAACAGGGAGAAAACGATTGGGCATCAGGAGACCGGGAATAACCGTGATGAACCACTGTATCGACCTGGAATGGTTTTTCATCTGGCACGCCGCCCGGCCCCGGTACATACGCTTTGTAGCCGAAGAGGCCAACATGAAAAGAGTCGATGCCGGATGGTTCAACTGGATTATGGGTGTTATCGGCATCCCTGATGATAGGCCGATGACTGTAGGCAGCTCGGTTAAAGCGGCTCTGGGAAGGGGTGAACTGGTTCATTTTTTCCCCGAGGGTGTGATTAAACGTGGGAACCAGAAGCCCTCAGGATTTATCATCGGAGCCGCTTGGTTTGCCTGTTTGTACAATGTTCCTTTGATTCCGATTTCAGAGATATTACTGAAAAGGCCTATCCACCGTTTTCTTCCATGGTGGCCTCCCCGGGTAAAACTGATTGTCGGAGAAGCCCTAAATCCTGAAAATTTCATCAGAGAAGGAGAAAAAAAACGGAAAGCTGCCGCCCGGATGAACCAGAAGGCTGAAAACCTCATACAGGAAACCATAAAGAGACATCACAAGAGAGATTAATAAGAATCAATTCATCATGGAAATTGGCTGACGAGTGGATTCCAGAACATCCCGCCAGAGGGAACCTTCGTTGTAAACCTGCTTCCGCTTAAAGGTGGCCATGTGGATGGGGACATGAACCAGAACATTGCTCCACTGACCGATCAGACAGGCGGTCCGACCGGTCATGGCGGCATGAACAGCATTGGCACCCAGGCGGGCACAGTAATAAGAATCCACCGGGTTGGCAGGTGAGGCCCTGATGATATAACTGGGGTCGATATATTTGATATTCGCTTCCCGCCCCTTTTCGGTGAGAAACTTATGAATGGCGTCTTTCAGGTACAAACCGATATCGCCGTAGGATTTATTCCCCGATGCATCCAGCCCGTCCTTACCGCTGTTAAGCAGTTCCTGTCCAGCTCCTTCGGCAACAAGAATTACAGCATGTTTTCTCTTATCCAGCCTGTTTTCAAGAGTTTTCAGCAGACCGTTCTCCCCTTCCATCGTAAATGGAACTTCAGGAATCAGACAGATATTCACATCACTGGTGGACA
>DEIH01000201.1:4094-29752 GCA_002352375.1 Spirochaeta sp. UBA2779 | reverse complement strand
CCGCTGGAAATAAAAATGATATCCCCATCTTCAACCATCTGTGCCGCAGCCCGGCCGATACGCATCTTTTCATTCTTCATTTCGTCTATGCGGTCAAAAACCGGTAACTCTGATTTATAGTTTTCAGCAACTTTTGCTCCGCCTAATACACGGTGAAGTCTATTACCTGCATCAAGATCGGCAAGATCTCTTCGAATCGTTGCCTCACTGACATTGAAGGCCTGGCAGAGATGTTCTACACTGATACTTTCGTATTCTTGAAGCTTTGTAAGAATAGCATCCTGTCTGAGCTTTTTTTTATTGGACACTGCCGCACCAGCTGATAAAATCAGTTTTCATAAGCACATTCAGCTCCTTTTGTTAAGACTACTACATGATTAATGATCACGTCAATCATTTCAATCAATTAGAGCCATTTTACGTTTTTCCCAGTCATTATTTTCATATTTATTGATTGCGTCAATCACTATGGGGTGATAGCATGCTGGTATTATACAGAAATTACCTGGGGAATGTCTTGGATGCTATAATAGAATTCTTGAAAATTATAAAAGGCAACCGATCTGGAAATGGCACAGGGAGGTATTCCATCTGCAGTGCCCATCCAGAACTTATCCGCAAATATTCTAAAGCATGCGGGTTTAATAAATAGGAAATATACCATGACAAAAAAAGATCGCTTAATGACAGCACTCCGGGGGAATAAACCGGATCAGATTCCTTTCACTATCTACAAGTGGATATTGGAAAATGTTGATTCTGCAGATGCAGAACGATTATTGGGAAAGGGGCTGATTCCTATCAATTCGGTTAAAATATTCAAAGAGATTCCTGATGATACGATTAATATACAAATTGTCGAAAACGGCGCGGGAAAGGATAAACGATTCAGTACTACAATCGAGACACCTCTTGGAAGTATTCATGAAGAATACAAATATGAGGAAATGTTCGGCAGCAAATGGATTGATGAACACTTCATAAAAAATGCAGATGATATGTCCATCATGAAATATGTCTTCGATCATACGATCATTGAAGAAAATTTTGAAGAATATAAAAAAGCCCTTAAAGAAATGGGAGATAACGGTATTGTTCTTGGAGAAATTATACCAGTCCCAATCACCTGGCTCTGGGTGAACTATATGGGCGTAGAGGTATGGAGCGAAGCTCTCTATTTCCATACAGAAATCTTTAATTCTCTCCATGAATCATTATTGAATCTGTATCGTCAACAGATTGAGCTGGCTGCTGTCAGTCCTGCTGAGGTTATCTGGTTTGGCGACAATGTTACCGGAACGGTTATCTCTCCTAAGATTTACAAAACCTACTGTGTTCCCGTGTATAACGAGGTAAGTAAGCCACTGAAAAAGAACGGAAAACTCTCACTGGCTCACTACGATGGAGAGAATCTTGTTTTAAAGGATTTAATCGCCGGGGCAAAACTGGATATTATGGAAGCATTCACCCCGCCGCCAATGGAACGAATGACTGTAAAAGAAGCTCGGGAGGCCTGGCCGGATAAGGTATTAAGTTTGAACTTTCCCGGAAATGTTTACACCGAAAAAGACTCAGTTATCCGGAATTACACATCCACATACATAAAAGAAGCAGGCGATCCTTCAGGATTTATCATCGGATGCACAGAAGAATTCGATTTTTCAACTTTCGGCCGGGCCTTTGATGTCATCGCCGATGTTATCAATGGTATGGCAAAATAGTATTACTTCAATAGTGACAACCGGTTACCAGTCATAGCCCTGAAGATTAATATCCCCTTCAGGGAACTCATGGATTCTCAAAGGGTAGTACATTGCAATATTAGCTGCTGTGATTGGTTTCACCAATCCCTCATCATTTACTGCAGAAATATTGGTATTTGATATTTTTTCCCATGAAAATCTGGAATAGACTTTTTCTAGTTCAGGAACACAGAACAGCAGCCCGCAATCATAACCACCACTCTCAACAGCTTTGAGAATCTCCCTCATCAGCCTGCCCAGTAAACCCTGCCCCCTGAAATCCGGTTGAATAAATACATTTTGTATCCCGAATACAGATAATCTGTTGTTCCCGTCAATAAGGATTTCTCTCTGAATTATCCCTGCGTGGGCAATTACATTGCTGCTTTCATCGTCACAGAACACTACAACCGAAGTAACCGGGAGAATACCATGCCAATAGCGGGATTTTTTGAAAATATCGGCATACTGAGAAAAACTCAGACAAAGACCATTCCTGATTTTCAGATCCAGCTCTTCAGTGATTTCTTTTTCTTTATAACATCTGAAAATCTTCATAAACAATGCTAACATACAGAAACCTGAATTCAAATCCGAATTGTTCCAGGAGGCCGGTAATGAATGAAAAAATGATAAAGAATAACCTTCTGGAAATACTTGGAGAAGGCGCCGCTCATGTGGGTATTGAAAAAGTCCTGGAAGGATTCCCCTTTGAGCGAGCCGGAGAACTATTTAAACCTCTGGAACATTCCATGTGGATGCTTGTAGAGCACCTGCGTATCGTTAACCGGGATCTTATCGACTGGGTAACAGCCGAAGTCTACAGTGAAAAGCCCTTCCCTTCAGGGTACTGGCCCGATCCGGTACCTCCTTCTCAGCAGACCTGGACAGATGCCATCAAGTCAGCAGCCCGGGATATGAACATCATGAAGGGCTGGATTGAACGTGAAGAATTTGATATATCAGCCCCGCTCAGACGCCGCTCCTCCCATTCGGCCTTCCGGGAAATCCTGCTCACCATTGCCCATAACGGGTATCACATCGGGCAGATGGTGGATCTGAGAGCTTTGCTGGATATACCTGTTAAAGATTATTGACCTCTGGCGCCGTCAGTTTGAATACTATTTCGCTTCGGCCATCTCGGCGGCAGTAGGGGGATCGGCCCCCTGCCGGGCACAGTTCAGACTGGAAGCCTTCACAGCGAATTGCACCACATCCTGAGCTTCCTCCTGTGTAAGTTCGCTGCCGGTTCTTGCCGAAAGCCGTCCCAATTGATGCAGCCTTACCAGTAGAGCCGCATGAAAGGTATCTCCGGCACCGATGGTGTCCTTCACTTCAACCCAATATTCCGGGGCTTCAACCCGATAGGTTGGGCCGATCAGTACGGCCCCGTCTTTACCCCTGGTAAGCACAACAATCCCCGCACCCAGGGCCAGCCAGGCCAGAGCGCTTTCTTCAGAAGGGCGTTCGGGATAGAGCCATTCCAGATCGGCACTGCTCACTTTAACAATAGTAGAGAGTCCTGCCAGTTCCTCCATCTCGGTGGTGTAGGCCTCCTTGTCTCCAACCATCAGGGAACGGACATTGGGATCGAAAGAAATCGCCCTCTTCCCCGATTCACGGCGGATAAAATTCTTAATAGTTTCCGCCTGGGGTTCCAGAAGCAGGGAGATAGAGCCGAACTCAAGACATTCCACCGAATCGGGAAAGGACTCAGGAATATCAACGGTCGCAAGATTTCTATCCGCAGTGTTCTCTGTATAGAAGGCGTATCGCGGCTCTTCACCTTTCTCAATTTTCACAAAAGCCAGAGTGGAAAGACGGTCGGACCGACGGGTGTAGGAGGTGTCCACACCTTCATCCGTTAGCCGGTTAAAAAGCATATCCCCGAAAAAATCCCGGGATATCTTGCCCAGAAATCCTGTCGGGGCACCCAGACGGGCAGATGCAATTGCCAGGTTGAAGGGAGAGCCGCCGGGGCAGGGAGCGTAGAGTAAGTTATTCCCCTTCTGAGGGACAAAATCGATGAGAGCCTCACCGCAACTGATAATCATAGAGTTAATACCTCCGGTTTTGTTCATTATATAACGATGGAACTCTGTCCATCGGGTGTTGTAGTGTTAATCTGCATCGTTTGATGCTTGAAGTCTACTTTAAGAGCGGCCTGGTACTCCCCGTTTTTCCGCCGGATAACAAGCACTCCAACCTCAGCTTCAAGGGTCACTTTAATATCGTTACCACTAAAAGCCGGCTCAGAATTACGAAACTTCATCAACTCCAAAAGACGTTTTACCACCGGCCGCTCAAGCTCTTCTTTGGCTTCCTTCACACTGTAACTGTGCCTGTTGATATTTCTGCCCTGACGGGACTCTTCTACAAGTTTGATATCATTCACCCCGGCAAGCAGGCCCACATAGTAAACCTGTGGAACCCCCGGGGCAAAAAACTGAATAGCCCGGGCCGCCAGATAAGCATCATCATTCTCGCCGAGAGCCGAATAATAAGTACAGTTTATCTGATAAAGATCCAGATTCCCATAATCGGCGGATGAGTAGCGCCGGTTCATATTGGAGCCTTTCTCGTAAAGAGTATTTACAGTGAAATCAATCTGATCCTGACTGAGAAGGTCGGCCACATCCACCACACCAATACCATCATGGGTATCCAGGGTCGTAACACAGTTGCGGGGACATCTTTTCAACCAACCTGCAAGGGGAGACGCCTCCCCTGAATAAAAGGCATACAGAATAAGCATTGGCAGGGCAAAATCGTATACCGGCAGCCCCCATCCGGCCAGCCGCTCCTGATAGGAATGATGCTCATGAACCTCCGGCAGAAGTTCCACACCGAAGGGAGAAGTAACTGCTTTACAGCGATCGAAAAGTTCAATAATTTCCGGCTCTTCAAAAAAGAATCGGGTACCCGGTTTTTTTGTGGCATACCCCGCGGCATCCAGGCGGATCATTTTAATCCCCCTATGAGAAGACAAAGCACTCAGTTCTTCTTTCAGCCAGCGGCGGCCAGTCTTCGAAAAGACATCGATATCTATCTGCTCCTCGCTGAAGGTACACCAGATATTCCGGACTGAGCCATCAGAGAATTCCACCGGTATCCAGGGTTCTCTAGGCTTGCGGGTATAGATAGTCTTCCTGTCCTCCTCAGAAATACCATCGGGATAAAGCCGGTCTACAGGAATAAACAACCCATCCCAGTTAGAATCTGAACCCTTCTCTATCCAGTCTTTAAACCAGGATGAATGTGATGAGACGTGGTTCACCATGAAATCCACCGTCAGATCGAAATCATCCCCCAGAGATTCCACATCCTCCCAGCTGCCGAAACGTCCCTCCACCTCCCTATAGGTGATGGGGGCAAAACCTCTGTCTGCAGAAGAAGGGTAAAAGGGAAGTAAATGAATACCAACCAGTGCACCCTCGAGATTGTTCTTCAATATGGCATGAAGCTCCCGAATATCCCCACCCAGGCTGTCTGCATAGGTAATTAAATGTACACCGTTTTTCAAGTTGTCCACCAAGAGCTGCTGATTTTCTTAACTCTAAGAGTAACTGAGAGAGAAAGGTGATTCAAGAACAATCAGGCTCATTTCCCGCCGGCGTTGACACAGCTCACCTCTACCGGATATATTTTCCCTCGTCGAAATGACAACGGGCTGTAGCGCAGGGGTTTAGCGTACTTGTCTGGGGGACAAGGGGTCGGCAGTTCAAATCTGCCCAGCCCGACTACAGAAAGCCATATTGAATAACGAAGCAGTTATTTGGTGTGGCTTTTTTTTGCTCGGATATTGATCAGCTAAATAATAATAGGAGTGGGGAAATCTCTTATTCAGTAAGATATTCATGCAATTTTCATATCAATAATCTTGTCTTCAAGAACCTGTATAACTTCCACCAGCAGACTCCATATTAACTATCCGAACAGAAATGATAGAATCTCAATATGAGCAATGAAACCAATTTTGCCATTATCGGTTCCGGATATATGGGCCGTATATATCAGAAGGCATGTCTGGAACTGAGCAGTCAAAGAGGGTATGAATCCTACTATAAACACGACCTCCCGGAACTGCTCAGGGATTTTCAGCTGAAGGCCATCGTTGATGCATCATTTCAAAAAGACAAGCCCCCGGAAACCAGCAGCATCAGTTTTTTCAGTTCTATTGATGAGATGCTTCAGGATAAAGACTCGGGTATAAATGCAGCTGTAATTGCAACACCGATTAACACTCATGCAGAAATAGCTGAAAAACTCATACGGAACAATATCTCACTGCTCATTGAGAAGCCTGTTTGTGAAACGGCAAGGGAAGTGAAACGGCTCATCTATCTTTCAAAGAAATTCCAAGTAAGAATCATGCCGGGGCATGTTGAGCGGTACAACCCTGTAACCCTGGATGCTTCAGAGGCCGTTAAATACAAAATATACGGTAAGGTAGTGAAATATATCTTCTCTCGAACCAGCCCGAAGCCTGAACGGGTAAAAGATGGTCTGATTATAGATAAACTCGTCCATGATTTAGATCTGGTTCAATGTATTTTCGGAGCCTTCAGCATCGCTGATGTGGAAGTGGAAAAGGTTGACAATGAAATAATGAAGTGTATTGTCCATACCAGACATAAAAAGGGTTTCTCTGGAGAAATTGTTTCATCCTGGATAAGCTCGGATAAAGAACGAAGGGTAACGATAGAGTTTGAAAGGGGTTTTCTGGATGGCGATTTTATCGAGAAAAACCTTAGAATTAACCGGTACATGGAACTTGCCAAGCAGGTTTCCTGTTATCAGAACAATCAGATAAAAGATCAATTGGTAGATTTTATTGCGTATAAGCATAAATTCATTAAAACCCTGGTGAATATTCAAGATGCACTGAAGTCTGCTTATCTGATAGACGAAATCAATGAAAGGATTAACATATGAATTTAAAAATCGGTGTATTAATTGACTCTCTCAGACTGCCTTTCTCTGAAGCATTAAAGGAAACAGCCAGGTTATCTGTTGATTCAATCCAGATGTATATATCATCCTATCAGATGTCCACTGGAAGTTTTGTTTTTTCTGATGCAAAAAAAATAACAAAACAGGTAAGAAGTCATAACCTTGAAATCTCAGCCCTCGTCGGCGATCTGGGTGGTCATGGATTTGAGCGTAAAGATGATAATAAAGAAAAAATACCTCAAATGAAGGCGATTGTTGATTTTGCACAGGAGTTAGAAACAAATATCATAACAACTCATATCGGAGTAATTCCTGAGCATAAAAACAATCAGTATCTGATTATGCAGGAGGCTCTATCTGAAATTGCCTCTTACGCCAAAACAGCTGGAATCTATCTCGCAGTCGAAACCGGACCTGAAAAATCTGCCGTGTTGAATCAATTTATAACAGATACAGGGGAAACCCATCTGAAAGTTAATTTCGATCCTGCAAACATTGTGATGGTTCAAGGGGAAGATGTTACCAAAGCTGTGGAAACCCTGAAAAACCACATTATATATACCCATGCCAAAGATGGAAAAATGATAAAAAAATGCAATCCTAAACAGATTTACAATGCGTTTGCAGAGGGGAATCCTGAGAACCTGAATATTGATGAGTATTTTGTAGAGTTGACTTTGGGTTCAGGTGATGTCGGTTTTCCCAGCTATCTGAAAGCTCTGGATATGATCGGTTATTCCGGCAGTTTAACCATTGAGCGCGAAGCAGGAGAGAATAGAATAGAGGATGTTAAAAACGGTGTTGCCTTTCTCAGAAGGATTATTAATGGGTAGTTTCCCAAATACAATGCACACCCGGCGTACATTTAATCTATGATAAATCCTGATGATATTTTAATTGACCTCTCCGCTTCACATCTTACTGTACTGCTGCCTTCTGAATACCGATATGCCGGGACAGCCGTGTACGGTAAGGGGATTGGAACTACCAGAAGAATAATTAATCTTAAAGTTGATGAAGATTTTTCCGGAGAAAAAACCAATTTAAAATCCCCCGAAACCAGCATCAGGGATTATGCAATGAGTCGGGGATGGAAGGAACCTTCCATAGGATTTCTTACATCAGCTTCCATGGACTCCTACGCTGCATCCCAGTTGAGTTTTGAGAAACTCAAGATTGAAACACACCTCACTTCCGGCCTTTCAAACGCCCGGTCTGCCGGTGATAAGGCAGAATACCGGAAAGTATTGTCGGAAGTAAAATCCGGGGGAACCATAAACACAATCATTATCTGCAACACCCCTCTCTCCCTTCAGGCGGCAGTGGAAGCTCTGATGGTTTCCGCCGGAGCTAAAGCCCGGGTATTACAGGAAATGGGTATAAAAAGCAGGGCGAGTGATGCCATTGCCACCGGAACCGGTACAGACAGCAGCGTGATTATCTACCCCGAGAGTAAAAACCGGGCTGAAGAAATTAAATACACCGGGATGCATACCATCACCGGAGAATTAATCGGACAAACTGTTATATCGGCTTTGAAAAAATCACTGGCCTGGTACCGGAAATAAGCTAAAATTACAGCATCACAACACAGACAGGCGACCCGGTTGAAATCCCTTCACCCCAGCCTTCACCGGGTAGGCCCGTTACCGTATCAAAGTTCCGGCAGCTGATGTTATGGGAATCCTGATTGGTAATAAAGAGCCGGCTCCCATCTGGAGAAAAGGTGATATCCCGGGGCGTCTTACCCTTGCAGGAGAATCTTTCCGCCAGGGAGAGTACAGGACTTTTCCCTGCAGCACCGGCATCGCGCCTGATTGAAAACACGGCAACGGTATTATCAAATCGGTTGGATACAGCGAGAGTCTGCCCCGAAGGATGAAGCTTCACCGCCGCCGGGGCGGCAATCTTCAAATTCTTTGGTGCAGCGGTTTGAAGTTCCTGAAGTATCATCATTTTCCCGGTTTGAGGATTGATGGAACAGATAAGAAGAATAGGCTGTAGTTCACAAAGCACATAAGCGTGCCTCCCCTCGGGATCGAAAGTCAGATGCCTGGGACCGTAACCAGGGGGGACTTTCAATGCGGCTGACGGTGGTTTTTTAAGGTCATCAGGGGAATGCATCCAGATGATATCGCTTCCGAGGTCACATACATAAAAGAAATTTCCAAGAGGACCGGGGAGAACCTGATGGGCATGAGAAGAGGCCTGGCGCTCAGTTACCGGTCCATTCCCGGTGTAGGAACAGTTCCAAAATGCCGGGGTGATTTGCCCATTGTCAAGGTTATAAGCCCGAATGGAACCATCACTGTAGGAAACGGCAAACAGCCGGGGAGGATGTTGAAGTACAGTTAAATGACAACCGGCTCTCCCGGGACCTTCCTGCAGATTCTGAAGTATCAGAGAACCACCCGCATCAAGATGTAAAGCAGCGACAGTCCCGGCATTCTCATCCATTTCGGATACAGCATAGAGATTCTGAATTCCTGAGTCCCAACTGAGATATGAAGGATTTCTGATATCCTGAGACTCAGAGACCAGGCGACTGCTGTTTGCATTATTATCCCATTCGTAAATGGAGATGCCCCGGCCTTGAGGATCGGCTGCGGGTGACTCAGGATGAGTGTAGGAACCGACGGCGAACAGATAACTCATACTCTTAGTTATTCATTCTCCAATGACTTAATAATCCACCCTAATGCTTCTTCTGCTATTCGAACTGAAGCTTTATACTCATCCTCTCCAATCGACTGATAATCTCCCGGATACCGAGTGAGTATTGAATACTCTTCAAGATTAATGATTGAAGCAGCCTTTTCTGGAATATTCTGAATTTTAGACACCTGATTCAGTAAGAAAATAAGGTTGTGCGTTCTTGGTGGTTCAACATTATTCTTTATCAATATAGCCTTTAAACCTTTTTCAACAGCCTGCTGTGCATGAAAACAAAGATCTTCAAAAACGATATTTTCAGTTTTATCCACTTTAGCCAGGTAAAGAGAGTTGATAGCCCTTTTAATCCAGTCATTGTAATCAAGAGGCATATACTACAACACCATTTTCCTGAATCTGTTTGTAGATGAAACCAATGCGGTTCATATTCTGTTTATATTTTTTTGAATCAACTGCAATAACATCGACAGGCACTTCCAGCTTATTGTTGAAGATTTCTCTATTTATCTCCCGGGCAAGCTGCCGCTCATCATCAAGATTTTCAACTACAACACAAATATCAAAGTCACTGTCATTGGAATAAGAGTTCGTGGCCCTGGAGCCAAAAAGGATTATTTTTTCAGGTTTTACAGTCTTTTGGATAATGGATTTTATTATTTCCAATGTGTCTTTACTGTCCATAGCATCATTTTAGCTGATTTCATGAGAAATATCGACATTTAAACACACAATACATTATCTCATGAACCAGGTAGTTCTTGGGGATGAGTGTAGGATCCGACAGTGAATAACAAATTCTACTCCATCGCTCTGAGAACTTTCTTATCAAAACTTTTAAGCGGCAACTGTAAACGTCCGGCCAGCTCAACATATGAGGCATCGTAATATGTCAATTTTTTTTCCACTGCCAATTCTCTGATTCTCTGTCTGACAGCTCCATCGGGAAGTAAGTCGGTTACTATTGGAAGGTCGGTAAGGTCGGCTTCAATTCCACGCAGTTCATCCATTGTAATCCTCTTTCTGTTCACCGCTGTAATCAGTACATTTCCTGTCTCATACCAGAACAGAGAGGGAACAAATATTTGACCGTTCATCTCAATCAATCGCTTCAGCTCATTTTCAATCAGTAATCCTTCTTCTTCCTGTAAAAAGAGAGCCATGGCTGCAGAAGTATCAATAACAATAGCTGCTTCAGCCATGATTACTTTCTTCCATGATTGCGGAAATTGAGAACATCCCGGGTTGTCAGTTTTTCTCTGGAAGAAAGCACGGTTCTACGTGCGGCGATTCTGGACAGGGAATCAAGTGACCTCTGTCGATCGTCTATCACTTCCGGACTGATTACCGCAACAGGCTTCCCCCGGCGGGTAACATGAACAAGACTTCCCTTTTCAACCTCCCTAAGAAGCTGACTGAAGTGCGTTTTGGCCTCAAATGCGCCTACCTCGATGTTATTCATACCGTTATATTAATACAAACAGACCAGTATATCAACCAGTTGATATTCAACCACCACCAAAGGCAAAAACCTCCACCCTATCAAGAGGCACATGATCGCCCTCATCCTATGCTGAGCCCAGAAATCAGAACAGCGTCATAGGATTTTAAGGTGGAATCTCCACTTGTCTTTGTATCCAACTGTACACACTATCTTTCCCTCTCAACTCATCATTTCCGGGAAAGTCTTCGCCAGTAATAATGTCATATTTCATATCAATCCAGGGATTGAAAGTATGAAAACGGTTTGATAGAAGAGACATTACAGTACGATTAATACTGATATATACTTCAGAATGGCCAGAGAACAAACTTTCAGGATTCATAGAAAACTCTCTCCCCAGCAATTATTCTAGAAATTATAGTGTTCTCCTGTTTCAAGCCTAGGCCTTCTGAATCTTCCTGATTGCTCCAATAAGCATCTCAATATACGCATCATCTCCAAGGAATTCAGTCTGCCCCAACCAGACAGTTTCTTGCCCGGCCTGTTCAGCAACCGGCAAGCTAATTGTTTCACTCTCCCCTATAAATTTAGCAAGAGCCTTCTTTATTGCCAGATTTTGGTGAAGGGGGACATATCCTGATGATGCAGATTCCACCCCTTCAGCCCGAAGAGATTCAACAAAAAGGTCTCGGCTGCGTCCGCCAAAGTATTCAGAATTATATTTCATGATAAATAGATGATTTGAATTAGCCGATATACCAGAATTTGGCTCCAGAGGAACAAGCCCTTTAATCTCTGACGCCATGAGTCTTCTCAGGTTTGCTGAATTTTTTTCTCTCAGCTCAAAAGCGGCAGAATACCGCTCAAGCTGTGCAAGAAGTATAGCACCCTGCCATTCAGTCATTCGAAAATTCCATGCAATCCTCTCATGCTGATACCACATACCACCGCGTACTCTGCCGACGTTGTGAAGAGACCAACAAACATCTGCAAGATCCTCATCATTGGTAACAACAATCCCGCCTTCTCCAGCAGTGATATTCTTGCTTGATTGAAAACTGAAAGCTCCCAGATCTCCCAAGGCACCAACTCTCCGTCCATTCCATTCTGACCCCCAAGCCTGGCATGCATCCTCAATAATCCGCAATGAGTGTTTCGTTGCAAAGAGACCTAAAGTTTCCATATTTACTGGCCGACCACCAAGATGAACGGGCATTATGGCCTTCGTTTTTTCAGTAATAGCCAATTCAAGAAGGTCTAGATCCATCAAATAACTTTTCGGATCAATATCAACAAAAACCGGTCGAGCTCCGGAATTAATGATAGCACTCACAGTAGCAATAAATGTGTATGGAGTAGTAATCACCTCATCACCAATACCAATATCCAATGCCTTGAGTGCCATTTCTAAAGCTACAGTACCATTGGGCACACAAATCCCGTAGGAAGCCTCTTGAAATTCGGCAAACACTTTCTCAAATTCGTTGACTTTACTACCGGCTAGACATCCCCAGTGACCGGACTCCAGCACCTCATTTAGTTTCTTACGTTCCTCATCACCATAAACTGGCCATTCGGCCACATTTCTAGTCATGAACGGTTTTCCACCATCAACTGCCAGGATGTCTTTCATCACGTTCTCCCTATCTTGTATTTCTTTCAGAAAAATCCACTGCTGCTTCACATAATGCTTGTATATGACGCAGGGAAGTACCTTCGTTAATGCTACCTGCCGTAGTTAAGATAAATTTTGCATCACCCTTCATCATCTCCAAGGCTGAATAAGCTGTCTTATAAATTTCTTCAACAGGTCCCTCAGCAAGAAGCAACGGGGGTACACCTGCGTAAATAAAAGCATCAGGCAGAATAGACCTAATCTCATGTAAACCTGACAACGGGTCCGGATTAATACCATTCACTCCCAGTTCAGCATAAAGAGGTAGCAGATGAGAAATCGCCGCATCATTATGAATAAATCGATCTGTCTCTCTTGCCCTGCAAAACGCATTGAACAACCTCTCATAAACCGGTAGAAAGAATTTCAGGAAATGCTCTGGTGAGAACAAACCAGCTACATCATCATAGATACCAAGGCCTTCAGCAGGAAAACCGGTATGAAGGCGAACACCCTGAGAATATCGAATAGTAACATCCGCTATGAGAGAGAGTAGATCTGACATCAGATCTGGAGCATCACATAACAATAGTGCGGCATTATTAATACCAAAGAGGAATCCGAGAATAGTACCCGGTCCATGAACAGAACCTGGATCATGGAGTATTCGCCATCGATAATGACGACCGAGCTTCTTATAACCAGATATAAAATCCGGAACCAATCCCATCTTCAGAGGATCAACAGCTTCCATCCGTTTTATGAAAGGTTTAATATCTTCAATGCCACTGAGAAGAGGCTCCAGCCACGGCGTCGATTTTTCAGGATATTTAATATCATTGCCATACACGGAACCATGAAGTAGTGAGGAGGTATCTACCTTAGGTTTAAGTCTAAATCCGATGGTCTCATCCAGATACTTGGCACATTCCTTACGGATTCTCTGCTGATACTCAAAATCCTGTATATATCTCCGATAATTTGCACCGGTATAATGAATAATCCAATCTTCACCAAGTTCAATAAGTACAGGGATTCGTAACGAGCTATCCACCGAAGGGGTTGAACAGGGAAGCAACGAGTCCCCGTTACCATTAATCAGGTATTCCGGCCCATACAGGATGCGATTATTGGCTTTCCAAAACTGGAGCCACCAGTATCTGTCCTTAAGCTCATTTCTATCATCAAATATCAATTTACTTCCCTGTATTTATTAACATACATGTATTCGATAAAATCTCCATTATCAACGAAAACATCATGGTCGGTTCCATGAGGAATTTCTACAATCATCTTCCCTGATAGAGGGATACAGAGATCGGCAAGATGCAAAATCCCTCGCCCCTGTATAATGACAAATACCTGAGTGAAATTTTTATGATTCCCCAAGCCATTGTTTCCGGGCCCAGTAATTCTGTTGAAACCAATCAACATGCCATCAACTATATCTTTCGGTAATATGTCCCGACACACCTGATTGTGAGACCCGGGATCACTGTAAGAAATGATATCTTCAAATCGTTTTATATAGCTCATTCACATTCCCTTGTTTTTCTCCAATCCGAAGAGTCCGGCAGCATTCAATCCAGCAATCATATCCTTATGCCGTGGATCGATATCCGCATCCCAAAGCTGGCCCCAGTTATACTCAGGAAGGAATAAAGTAGAATCAGTACCCATGAGAAGTCGTTCAGGGCCGATAATCCTGACACTTTCCTCTATCTTGGCCGGCTCATTTGCCGTACTGCATATTTCCATCCATATTCGGTCACATTCCTCAGCCGCCTGTATACCGTCAGACCAGGAAAAGCCCCCCATATGACCAAGAATAATACGCAGTTCGGGAACCTTCCTGGCCACCGCTGCAGCATGCCGAGGAGATTCAATATCGGATCCAAACGTGTGTATTAGGACCGGGGCATCCAATTCAGCGGCCGCTTCCGCAATAATTCTCCCCTCCCGGGTATCAAAACGGCGGTCGTTCAACAAGGGATGTACCTTGACTCCGACAAAGCCTCTCGTACCATTCAGGTACTTCCTCATCTCAACTACCGATTCTTCAGGATAATTTAGATTTACGGTAACATAGCCAAGGATGCTTCCGGGATGTTTCTCCAATATAGTTGCAAGAACCTGATTACCTTCACAAATATCATAGGTAAGAGCTAGACTGTGAGAGACAATAGTCACATCGACACCGAGAAGATTCATGCTCTCTCTCATCTTTTCGGAACTTAACTCGTCGATAGGAAAATACCACTTCCCGAGATGAGCATGAGCATCAATTCTCATAAAGCCCTCCCACCAAGCATTTGTGAAAGGTTACCACCAAGAATGTTAGCCTCTTCTTCAACACTCAAATCGGCATTTCTGACTATTGCAAGGGCCCCGGAGAGAGACATCAAGGGCGAACCGGATGCAAATAGCATTCTTTCCGAACCGAACTTCTCACAAATCTTTTTAATCACCCCCGGTCCGTGTAATCTCCGGGTAGATAGAAAGAAACCATCTCCAGGCTCAATAGAAAAAAGAGTATCGGTCAGATTGTAAAAATGGGTATCAACAATGATACGAAGATCCCGGCCTGATGCTGCTGACTTGATACTACTGAGCTTCCCGGGCATATACAGAATGTCTCCACTGCCATCAAGGCAATCCAGAAACGAAATAAAGCCGGGATGGGTGCAGTCCCATCCCTGTTCATCAGGGAAAAGGCGCCAGATCCGAACACCACGAACCCTTAGAGATTGGATGTAAACATCTTCTCCCTCAAAATTCCTCATATCCACAGTACCCACAGGAGTAAACTGTGAAAAACAATCCACTCTGGAAGCCTCAGCCCATACAAGAGTTTCTTCATTTCCATCCCGACTGTCATAAAACACACCACGAGCTGAAACAAGACAACTCCTTCTTACGATATGACTCTTTAATACTTTGTTAAGCTTTTTCAGAGAAATATCTGCTTTTTTCCTGGGATAAAATCCTGCAATTGTATCCAGATCAAATATTTCATTCATCCGAATTAACCCTTCATGCCAGTAAGTGCGATTCCTTTGATAATATGACGTCTCATCAACAGGAATACCATGAGTACTGGAAATATTGAGATCATAGAACCAGCATTGATTGGTCCAAGATCAACAGTGAACCGATACTGAAACATCCCGAGACCTAATTCCATAGTCCAAAGTTTTCTCGAACTGGTGATAATCAGTGGCCAGATGAAAGCTGCCCATGTCTGCATAAATGCAAAGATTGCCAGAGCTCCTGAAGGACCTTTGAGCATAGGTAGCACAACTTGACGAAAAATACGAAACTCGCCGGCACCATCGATTCTTGCTGCATCCAATAATTCGTCAGGCAATGAAGCTTTTACATTCTGCCTTATGAAAAATATTCCATAACTCATTACCAAGTAAGGAGCAACAAGGCCTGGAAATGTATTAACCCAATGAACGTTCACCATCGAGAGGTAAAGGGGCACCATATATGTCTCAAAAGGAACCATCGCGGTAGCAAGAAAAAGAATGAAAAGGAAATCCCTCCCGGGAAAACTGAACTTACCAAAGATGTAACCAGCCATGGACGAAGTAAGTAATATTGAGAAGGTAGAAAGGCTGGCCATTAGAACACTGTTTAGAAAGAATCTGGCAAAGGGTGCTGTTGCAAACACCGTTACATAGTTCCCAATAGTGATGGTTTTTGGAAGCAGTTGCGGTGGCCAGGATAAGACCTCATCAGGCGGCTTTAAGCTGGTAGACAACATCCAGACAAAAGGAAGAATCATGACAAAAGCACCGATAATTAATATCAGATAGCGAAAAATAATCCACCCATTGATTCTTTTGGTATTATTTGCCTTCATGTGCTAATCCTTCTTTGCGCCAACGCCAAGCTGAACGAAGGTAAGCAACAGGATAATAAGGAACAGGACAACAGCTTCCGAAGCCGCATAACCAGTCTTGAAATAGCGAAATGCGTTTTCATAAATATCGAAGACTAATGTTCTTACAGCATTCCCCGGCGCTCCTTGAGGGCCGGAAGTCATGATGAATACCTGGGTGAAAACATTATAAGCATTTATTGTTGAAATTACAGTTACAAAAATCAGGATAGGCCTGAGAAGAGGCATAATAATACTCTTAAAAATCTGATATTGCCCTGCTCCGTCAATCATAGCCGCATCAATATAAGTATCAGGAATATCTCTGATACCTACAAGGAAAATCACCATATTATATCCGATGATTTTCCAGATGCTCATAACAATAATAGCCCAGATAGCTGTATTCGGCATCACGAGCCAGGCGACAGGCTTAAGCCCGACCCATGAAAGTACGTAGTTCAGTAGACCGTAAGTAGGATCATAAATCCACTTCCATACTACAGCAACAGGAACCATCGGAGTAATAACAGGAATAAAATAGAGGGTTTCAAAGAATGCACCGCCCTTTGTCTTCCCTGAAAGTAAAAGTGCTAAAATTATAGCGATCAAGACACTGAAAACTGTTACACTTACTGCAAATATTGTCGTGTTCTTCATTGCAATTAGAAATAGGGAATCTGTAAAAAGCTCCCTATAATTGGAAAAGCCAATAAATGAGTCCATTGGCTTTACGACAGAAGAACTGAAGAAGCTGTAAAGAAAGTTTTTCAGAATGGGCAGGATTCGCAGAAATACATATACCCCTAGAACCGGGATAATAAAAATATAGACAAACAGCCTTTTTTTCAGTTCCACATAACTCAAACCAATTCTGTTGCCCCAAACATGTATCAGCCTGTCGGCTCCTGTTGATACACCCATACTCTTTCATTTCCTTATATTTTATGAGATACCGGGAACAAACCCGGAAAAGATTGGGCTATAAAAAGAGGAATGAAATTTCATTCCTCTTTTAAAAATGGAATCAATCCCCGTAAAGGTCTGCTTTCTTCAGGATCTTGTCAGTCTCCTCTGCAGCTTCACGAATAAATTCGTCCACAGCTGCAGGATTTTTACTTAGATCTTCATCCAAGAATCCTGATACGAGTCTCTCAGCTAATTTAGTCATGATTTCGTCAAACGGGGCTATACCCACATATCCGAATTCTTCATAATCCGGGTCATTAAACATAAAGGCTTCAAACTGAGGTTTATCAGCAATAATATCAGAGAAATCTATATCCTGTCGAACGGGAAGCCAGCCTACATTGTTCAGCAGCCAGGACAGGTTATCCTCATTATTCAGGAACATGGCAACATCCCAGGCAATCTCTGGATTTTTGCAACTTCTGGTAACATACAAGTTAACAGGATTTGTGATGCGTCCCCACCTCATATCGGATGGAACAGGAGCAGTACCATAATCCATATCAGGATTATTCTTCGCTGCGTGACCAATTACCCAGGATTCTCTGAAGAACATCGCGGTCTGTTCCAGAACAAAAGCATCGGCATCATGTTTTATATTATGGCTGTCCCATTTGTCATTATAAACAGCGTCCAAATAGTATTGAAGAGCTCTGCGCCCGGCATCGTTATTGTATCCGGCATGGTATGTTCCTGGAGTAGAACCTTCTTCGATGATTGTTCCACCCATGGGGTAAAGCACAAACCACCATTTCTCTGCCACACCTGAACCCTGTCCTGAAAGACGAAGACTGTGACCACTTCGGGTAAGGTTACCATCTGCGTCATATTGAGAAAGCTTTTTCGCATATTCGGCCATTTGGTTCATCGTCTCAGGAGGACCGCTAAGACCTGCTTCCTCAAACATGGTTTTATTCCAGAAGAGAGCCGTCCTTCCCTGGAAAATCGGAAGTCCGTAATATGTTCCATTGTACGTATTATTACTCTTGGAAAAATCGCTAAACCTACCACTGGCATCAAAGAATTCTTTAACTTTTTTCGGTAACTCAGGTATTAACCCAGCTTCAATAAACTTCTGATTTGAATACATGGATATTTCAATTATATCGCTCGCCGTATCGGAAGGAATGGTTGCAGATAATTTTTGCTCGAATTCCCTTAGTGGATGTGTGACAATATCAAAAGCAACATTGGGATGACTTTCCGTATATGCCTCAGTAGCATACTTGTAAAAAGGTTCCATTTCAGGGAAACCACCCCAGATGGAGATTGTTACAGGCCCATCCTCATTATCACTGGATTGGCCGTTGGCCATCAAAGTTCCAAAAGGAACCATCACCAGCAAAATAACCATTAATGCAACGAAACCATTTTTCATAAATTACCCCCAATTAACACTAGTTTGATGTTTTACCAACATCTTGTGTTATTTTATCCGCACTAATTCAATAAAAGCAAGGAATTTCTGTTGCAGGAAGGAAAATCTACCATTTTGCCATTAATATATTTTTCATGCTGTCTAAAAAAAATGGAAAGGTAGATCCGACAGCGACGCCATTTTCAGTAATATCGACCCGTTCAAGCTTAATAAAGCTTCGGTACAATGGAGTAATTCGCCGTATAAGCCGGTAAGAGAGCTCAGTAAAAAACTCAAATTCTGAAACAAATGGACCATAAATTAGAATCCTCTCAGGATAAAATGTATGGTACAGATTCACCAGACTGTCTTCAACAAAATCCCGGGCTTTAAGAATCTCCGGATTCCCGGATAGATTACTTTTCAGTATGATTTCTCCAAACTTTTCTTCATTTTCCGGAATCCCTGTCCCGTCGGATCCCAATTTCTGACGAATTGACCAAAGAGCCGCTTCTGTTTCCAGGCAACCTCGGGCACCGCAGGGGCATAGATCTCCCTTATTCAAGGAAACCTGCCAATGTCCCACCTCAGCGAAACTGCCCAATGAGGATTTTAAAACTGTACCATCATGAGCATAGCTGGCACCAATCCCGTAACCCCAATGATATAAAAGTGTCCCTCCAGCCATAAAGACAGGATTCTTCATCATCAAATACTCAAGGTTTGCATTGAGAAAATGAGAGACACGAACATTCAGATTGAGTTCTTCAGCAAGTTTACTAAATGGCAGGTTAGAAAGGTTAGACCATCTTGAACTGTATATCCAAGATTGTTCTTGCCTGTTAATACTTCCTGAAACTGAAATTCCAACACCAAGTAATTCAGCTTTAAGTGGCATATAATCCAGCAACTCTCTTATGATTGTTATAAATGAACTTAAAAAAATCTCATTTGTAGCATCAGCCTGAATCCTGACGGTTCTTTCAGCAACTATTTTCTCACCAAGGTTAAGAAGAACTCCCCTGATTTGGTGAGAGTGAAAGCTGATTGAAATCGAAAGATGCTTATTAAAATCAGGATGCAGACAGATACCAGGACGACCTTTTCTTCCAGTCTCAGACTGTTGTCCCTCAACAACCAATCCATCTTCGATCAGTTCGTATACAGCCTTAGAGACTGTCGTAGGGCGTACTCCTGTCTTCTCTATTATGGACTTTCTGGTTATCGAATAATTGCGATATATACAAGTATATACCCTGACCTTTTCCTTATCCTTTGCACGAAGAGCATTGTCTTTTGAGATTAATTCAATCTTTCCAATCATAATATGTTATTTAATCTTAACCAAATCTATCATTTTGTAAAGGATTAATATCTCTATCATAAGAAATGAAATTCAAGATCTATAATAAATCTTAGCTATGGTAATATTCCCCACGAAGGGAGAAAGGACAATAATACTTTCCAGTATGCATAACATCGCCGGGGAGCTGCTTGCCCGAACAATAATAACAGCATTGAGATAATCCCTACCCTGATATCTATAAAATCCTGATTGGCTATAAACAGTCCACTGCCGATAGAGGATTTGATATCCGAAAGTATTATTCCTGACAGGGGAATCGATCTGTCAGAATCAGCTTGATATTAATTCTTCCAGCGACGCGCTGCGGCGAATGGTAAAAACGGTATTCATGTTATCAGACCGAATATATGCCGCAAGAGTCCGGCCCGTGTGATTCAAGTTTTACATTCGCAGGTACGGTGATGATTCTGCCCTCCGTTGCCGCGAGTTCCAATTTCTGAAGCATCTCTTTTTCACCAATATCAGGATCGATTAAGCAAAGTACTAGAGCGGGTTCATTTCACAATGCATATAAATTAAATATGGCTGCCATCAGAATCGAAGGCCGATTTTTCCTCCATTTTGAGAGAAAAACCGGAGACGCCCGTAACCATAGAAAACGTAATGTCCATATTTTACATGAACATTACAAATTTATTATAATACGATATCTTCAGCCAGAAACCTTTGACTGTAAAATCATTGAATCTATATTGTGAATCGACTCAATCCCCCGGAAGCAAAGGCCTCCACCCTATCAATCGGCATATGATCGCCCTCATCCTTCCCGTAATATGCTTCCCTGATGATGCCCTTTTCATCGATGAGAAAACCCATGGGCATCCCGGCGAATTTACCTTTGAGGCTTGTCGGTAGAAAACCTCTGGCGAACATGCTTTTCATCAGGGTGCCGATGCGGCCGAACATTCCTTTCAAGACACCAATCCAGGAAATCTCCCTGCCCCACTCCTCATGAATCACCCCGCCTTCGTCCGCCAGGATGGGAAAAGGAGCATCATGCCGAGTTGCGTAGCGCTGGAGATTTTTCAGAGGGGAATCAAAAACGGCAACAATGGTGAAATCCTCTCCGACTTTTCCGAATCGCCCGTCCCCGGCGGCTTTTACCAGAGAATTTACCCTCAGGTTGCAGAAGGGGCAGGAGGCAAAACGGAAAAAAGCCAGGTGGTATCGCTTCCCGGTTATGGAGGAAAGGTGAAAGCCCCTTCCCTCAAGATCCGGAAGTTCAAAATCGGCAGCTTTGTCACCAGCAGAAAATCTAGGCATCTCTCATATCCTCATAGATTTCATCGAATCGATATGATATGGACTGAAAGGCCATCCACACTTCCGCACCGAAAATCTCCTCACCGGTTTTCCCGCTGCGGTCGTCCTGCTTCAGGATTTCCATGGTTTTCTCATGGGAAAACTCAGGCTTGTAATGCCGGGCATTACGCAGGGCATCGTATTTGTCTGCAAGACCGACGATGATAGCCTCCACTGGAATCTCTTCCCCTTTCAGAGGCCGGAGTTCCGCATAATCCTCTTTGTTCCGGCTGCGTATCATGCTCTGACCCCCATGCCTGTCGATAAGACCGGGGTATCCGCTGCCGTCCCAGTTCTGATGGTGGTTTAAAGCAATATTGGCCGCCAGAACAAGACGGGGCTCAGGGATGTGCTGGGATTCTCTCATCTGACGAAGTATGCGAAACCCTTCGATGGAATGCATCTGCATTTCCCGGTACTCATCAGGGTTGAGTTTCCCGGGCTTCTTGATAATCTGGGGCATGGCGATTTTACCGATATCGTGAAGGGCCGATACCTGACCCAGCCAACGACAGGTTTCCTCTTCCAGACCCATATGCCGGGCCAGGTTCTCGGCGTAAACATTCACCCGTTGGATATGCCGGCCGGTACTCTCATCGCTTGATTCTGAGGCTGCGCTGAGCCCGCTTACCGACTGGAGGAACCTCTGGTCGGTCTGACGGGTAAGATCTATCAATGAGCGGACGGTGTGGGCGATGCTTACCTGACCTTCGAAAGCCTGCTTATCGAGTTCAGTCAGGCTTCCCCGTTTGTCAAAGGCGATAACAATGTATTTCTGCTCATGCCAGTTAATCAGATTCTCCGGGTATGGAAGGCCGAGAAAAGAGCGGACTGCCGGATGGAGAGGATAGGAGGCTTCCCACTCATCATCGGAAATGAAATCAGAACGTCTGGCGATTATGCGGTTATTGTCTTTAAGTGATCTCCACACCGGGGCGTCAGACTCTTTTTCAATCCTGACTGCAGGGCTTGAAACGATTTCGCCCTCCTCGATCTTAAAGGCATAACCAATCAGGGCTGTGGCTTTCTCATAGTTGCGGTTATCCGCCATGGCGATAAAGACAGCTCTCCAGCCGTCGGAGAGAATCAGCTGAGCAGTCCGTTCATCAATATCTTCTTCCCGGGCGACAGTCTCCAGATCCCGGAGAATGTACTGACGAAATTTATCAATCCCTTCCAGCCTCCTATCCAGCTGCTGACGATCGGTAACATCAATAAGCCATATCATCCAGCCTTCTATGGATTCCCGGCTGCGAACGGCAAAGATTCGATTGAGTACGGGACTTTCCATCTCAATAACCTGCCCCGACTTCAGGGCTTCTGCCAGATTCGGGGGGTCGGCCCTTGAATCTCCGCCGAAAAACGATGAAAGATCGGTTATTCCTTCACTTTTCAGATATTCCGCCGGGCGGCCGGAGGTCACCAGGAAATTCCCATTTATATCACAAATAAATGAAGGCTCATCACGCTCGGAGGAGATAGACATAAGTCTCTCGTTGTTCCGGTTTCTAAAACTCAACCATGATCGGGTGAGTATCTGGATAAGGATAGGGATAACATAGGGAGCCCAGGAATAGAAAATCATTCCGCTCTGGAGAAGATTAATCAACGCACCTACCATCAGACTGACAAGGTAGATAACAGGATTGAGCAGCTCCTTCATCAGACATCTTAGAAAGATGGCGATTCTGGACATAAACTTAGGTTCTTTTTCCATAGGCAATCAGATTGTTGAAGGCTTCGGCCAGCCCGGGATGGGGAAAAATTGTTTCTTTGAGGTCGAAGATGGTAAGCCCCCCGGCCATGGCCAGCTGAATCATGGTGGCCAGTTCGCCCCCTTCCATGCCCAGCACCGCAGCGCCAAGAATATGACCGTCAGTCGGAGAGGCCAGAATCTTCATAAACCCGGCAGTTTCTCCGGCTTCCAGAGCCCGGGCCACCCAGGCGAAGGGAATAGAATACACTTCAACTTCAATTCCAGCAGCGGCGGCATCCTTCTCGGAAAGGCCGATACGTCCGAACTGGGGATTGGTGAATACGGTGTAGGGAACCGGACGGCCGGAGATGCCTGTTCGACGGGAGCTGGATGGCGGAAACCAGAGGTCGCGGAGCAGACGGTAATCATCGTAGGCGATGTGAGTGAACGCGGGGCCGCCCTTACAGTCACCGACGGCCCAGATACCCTCAGCCGAGGTTTCCAGGCTGTCATTTACAGAAATAAAACCCCTCTTATCGGTCTGGATTCCTGCGGAATCCAGACCAAGATTCTCAGTTTTCGGGCTTCGGCCTGTGGCAACAAGAACAAGATCGGCGGTAATGGAATCCGGCTCAGGTATACCGGTGGCGGCCTCCAGAGTGAGGGTAAACCCCTCATTATTCTCTACAGCCGGTGTTATGCCGGAAGGATGGACACCAGTGATAACCTGTACGCCTTCATCCTGAAGAATTTTTTCCATTTCCCGGGCAATATCCTCATCCTCCCGGGAAAGAAGATGCTCCCCGCGATGGATAATACTGACATCACAACCGAAGCGCCGGAACATCTGTCCGAACTCCAGTCCGATATAACCGCCGCCCAGAACAATCAGGTGTCGGGGCAGTTTCTCAATTTTCTGTAATCCCGCGGAGTCTACCCATTTTACAGAATCCAGACCGGGAATATCCGGTATGAGAGGATGGCCGCCTACATCAAGGACGATACGTTCAGCTTTTATTCTTCGGGAACTCAAGTTCCCACCCCTTCCCGAGGTGATTTTAATTTCCCGGGAACCGGCCAGCTCCCCATGCCCTTCGATATATTCCAATCCATCGGTTCCGGTAAGTCCTTTGAGGGAACCGGATCTGAAATCATCCACAATTTTATCCCGGAGTCCACGGACAACCGGCCAGTCAACTCTAATATCCTCAGCTGAAACTCCGGTATTTACGCCCCACCTGCCGCTGTTTCGGGCCACATAGGCCGCCCGGGCAGAGGCCACCAGAGTTTTAGTTGGGGTGCAGCCGGTGTTGATGCAGGTTCCCCCGGGCTGATCTTCCTCGACGACGGCCACCTTCCATCCCGCCGCCGCGGCACTCCTGGCCAGAGGTGATGCAGCCTGGCCTGAACCGAGAATAACAAGATTGTAGATTTCTACAGACTCGGATCTGTTCATTATTTTCTCCTTTTATTACGTTTCCCGAATATTTGCAGGCTGCAAACGTTTTTCGACAGCTTTTAGAAGGGCATTGAGCATCAGAGCCAGCAGAGCCGATGCCATGGCTCCCTGAAAAACCCAGGCGGGATTATCCCGTATCAGGCCGGCCACTATAGGAGAACCCAAACCCCCGGCTCCGGCCAGGGCCCCGATGGTAGCGGTTCCTACATTGATTACCACACTGGTTCTTATCCCCGTTCCGATAACAGGCAGGGCCAGGGGCAGTTCCACCCGCATCAGCACCTGAAGACGGCTCATTCCCATACCCCGGGCCGCTTCCAGCACAGGTTCAGGCAGGGTTTCCAGGCCGGTAAGTGTGTTATTCAGCACTGGTAGAACGCTGTAGAGAACCAGAGCCAGTAATACCGGTTCAAAACCGAATCCCAGAAATGGAATGGCCAATGCCAGCACCGCGGCAGGGGGCACCGTCTGGGCCAGGGATGAAGCATCCCGAATCAGGGGCAAAAAGGCCCTGCCTGAAGGGCGGGTTGCCGCGATTCCAAGACTTATCCCGATTAGAGCGGCTACTGCACCGGCAGTCAGAGAAATAAGCAAATGCATCCATGCAAGGGATAAAAGGGAGGAGCGGGGGAACACCCATTCACCGGCTCCGGGAAAGAGAAATCTCAACACAGGATCCAGAATGCCGGGAATAAAAAGAACAGCCATACCGGTTAATCCCAGAACCGGGCCGATCATGCGTTTCACGAAGCTTCTGTACCGGCGGCACTTTCCAGTAAATCTTCCATGGTAAGCTTTCCGATCCGCCTACCAGCTGGTGAAACGGCTTCCAGGGAGGTTTCCCCGGCTTCCAGCATCATGGACAGAGCTTCTTTCAATGTGGCATCGGTTCTTACCGATCCCGCCGGGGCACCAGCCTCCCCTCCGCCGGAAAAGCCTGCAGCAGAAATCGGCGTAGCTTCACCGATGGCCGCCCCGACACTTAAGCGGGCCAGTCTGCGAAGAGCCCGGTCTTCCCCGGTAAAATCTCTGATAAAAGGATCGGCATTCAACAACAGTTCTCCCGGTGCGGCAGCAGCGGCAAGACGGCCTTCGTTCATTACCGCTATACGGTCCCCCAGACGAATCGCTTCATCCAGGTCGTGGGTAACAAAAACAACGGTTTTCCCCAGAGTGGATTGAATACGCAGAAACTCCCG
>DEIH01000201.1:0-3993 GCA_002352375.1 Spirochaeta sp. UBA2779 | reverse complement strand
GGATCAGCGGCCAAAGCCCGGGCAACACCCACCCTTTGAGCCTCCCCGCCGGAAAGACGTGAAGGCCAGGCATCGGCGAATTCATCTGCAGGCAGTCCAACAAGGTTGAGCAGTTCCTTCACCCTGGCATCAATCCTCTCTTTTTCCCATTTGAGAAGCCTTGGTACCGCCGCCACATTGTCGGCCACGTTCATATGGGGGAAAAGTCCTACCTGCTGAATCACATATCCGATATGCCGGCGCAGTTCGGTAGCCGGAACTTCAGAAACATCCCGTCCATTTACAAACACGGTTCCCGAGTCAGGCTGAACAAGGCGGTTTATCATTTTCAGGCTGGTGGTTTTGCCGCATCCCGAAGGGCCGATCAGAACCAGTAATTCCCCTTCGGGAACCTCAAGACTGAAATTGTCTAAGGCACTCTTATCGGAAAAAGTCTTACAGACCTTCCGCCATTCCAGAGTCATCCTGATAATCCTTTCATATCCAATCCCGGAGACACCCACCGGTGAATCATAAATCCCCAGCTCCGATCTACCGCTACTGCTATCAGTATAAGGGGAATCACCCCCAGAAGTATAAGGTCCGGCGCGGCTTGTCCAAGACCCTGGAAAATCATGATTCCCAGACCACCGGCTCCGATAAGAGCGGCCACCGCTGTATTGCCTACCGCCTGAACCGACGCAGTTCTTAAACCGGTAAGCACATGGGGCAGAGCCATGGGCCATTCCACCCGGTAAAAAAGCTGCCTTTGAGACATTCCCAGCCCCAGCCCAGCATCTATCGACGAGGGGGGCACAGAAGCCAGGCCGGTTACCGTATTCCGTACGATAGGTAAAAGAGCGTACAGAGTCAGGGCGATTAAAGCCGGTGCAGCACCAATACCCCTGATACCCATAGCACGCAGGAGCGGAAAAGCCCTTGAGAGAGCGGCCAGAGGTGCCATAAGGAGCCCGAATAAAGCCATGGAGGGGATGGTCTGCACTGCATCAACAAATGCGGTTACGGGCTCTCCGATCCGCTTATCCCTTGAAGCCAGAATTCCCAGTGGTATCCCCAGTACAGCAGCGGAAATTACCGCCATACTGAACAGCCTGATATGGACTATCAGTTCATCAAAAAAACGCCCTTTCCGCGCTGACCATTCCCGGAACACCGAAATAGCCTCTCCCCTGCCCCCGGCAAGCAGCAGGGCTGCAGGCAGCAGCATAACAACCAGAAGTACCCACATTCGCCATCGGCCTTTTTTGGAATGATCGATCAGCACATAAGATGCCGCCGGAAGCCCCCAGAATCCGATAGCCGGACTTACCCGGGGTGCCGCACCGCCTGTGAGCATCATACCCGCCCTTACCAGTAAAGCCGCGGTGAGCCAGAAACAGACAACCCCCGCAGCGCCATAGAGAAGCCGCCGCCGACTGCCGTTCTTCATCAGAAATACCCCGGCCAGTACACCTACAGCAGTCAGTACAGCAACGGCCCCGTAAAGTGGACCTGCGAGCTGAAATCCGTTTAACAGCAGCCCGTCCACCACCCTGTTTTCCTTGAGGGCGGCGAATGGCATAAGAAATGAAGCGGATCCGAGAAACAGAGCCGCCAGGGGCACCACATCAAATCTTTCACGCATGGTAAGAGATTAATCTATAAAGCCCTCTGCTTTCAGCCAGGTTTCGGCTACATCCCGGGCGGGAATGCCCTCAACGGCAATCTTCGCATTCAAAGTCTGCAGGCTCACCAGATCCAGGCTGGTAAATACAGGATTCAGTAGATCGGCAATCTCAGGAAACTCTTTTAAAACTGCCGAGCGGACCCTGGGTGCCGGCTCGTACACCAGCTGAACTCCGAGATTATCCTGAAGAACAACCAGACCCAGAGCGGCCAGCTGACCATCGGTTCCGTAGGCCATAGCGGTATTCACACCGTCTGTACCCCGGGCGGCAGCCTGCTCGGTAAGAGCCGTATTACCGCTGGAAAGTACCAGCAGCTGATCTTCTTTCAGCTTGAAACCGTAAGCATCCTGAAAAGCAGGAAGAGAATCCGGGCGGCTTACAAACTCCTCGGAACCGGCCAGTTTCACCTGCCCGCCGCCGTTCACATATCCGGCAAAATCGCTCAATGTCTCCAGACCTTCAGCCTTGGCAATGTCCCCTCGAATCGCAATAGCCCAGGTGTTGTTTGCCGGTGCCGGTTCCAGCCATTCCATATCGAAAGCGGCCTTATCCAGAGCCCTTACAGCCGCCAGAGCACCCTTACTGTTATACCAGTCATCACCGTAATCGTTGGGCATAAAAAACCAGTTTCCGTTACCGGTGTACTCGGGGTACATATCCACTTCACCGGTTTCCAAAGCTTTGCGGACCACATCGGTTGCCCCGAGTTCGGTTTTATCAACCACATCAAAACCACCGTTTTCCAACACAAGTACTATCACATTGCCCAAAAGAGCACCTTCAGTATCGAATTTCGAAGCTACTGTAACCGGTCCTTTCATGGGTAATTCTGCATCTCCCCGGGCCCAGAGGCCGGCGGTAAAACTCAGTATCAATAACAGGAAAAGTATCGTTTTTATCATGTTTCGGTTCATAATGAACCCCCTTTCCACCAAGCTTAATGTCATAAAGTCAGAGATGCAAAATAAATATGAGTATTCCACCCTGTTATCCCAGCTGTGCCCCCATACCCCCTTGGCAAAATTACAAATTCAATAAAGACTCGCTCTTATGTTCGATCATTCTATCGGTGAATTGATATCTCTCGGAGCTGTGCTGGGTTGGACCATTTCAGCCCTGGTTTTTGAAAGTGCCGGGAAACGTATCGGATCCGTACCGGTGAATATTATTCGCCTTATAATGGCGGCCCTGATTATTTCTCTGATAAACATCCTTCGGGGGATAACACCCTGGCCCCAAGGGATAGGTATGGCCGATACCCTCTGGCTGCTTGCCTCGGGTTTTGTCGGTTTTTTTCTGGGTGACCTCCTCTTATTCCGCTCTTATCTCATCATCGGTTCACGTATGGCGATGTTAATGATGAGCCTTTCCCCACCAATCTCTGCAATTCTGGACCGTGTTGTTTTCGGAACCCGTCTGGCCCCGGGGGACGGGGCTGGAATGGCACTTACCATGGCAGGAGTGGCTCTGGCTGTCAGTGGAAAGGACAGGAATAAATCAGCTGGTAAAAAAACGATAAGCACCCGAAACGCAAGGTGGATAGGACTCCTTTTAGCCTTTGGCGGAGCGGCGGGTCAGTCAGGAGGAATGATACTGGGTAAACTCGGAATGAGCGGCCACGATCCCCTTGGGGCCACATTCATCCGAACCTTCGGAGGTATGGCCGGTTTCATTCCTCTTATCCTGGCAACCGGAGCTCTGGGTAGAGTGGTAAAAGGAGTAAAAGACAGGCCCGCCATGCTGAGACTGGGAATCGGGGCCTTTGCCGGGCCGGTTTTCGGTGTCAGTGCTATCCTGCTGGCCATGCGCTACAGTCCGGCGGGTGTGGTTTCCGCCATTACTGCAATTGTCCCTATTACTATTATTGTTCCTTCAATCATTTTTCTCAAAGACAGGGTAACCCTAAGGGAAGTATTCGGCGCTGTGGTTGCCGTGGCCGGAGTGGTGGTGCTGATTATCACCTGATAAGAAACTGAAAAACGACTCAATCGAGAATCAGAATCTCCACCCTGCGGTTGGCCATACGGCCGGCCTCACTGCCTTCAGAAGCCGCCGGTTCATCGGAACCCGCTCCCCGTATATAAAGTTTCCCCGGTCCCTGTCTGCCGTCGGGAAAAAGCACTGCGGCCACCGCAGCAGCCCGTTCTTCTGAAAGCGCCTTTCTCCCCTCTTCAGTTCCAAAATGCGCCGTATGTCCGGTTATCAGAATATCCCGACCGGTGTAGCTCTCCAGCAGAGATTTCAGAGTTACCAGCCGGGAAATCCTCTCTTCAGGAATTATCGATGATTCCGGCTCAAAGAGAACATTCTCGCCGTCTTCCAGGCT
>DEIH01000110.1 GCA_002352375.1 Spirochaeta sp. UBA2779 | reverse complement strand
GCCTGAATGGTAACATCCAGAGCGGTGGTGGGTTCATCGGCAATCAGCAGCCGGGGGCCGCAGGAAAGGGCGGTGGCAATCATAACACGCTGTCTCATCCCTCCGGAGAACTCATGGGGGTAGCTCTTTATTCGCTTCTCAGGTTCGGGAATACCCACAAGGGTGAGCATCTCGACAGCCTTGGCTGAAGCCTCTTTTTTACTCATGTCCCCGTTATGTCGGCGAATCACTTCAACCATCTGATTTTCGATGGTGTACACCGGGTTCAGGGAGGTCATGGGATCCTGGAAAATCATGGAGATTTCATTTCCCCGTATTTCCGAGAGCTCTCCTTGAGTTTTTTTTACCAGATCTTCTCCGTCAAAGAGTATTTCACCCTCTTTGATTCTACCGGGATTATCGATAAGCCCCATAACAGACAGGGCCGTAACGCTCTTTCCCGAACCGGATTCACCGACAATTCCCAGAACATCACCCTCATTCAGTGTAAACGAAGAACCTCTGACGGCCTGTATCTCACCCAGATGGGAAAAGAATGATGTTTTAATATTCTTTACTTCAAGTAGTGGTTTTTTCATGTTAACACCTAACCCTTCCTCAACCGGGGATCCAGGGCATCCCGCAGGCCATCACCCAGAAAGTTGAAGCACAGCATTGTTATGGCAATAGCCAGAGAGGGAAAGAACAGCTGATAGGGGTATGAGAGCAGTCCTGTTAAACCGTCATTTGCCAGGGTACCCCAGGAAGCCATTGGCGCTGAAACACCCAAACCGATAAAAGCGATAAAGGCTTCGGTGAATACCGCTGAAGGAATCATCATTGTCATGGCGACAATAATGGGGCCGATGGCATTGGGAACCAGATGGCGGAAAATAATGTGACTCCGGTTTACACCTAATGCCCGTGCGGCCAGTACAAATTCCTGCTCCTTAAGGGAGAGTACCTGCCCTCTCACCAACCGGGCCATCTGTACCCAGTACACCGAGCCAAGAGCCAGGGTGAGGGTCCATAAACCGCGGTTACCCACCAGTACCATGATAAGAATAATATAGATAACCAGAGGAATGGAGTTTAAAAGGTCAACAAATCTCATCATAAAATTATCAGTCCGGCCGCCTTCATAAGCGGCAATACTGCCGTACACCACACCTACCAGCAGGTTCACCAGGGAAGCGACAAAGGCGATTGTAAGGGATATACGGGCACCGAACATTACCCGAACCAGTAGGCTGCGGCCCAGATCGTCACTGCCGAAGGGATATAGACGATTGGGAACTTTTTGTAATGGCTGAGATATTTCCGGAGCCCCATTCAGGGAAAACGTATAATCGTACTCTGCTTCCATCCCGGGAAGTAGGTTGTAGGCGAAATCCAGAAGTACGAATTTATTACCATCTACATAGGTGTATTTCTTATTAATTACGTCTTTGTCGTCAAGTTTCAGCCTGTTCAGAATAGTTCCATTATCACTGACATGAAGAAGTTTATAATCCCGGGTTAAAAAAACATTGTAATCCGGGTTTTCCGCCACCTGATAGATGTTGAGACGGGGGGGGGTATTGGCAAAATCCAGGTTCTGATCCGAATATGAGAATGGAGAGAACAGAGGCCCGAAGACCGCAAAAAGAATTATGAAGATAACCCCGAAAAGACCGACCATAGCCAGCTTGTGATTCTTCAGTCTCCGCCAGACATCCTGCCAATAGGTAAGAGAGTTGCGGAGGATTTCCTGATCCCGGGCCTCTTCGGCTGTTGCAGGTTCAAAGTTCAAAGATTCCATCATCAGCCGCTCTCCTTCTCGAATTTAATCCGGGGGTCGATAATTGCATAAAGCACATCAACCAGAAACACCATAAGAACATAGAACGCGGCATAAAGAACGGTTACACCCATAATGGTGGTGTAGTCTCTATTTGATACACTCTCAACAAAGTAACGTCCGATACCGGGGATGGCAAAAATACGCTCAACAACAAAGGAACCGGTCATCAGGGCAGCGATAGTTGGCCCCAGATAGGTAACTACCGGTATCAGGGCATTTTTCATGGCATGCTTACCAAGCACAGAAAGCTCTTTCAGGCCGTTGGCCCGGGCAGTACGGATGTAATCCTGCCGGAGTACTTCAAGCATACTCGAACGTGTGAGCCGGGCGACAAAAGACAAAGAATAACCGCTCAATGCGATAACAGGACCAACATAACCCAGAGGAGTGGCCAAACCGAAGGGGGGAAACCACCCCAGCTTACCGGCGAAAAAATATATAAAAACAGTTGCCAGAACAAAACTCGGAATAGTTACTCCGAGGGTTGCCATGAACATCACGAAATAGTCGATGGGACGGTTCTGACGTAAAGCAGAGATAATGCCTACAGGAAGACCCAAAACGGTAATCAGAAGGACGGCAAGAAAGCCCACCCTGGCAGTAATGGGAAAACCGGCCTTTATCAGATCGTTAACTGACGTACCTGTTTTTGAGAAGGACGGCCCCATATCGAAGGTAACCAGGCCTTTCAGATAATCAACATACTGAACGATCAGGGGATCATCCAGATGGTATTTCGCATTCAAGGCTCGCATGATTTCCGGAGGAACCGGTTTTTCCCGGGTAAAAGGACCGCCGGGAATAGAGTGCATCATAAAGAAGGTAACTGTGGCAATCAGGAAAATTGTAAACAGCGAATAAATGAAGCGCCTCAGAAAGTAGTTTTTCATGGAGAAATCTCCTCAGCCTGAACAGGATAGGCTCAAAAAAAAATTCGGGCCGCCCCACAGATAGGGGCAGCCCGGAACTATCGT
Organism: Spirochaeta sp. UBA2779; assembly: GCA_002352375.1. Taxonomy (GTDB): domain Bacteria; phylum Spirochaetota; class Spirochaetia; order DSM-2461; family DSM-2461; genus UBA2779. The sequence continues at coordinate 4,308 of DEIH01000110.1, read as the reverse complement.
AGGAATCTACCTTTTGATAGAAGCTTTACTGAAGTCCAGAGCACCAAGCTGACTCCGGGTCCAGTTCTTCACCTGAGGAGATGAGAGGTAGGAATCGGTGTAGTGGTACACGGGAATCATGGGCAGCTCAGTCATCAGAATGGTCTGAGCGGCATAAAGTGCATCGTAATGATCTTTTCCGATGGTGGCATTGGCCTTGGCCATCAGAGCATCATAATCTGCATTGCTGTAGTTGGGATCGTTGTAGGAATTACCGGTTACGAAAATAGCCAGAAGTCCCATGGGATCCAGAAAGTCTGTAATCCAGCCGCCACGGGCCAGTTCAAAGTCTCCGGCAGTTCTGGTGTCCTGGAAAACGGCCCATTCCTGGTTCTCGAGGGTACATTCGATACCCAGATTGGTTTTCCACATTTCCTGAACCATTTCAGCGACTTTTTTATGACCCTCACTGGTGTTGTAGAGCAGGGTGAACTTCGGGAATCCGGCTCCATCAGGATAACCGGCTTCAGCTAATAAGGCTTTTGCTTCATCAACCGAACCGTCATCTGTGGAGATTCCGTAGGTACCGGCAGTTTCAAAGAAGTCCTTGCCTTTGTTATCCACAAATCCCGGTGGTACAAAACCGGCTGCAGGAACATTGCCGTTGGCCAGTACTTCGGTAATCTGCTCACGGTCAATGGCCATGGTAAGAGCCTGACGAACCCTTACGTCCTTCCACATATCAAGATCCATGTTGAAGTTGTAGTAGTAGGTTCCCAGAAGGGGGAAGATGTAGTATTCGGGGTTCTCGGCGACCAGCCGGGGAACTTCCGCAGGTGGAACGTCATTGAGAAAATCGAACTCACCGGCTTTGTAGGCGGTGTATGCAGTGGATTGATCGTCAATGAATTTCACATTGATAACATCAATTTTCACATTCTTGGCGGCCCAGTAGTAGGGGTTCTTTGTCAAGGTGAGTCCATCACCAATGGTGTAGCTTGTAAGGTAGAAAGGACCGTTACTCACTGCCAGTGCAGGATCTTTGGCCCAGGCACCGTCGGCACCAGCTTCTACAGAGGACTGCTTAACCGGCATGAAGTGGTAAAAGGACATCAGGGAAACAAAGTAGTCGGTGGGGTTAATCAGCGATACTTCAAAAGTGTAGTCATCAACAGCGCGGATACCCGCATCGTCGACAGAACCTTCACCTTCGGCAGCCTTCTGAGCACCGACAACATTGGTGTATTCCCATATCCATGAGTATTCTGATGCAGTAGCAGGATCCATAGCCCGCTTCCATGAATATACAAAATCGTTGGCTGTAAGAGCAGAACCGTCAGACCATTTTGCATCCTTGCGGATATGGAAGGTAACAGTTTTTCCGTCGGCGGAAGTTTCCCATTTCTCGGCCATACCGGGAATAACTTTACCGGCCTGCTCACGAACCAGACCCTCATGGGTGTTATTTCCCACATCACCACCATCACTGGCACCGTTTAAACCGGGATCAAGAGTTTTGGGGTCGGCACCCAGGTTCCAATTCATGTAGGAACCGGATGAATCATTGTCTCCACCACCGTTTGCAAAAACAGCAGGAGCGATAATCAATACGGCTAATGCGAGAATTATTAATTTCTTCATTAATAGCCTCTCCTTTAAAAATATTTCGATAATTCTAACCTTAGAATAGCCATATGTCTATTGTGAAGATGGTACGAAAGGTTGATATACCAAGAAAGATGTTTTTTACTGCCCAATTCTATTTCTTTCCATAGAAACACATTGTATTATTAAGGAATATTTATTCACAACTCAGTTTTTTATAAAAATAACGCCAAAAATAATCCATATATATACATGATTCCAGAATATTTATGATACCAGTTTAAATTGAAAAATTAAGACGTTTTTCCGCCAGAAAGATCTCATCAATCAAGTCCGCAAAACTTCTATCCAGACGTTTTCTGGCCCCTTCGGCTAAATCCTTCCAGAGTTCATTGAGTCTTGTATCTCCCCTGTTTCCTGATGCCGCTACGGTAAGCGGGCCCTCAAGAAGGGTAATCACATCCAGCAGTCTTATCTCCGAGGGTTCTTCTGCAAGGGAATATCCTCCGGATGCTCCCCGGAAGCTTTTTACAATCCCTCCGCGCTTCAATACCACAAGAATCTGCTCCAGATAATGCCTTGGGATATTCTGAGCTTCGGCAATTTCCCGAATCTGCATGGCCCCTTTGTCATATCCCAGGGCCAGTTCCAGTACAGCGGAAACACCATAGACGCCTTTAGCACTGATACTGAACATTATGAAATCCCGCCAGAAGAATCCGGAGTAACAATTCCTGTTACCAGCTTATCCCCGAAAGAAGTTGTCAGAATATCCGCTTTTTCCTCATTAATCAGGGCATCCCCATTTCCCTGGATCCGAATCCAGACACGGAATTTATTCAGAACTGTATCGTGAGGTTTAACTGTAAAACTATTTCCGGATTCGTTTACCTCGATTGAAGCAATTTCACAACCGGGGAACAGATGACCATCACTTCCTGCAAATAATTCATCATCATCAAGTTTCAGGTAGTTACGAGATTCTCCGGGTTTAAGAACCTGTTTTCTTCCCCCGGAAACATGATGGGGTCTTCTTTTTAAACCCCTGGCTCCAAACCACTTTCCTTCAGGCAGCTCAAAAGACCTCATCTTCTCAGCCAGGTTGGAAATGCTGATATAACACCTTCCGCCTGCACAGTAATGGACGGTAACAGTCCTTCTGGATTCCTGTACAATCTCTATTTCCGGATGAACCAGCGGAAACTGGGAAAGATAGGTATTCATCTCGTCCTCATCATAATCCGCAAGACTGTCAGAAGTGGTTATCAGCTTCCCCAGGAGAAAATGGAGAAGCAGCTGTGTATAACGTCTGGGAGGTTCCATGGAATTCTTTACACAGCTCAGATGAAAGGATCCAGTATCATTGGAGAAAAATCTACCATCCAGATGCCGGCGCCCGACTGTAGAACGAAGATTGTTCAATGTGGAGAACCGTTCTCTACAATGCAGGTTTCGTGTAAACGGGTGCTCCCAGAAGGGTGTGGTTTCTGCGGCAATCCGGCAGTACTCAGCCTTCCCGAATGCACTCTCAAGGGGAACACTGTTCAGCAGATATTCTGTTTTTCCTTTAAGGGAGTGAAGAAAGCTCATGGCATCAGTCATGGCTTCTCCCCGGCTCTTTCCCTCGGGAGGATATAAAGCCGCAGTATAAAGAAGATCCAATTTTATCAGAGAGAAGCCCCATTCTCCCCGTAACCTCTCAATACTTTCGGCAATGTACTTTTTTACATCATTCCTCGAGAGATCCAGAGCGTAAAAGCTTCCACCGTGAGAAGGAATCCATCCTGCAGGCTTCACCCTTTTACCGGGTTCTTTTGCAAGCCATTCTTTCCGGTTCCGGAATATCGCCGAATCTCTACCGACGATAAATGGAGCAAACCATATCCCCGGAATATAACCACTGCCCTTTATTTCTGCTGCCAATGACGACATACCCGAAGGGAAGCCGGAAGAGGGTGATTCCCAGTCACCGGGAGTCAATTCCCAGCCGTCATCGATAATGAAATATTTCAGGGGAACTTTTCTGTCCCGGAATTCAGCCAAATTCCGGCGTAGTGATACTTCATCAATGGTGTTATTGGCCTCCCGCCGGCTCGACCATGCAGCGGCCCTCTCCCCGGGTAATATAGGTACATTTTGAGAAGTCGTTTCAGAAGCTTTGTTACGCAGACTCAGGTAGCGGTCGAAAACTTCATCCTCCCGGCCTTCCAACAATACGATGTCAAGAATAAGCCGTCGTTCGTCCAGATGCAGTCCGGCAACATCCTTGGTAAGGGAAAATAAATTATGCCGTGTGTCAGTTCCGATAATGGTGAAACCGGCCTTTTCATCAAGACTGCCGGCAAAGAACAAACGGTCGGGATAACGGCTATAAGCGTAGGAATAACCATGAAACCGTCCTTTCTTCTCAGGATAGCTGTACTGTTGATAGTCACCGTACTTCTGAAGATGAAAGATTCTACCAGGCCAGTTCAAGGCTGAAATTCTCTCCCCGGGAGAACGCTCCCTGCTGCCGGTCCAGGACTGATACCCATTTACAAAAACACTTTTAAGATTATCCCCATAGGACAAATGGCCGGTGAGCTCAAACCTTATCAGCTCTACCTCGCCAAGGGGTTCCATAACTATCGTGAATTTTCGACCGCCCGGTATATCGATACGATCAAAATCCACTCTCAATCCATCCAGGAACTTCCCTCCCTGAGGCAGAGGAAGATTAAAACG
>DEIH01000125.1 GCA_002352375.1 Spirochaeta sp. UBA2779 | reverse complement strand
TTTTAGAGTGCATTTTTCCGAAAACAGCTTTCCCAGCTCTTCGGCTCCATTGAAGCGAATGCCATTTATTTTAGCCGTTGACTCCATGCGCTCATCAATGCCGATCTCCACATCGCCAATTTCAACAATTTCACCATTAAAAAAAATGATTTTCACAAGTGCACTGCCGTCCCTGGCAACCTGCATTACCTCGGCAAGATGCGCACAACCTCTTTTCAGATGAAAATTCAGATCTTTTCCGGACGAGGCGTCCCGCAGCAACGCTTTCCACTGCTTGCCCTCGACTCTTAGTTTGTATGCCTGCCCAGCATTATTGGGTGCGATATATCCAACACCCATGTTTGGAGACTCTCCAGACAGCTCCGGTTTCATCCATAATTCAAAGGTGATTTCAGCATTTATGTCTTTCAGTCTCATTTACTACCTCCGCTGATCATGCATTTAACCAACCGAGGACTATTCAGATGTGCGAACATCCAAAACTGAACATCCGGCGCTGTCCGGTCTATATTCATTTGAGAATAGAGCTTCTGAAAATCACTTTGAGTATGGCTGTCAGCAGCAATGGACAATTCGGCTTTGCCATGGTCTGATTTTTTAATCAGAATACCTTTTTCAGTTAAAGATATGAGCACCTCTACTGTATCCGAATCAAGCATTGCAAACTCATCAAAGACTCGTCTCGGTATCGTCAGTTCCGAACCCTGATGGATCTCCCGAATATAGCGCCAGCATGGTGAGCTTAAGGGCTTATTAGGTCCATTCCATCGATACGATTCAATAATTAGTACTTGTGGCCTTGGAGTTTCACAGTATGGACAATTGTGCCCCTCTGTTTCAGGATGAATGAAGTCGTAGTAATAATTCATGGAGCAGCCCGAGCACGCGACTGTCATATCCGCTGCCTGAGCGAGAGCTTCAGGCCAGTGATAGATGGTCGGCCGCAGCAAAGGGGATGTCCTGCCCGGGCCGAATGTGCCATCAAATAAAGAGGTCAGTTTCTCTGTAAGGAGAATGGATATGGGCAGACCGCTGTCAGAAGAGTTTGAATCATCATCTTGGTCATCAACCCAAGGGAACAATCCGGCATAGGCCTTATCTTCAATATCCTCGTCATCATTTTCTTCATCAGCCCAGTCGCCTTCATCCGTTCCATCCACCTTTTTTCCGACAAAAGGGTGAATCAGCGAAAGAAGGTAGAAAGCCACCACCGCAAACGCATGACAATCGCTTGAAGGTCTTCCACCGTCTTTGCCCTGAACCAGTTCCGGGGCTCCGTATTTTGGTGTGTAAACAACACTTCCGCCTGCGGAAATTTCAAATCGAATGTTGTCGGCATCGATCAGCCATACCGATGAGTCATCAATTCCTTCTGAAATAAAGATATTGTTGGGTGATATATCGCCATAGACCATGCCGTTGCCGTGGAGGCGTGCCAATAAAGACGCGCACTTGTAGAGCGCATGAAGCCTGCGCCTGAGTCCTCCGGTTTTATAATAGTGAACGATCTTTTTGGCTTCGTTCTCCGGCATAGCAGAGAGCCATGCAGGGATATCATCGGGACCAATTTTTTCAGCGGACTTTCCGTCGAGCCAGAAATGGCTGAACGGAACCATCTCACTCAAAAGCTGCATCACATAACCGGCATTGTTCTGAAGCAGAGCGGCCGGTACGGATATATTCAGGCTCTCTGGCAGAGGAAGGAGCCGGACACTTTTAAAGCGCTTTGAATACCGCTCCACCGAATCCTTATCTATGACAGGATTCCCGCTTTCATCTGTAACAAGCTTGATCGCCAGATCAGGGTCCTTGGTACGGAAAACCACCCCTTGGCCACCTTGACCAAGCAACTTGTCCTGAATGTGCACATTCTGATATTCGTCCACATATTCGTTGAATCTTTGGCTCATTGGGAACCTCCTTTCTTAAACAGACAGGCAATCGTTTTGTCATCGGAGTGTCCCGGGACCGGCCATTCATTGAGCCAACGTTTGAGATCCCTCTTTCTTTCTTCCGACTCCAGGTCTGCATAAGTGGAGTTGAGTTCCTGTGCAAAGATCATCTGTTTTTCAGGTAACAGGTCATCGGATATTCCATCCGTGCATAGCACAACTGCATTGCATGCCGCGCTTTCAATCGTCGCGGTTTCCCACTGATCGGGTTTAAACTCCTGCTGAAGACTGTTTGTGTAGTTTGAGAATGAATCCTGTTTGTTATCACTGAGGATAAGGTGGTTTTCTTCAGTTTCTCCAAGGGCGGCAATCATTCCGTCCCCGAGGCGGCCAAGAGTGATAATTCCTTCAATCTGGATGGCAAAAAGGCATGTGGCCGAACAATCTGATGAAGAGTACGGAGCTATTTTAACAAGCCAGTTGGCATGAATGAGGCGCAGAATGTCAACGATGTTGGCATCAGGGTTATTCTGAAAGCTCTTGGCTGCTTCAAAAACAGCAAGACAGGCAGCTTTTGAACCGTGATCTGAATGCGCCTTGCTGCCCAAGCCGTCCGATACAACAACAACATTTCCCCATTTATACCGACGTGCCATCCAAGAGTCCTGATTGGGAATCCCGGCTTTAACATGTAGGGGGCCGATTACTGAGGCACCCCAGCTGTTCCAGAGTTGATCAAGCATCCCAATCCTCCTCTGGTTCTTCTGATTCAGCCGGTTCGGATTGCAGAATCTGGGCCGTGGATACTGGCGCGGCCAACGGCTCATAAGAACCAAAGATTGTGCTGTCAATCGCTGAAGCTATATTCTCCGAAAGGTAAACAGTGTTGGTTGTGGAAATTTTCTTCAACTTCATCAAGTCAGCATCAGCGCCGACTGCAACAGTCCGGATTATCAGATCAGGAAATGTGCTCAGTTGGTTCTGAAAGCTTACGATGTCTGAATTGGAAAAATTGCCGTCAGACAGAATGAGAACCATCGATCTCCCGGTATCATTCAGATGCTGGGAGAGAACAGCAGAGAGAACACATAGGTTTGAGGAGCCTTCAACGTTTAAGGCAGGGATATCCCCGTCGCTTTGCAAAGCGATCTCGGAAATATTCTGTGCCCATTGATAAAAACGGATGTCTAAGTCTGAGTATTTTTCCTGATCTATGAGCCGCAGTTGAGCCGCGTAACGGCACAAATTCCGCTGGAGATGGATTTTCCCCATCTCATTCATACTGCCGGAAACATCAACAATGATATAGAGGGCTGTTTTCATCGATGACGCCCTCCGGATTGAACCTTCTCTTCCAGTTGCTTGAATAGATTATTGCCCGATACCGACTGAAGGTTTTTCGAGTCGTCGATCTTCTTTCTGACGACTTTGTTTTTGGGGTAGAAACATAAGGCTAAAACAGCTCTGCCTTCGATTCCGCCAAAATAACGGACAATATTCTGGAGCTTCATGACATGCTCACTGTTCACATTGCCAGCTTTGCATTCGATGACATAGAGACGCCTTCCATCTGTGAAAGTAATATCAAGCTCCTGATAAGTATCCCCAAACAGGCTGCTCAGCTGTGCCCCGAAGCTTAGTGCCCCCTTATCGGCATTGTCTTCTTTGAACGAAACCTCAAGACCGATACGCATATCCTTGATCAAACCGGCATCAACAAGAGGCTGAAGTTTCATGAAGGTGTATTCCTCAAACCATCCGCCAGAGAGATATTTGGCAAAATCCGGCCACTCCTTAAACTCAAAGTGTTTGCTGCCGATGCTTATCTTCGCACTTTTATCTTTTGAGAGTTTTGCGTAGATATCACCGTTGTGCAGTTCAAACGGCTGAAAGCTGTCGTTATATCGGGACAGTTCTCTGTAGAGTCGTGAAATTTTAGACCGCGCCTGCCAGAGCTCATTGGTCAGACTTTTTCGGTCCTGGGATTTTATTCCGGGGATATCATCCCAACGGCCTGCTTTCGAGATAAACAGATTGTTGCCGTTGAGTTGAATAAAGGTCTCCACAGAAGGAATTAGCTTTGTATCAACGCTCTTAAAGTCATTGAGATAAAGCACCTGATTGTTCCGGCTATTGAAATAAAACGGCGTTGCATTTACCTTCCGGCAGGCGGCAAGAGCCCCGGCATACATCAGCTTGGTTCCACCCGTTAAGTTGAAGCCTACTCTTATATTGGCAGGCATTTTGGTGATCAGGTCCAGAATTGTGGAACGAACATTTTCAGGATCGTATGGGTCCACGCCGATTTCACCGTATTCAGCTTCCCCAAGAAACTGCTTCATGACATCAGCAGGGAACTGAGCTGAATTTACAAAGATATGCTTCCTGCTTGAAAACTGGATCACGCCGAGCAGATTCGGCATTCGTTGTTCACCGAACAGGTGAAAAATGACATCATACTGATCAAAATCCGCATTTGTTGTCCGAACCTGTCTTCCATGCCATTCCAGCCATTCGCTCGGCAGGACGATTCTTTCCGGAGGTCTTCCGGGCTGAGAAGATGCTATAAGGCGTTTCTTCAGGGTTGGATGCCTCAAAGCTGCAAAAGCCCATACAAAAGCCATAACAGGAGTTCCCGGACTCAGGTAGAGCGTAACCAGCTTTTCACCTTCCAATGCCGCAACCGTATTCAGGGACTGAGTCGCAGTCTCATATATACCTTCAGTGTCATTGAGATGCTTCAGACCCACAGAGTGAAAACGCACATCAACCTTTTTACCGGCATCCCGAAGTTGCTTTTCAAGCCACTGATTAAAATGGTTGTGCGCTTCAGCGGTATTTGAAAACAGGTCAAGAAACGCGCTCGCAGTTGCAGGATCAGAACCTTCTATCTCTGCTATTTTTTGCTGAAATTCACCAGCTCTGTTTTCGGTTTTATCCGGGTGCGTAAAACCAAGGATGACCACATCTGTGTAGTCTTCCGCCAGCAAAGCTCCCAGAACTGGACCGGTTGTCTGTTCCAGTCCGAGTGAGGCCCTGTAATCAGTCATTCCGTACCATGTCATTAAATATTTCTTCATAAACTTTCCCCATTTATGTATGGACGGAACCAACTAACCTGATTCTTCAAGCGATCGGCAAAGACAGCGCGATTGTCTGTTTCAAGTCCTTTAAATTTTCCTATTGCTCCACTGACGAACGAGCCAGCATCGTCTTCATTCATGCAGAATCCGACGCGCATTTCAAAGAACCCAAGAAGGTCCTTGCACGATGAATTGCAGCGTTTCCAGTTATCTGCAAAGGCGATCACAAATGTCCCTTGCAGAGGACCGTCTCCCAGAATTTTCTTCATGCTTTCCTGTGGTGAAGGTGGCTCATCTTTCTTCACCGGTCGAAAGCTCGCCGGTCCGGAATGAAATTCCTTTGTCGAATCAAGACCGTCTATGATCAGGATTCTTTTTGATTGTTGTAATTCACCGGAAATCCCGTTCAGGTTCAGAGAGGCAACACTCTCGTGATTTGAAACAGGTCTGTTTCTGGCCCCGTCGAGATATTCTGATGCGCCCTCCGGTACAATGGAGCGCCCGTTAAAGTAGATGATCCCATCGACACCATCTTGATACTCCAGACTTTGAAGGATGGAGGCGAGCAGCCCGTCATGAATTGCGTCGTTATAGCCGGATATCAGTAAATTAGATGAAGGCCGGTTAACAAGCGTCAGCGAGAGCGGTTCCGTTTCAAAACTCAACCTTGCACCAAGGTGCAGCTGTACCGCCTCGTGGCTTCTTGAGTTGAACCAATCAGCTGCAGGCATTTCAGGCAGTCGTGACCCATTAAAAACTTTTGTCGAACCACAGTAACCACAATGGTCGGCTACCTGATTAATCATGGTGATGTGATCCTTGCACAGTCCTCGATCGGCAAATGGTATCAGAAACCTTTGATTTGCGGATTTTGCCCCGTTGGAATTGTTAATGATTCCCTCCGGCGGGCTGCTCAGTTTGGAAGCCTCCCAGTTGCTGTTGCCAAGAATCATCGCGGAATCTTCCTCGCTGCAGGCAAGAGCAATCCGGCAGCCAATCTGACTTATCAGCTGACCCATTGAAAGAGACTGGATTCCTTTCAGTGTCTGGGTGGCCAGCAACACATGTATGCCGTAGGCCCGTCCTTGTCTCAGCAGCTGGTTCAACATTTTCTCTGCGGGTTCAGCCACTTGGCGTCCCTCAGAAAACAGGATCTGAAACTCATCAATAATCAGCAGAATACGAGGCAGTTCATTTGCTGTGGATTCCTTGTATTCATAAAAATCGCGGACAGATCGGCTTTTGAATTCCCGAGCCCGTTTTTCAAGTTCCTCTGTCAAATGCGCCAGAACGGTTACCCCGTATTCGGGATCACTCTCTGTAGCTACCAGTTTTGCCTGAGGAAGCGGAGGAGAAGCATAAACACTGAATTCCGTGCCCTGTTTGTAATCCAGCAGGTAGATATTCAACTCCGAAGGTGAATAGACATGGCATAGACTATGAATCAGAACATGGAGCAGGTTTGATTTTCCGGAGCCTGAACGCCCGGCCAGAAGAACATGGTGTTCGGTATTCACCCCGCCGATTGAAAAAGGAACGATCTCTCCATCCGCAGTCCAGCCGATCGGCACCTGTACTCCCTGAACAGCATCATGCCCCCAATAATCAGAGTTTCTCCAGAGCTCCGTCAGGCTTTTGCTGAATTTTGAGCTCTGTTCATATTTGTCCGATACGGATGCCAAAAAGCCTGCCAGCTCAGATCGTCCGGGCCAGAACTCCTGTTCCTCCACAACACTGATTTCAGAGACATGCTTGGTCAGTATTTCAGCAGGAACAATGGAATCCATTCTCTTGGAATATTTGTCTATTGCGGTGCGCAGCCCTGTATACTTGCGGTCCTCCAGCCGATCCTCATCAATAGTCAGTACCGGAAGCACTCCGCAGACAGGGCCGTGTTCAAGAAGGCGGCCAAGGTACCAGAGGCTTTTATCCGTCAACTGTTCCGGCATTCCGAAAATAAGCAGCAGTTTATATGGTATAGGATTGCTGCTGTTTGCCGCGTTGTAGGCGGACCAGCTCTTTATCTCGCCCTTGAATTTATTCTGAAGCAGATCCTCGACATAATCCGTTAACCGGGCCAGCGCATTTTCCAGCTCATCCGACCGGGTCAGCATTCGTTGTTCAGGGAACAGCCGTTTAACTTTCAGCAGGGAAAGAAAAGGGTCCAGGGATGTACCCAGTCGCAGGGGATCTGCCGCTGTTATTTCAACATTCCCGACCGGCATACAATGCATCAGCCGAAGCAGCAGCTGGTGAATCAACCGATGTCCTGTATTCTGGTCAGGCAGCCAGAGCGATTTATTAAAAGGAAAAGGGATCAGCCGTGGGATATAGCCTTTCCAGTTCTGATAGGTAAGGTGCATGCGCCCGAATGCCAAAGCATCAGGAAAATGCGCACCTGCATTTATATTTTCAGCGGTTAACTCATTCAGATGCGGCTGGCGCTGGCGGACTCTTTTGCACAGATCATCAAGATTTTTCAGAGCCGAAACCCATTCCTTCTCAAAATCCTTGTGTACTCGATGTTTTCTCTCGCGAATCTGCTCTTTTTTTGACTTGAGAGCACTCAACGCGTCATTTCGTTTTCTGGCCCCCGCGAGTTTGGAATCGCTCAATCGCTTAATCTTCGCCTGAATATTGGAAAGCTCCACTCTCAGGTCATTCTGGCGATTCTCCAAACCAACTTTTCGAGAGCTGAGTTTGGATCTGGTTTTAATTAAATCATCTTTGCCAAGCTCATTCTTTTGAATTTCTCTCTGAATTCTTTCAGACTCCTCACGTTCAGCATCACCGAATACATATTTTACAATTGAAATCAAGATGGGGCGCTCGTTGATCTCACGGTCAAGCCTGTCCTTATCATTCGCAAGATCGGAAATAGCTTTTTCAATCTGTTTGACATGATCCTCTATGCTGCGGATCTCATTGCTTAGCGATTGCAGATCCTTCTGCAAATCTATCTCTTTATCATGTAGCGCGGCCAGCTCGCCTCTTTCTGCAGAGTCACTGAGAGCTTTGAGATTACCTACAGTCCTGTCGCAGTCCTGTTCAGATTGCTTTAACTCGTTTTCCAGCTGGCGGTAAGCATCCTCCTTTCGAAGGATTACCTTATTCAATGCACCAACGGCATCGAACAGACGTTTGGGCATGGGCTGCTTGTTTTTCCGCCTGTTACTCATTAACCCTCTTCCCTATAGATTGCAATTCTCCAGTTAGCTGATCTATCTCAGCGGCTCTGGTTTGGAAAAATTCTCTCATTTGCTGAAGGCCGAAGATTTCCTGCAATAGTGGCTCGAAAACGTCTGAAACAATAGACTGACCGAACTCGTCCCTGACTGTGTCAGAAAACTTGCCCATGTATTGTGAGGTTACATTAAATAAATCGTCAAACATCGGCATCCTCCTCTTCAAGCATCTGAAATAGTGAATTGTCCAAAATAATCTCTAATCTCTTTCAATATCGCTGAACTTCACTTTTCTTTTTTTGGGGGGTATGTCGCATCAATAAATGCATCAATCCTTTTTGGATCGTAGGAAATTCGTACTACCCCATCTTTACGGGTTACGACAGGATTTCTTTCATCATCCTCCAGCTGTTTTATAATTGCTTCTGTCCGCTCAGGCCTAATCCCCTCGGGGACATTAAATGCAAGTTTTTCGGTTTGGCCGTTCTGTTTGATTTCTTTGGGGTCATCCCAGACGACACCTTTTTTTTCATAATGATCATCATGTTCAGCTATATAAATTTTTGATTCAGCTTCGTCTTTTGAGATTTCACCTTGTTTCATCTCTTCTCTTGCTTTTATTCGCTGATCAGCAATAGGATCATTTGCATATGTTGTTGTCATAACATCGTTACTATATTCAGATGGTCTCTTATCTTCTTCATATGTTTTAATAGTATCATTGACTGACAGTCCATCTGGTCTGCTTGTAGATTTTCTTTTATCGTCTCCTACTTTTTCAAAAGATGTTTCCTTATAATATTTCTCTCCACATTCTTCAGGCCGCTTCTGAACCTGTTTATCAAAAGCTTGATCTTCAGGCCCATTACTGGGTAGATTTTTAGTTTGTGATTTTGAAATAGTGTTTTCAGCTGAGGAAGAAGACTTGGCTTCAAGATACCCGTTTAGAGCTGCTTTGGCGCTTTCAAGCCGGGCTTTACCTGTTTCAAGGTGAGCCGCTGCATTGGCAAGTCGGGTCGCACACTCGTTCTGAACTGTTTCCGCAAGCTGCGTTGCCATATCAAGACACTGACGAGCCATTTCATTTCTCTGCTCCATTTGCATGCGATGGTCTTTCGCCATTTCCAAAACTTCCTCAGCTACTGAAACGGCGGATTCCGCTTCGGCCACCGCAGATTGATCAGCGGCTACCTCTGCCTCTTGAGCTGAACAGTCCGAACCGTTAATAGGGCTGACAGCAATACAGCCTCCAAGAGCTGCAACAGCTAAACCTAGCTGTACCCTTGAAGAATAAAGTAGCGCCCGGGCTTGCTCCAGCTGTTGCCCGGCTTTCATCTCAGCTGCAAGCGCTGATTCAAACAACTGAGCACTGTGGTCAGCCTCCTGCTGCGCCTCGGCCAACTTGACTTCAGCCGCAGCAATCTGAGCCTGACAGGCACTCTCCATGGAGTCATAGGCCGACTGAAGACCGGATATTGCCTCCTCGAGGTTCTCAACTTGTCCAACTGATACGTACGCCATTCCCCACCTTAACTTTGTAAATAATCTCTTAAACGTGAAGCAAGAGCGTGAAGATAAGGGACCTGTTCCGATGCGTTCGCCTCAAAATGAGAAAGCTGCTGCACCAGCGCGTTATAATCTTCTTCAAAACTCGCTCGCTTTTCGTCCTGCCAGGTATCCCCGAGGACACCAAAGCTATGATTCAAACCGTTAACCGCTTCATTCAACGTGTCGATGAACTGCGTCAAAGACTGCGCGAAACTGTCAAGTTCATCAGGATCGCCAATTGCCTGTGGCATGATTTACCTCCAAATTTTTGTTTACCAGTAACCTTCATTGTCGGCATCATTTACACCTACAGAGGGAATCTGGTTAGGGTTATTTGACTTACTTCGTGAAGTTACTGACATCGTAACTTTCTGGAAAAACTCATGTATGCTCTCCGCATCATTTGCGGAGAAAACTTTATTGGGCACCCTCGTTTCCCCTTGCTGTGCCAAGAAAGGTGTGTTTTCGATAAACTGCCCGAGAACACCTCTGTCGGCATCATCTCCAATTCCCATAGCCACACAAAAACACTTAGACGTTCTACCTTCATGGACGAATGAATTCATGGCATTTTCCCAAGCATCATTCGGTGAGCCATCTGAAACAAGAACCACTGTGGGTCTGTATGCACGTGATGCTATAATTTCTTTATCTTCAATCATACTTTTGGATAATGACAATGCTGCACCCATTGCAGTTTCTCCATGGGCACAGAACTCGTCCCACGAAATCTCGGAAGCCTTCGTGGGTTTAAGATGCAAATGCGCTTTATCACCAAATGTGATGACAGAAACCAAGAATTCTGTCTCCATCTTCTCTTCGTTTTTGAATGACTCCACCATTGTTTTTACAGCCTCGTTCAGGAGTTGTATCTTTGTTGTTCCTCCTTCAACGAATTCCACATATTGCCCATCAATGAATGCAGTTTCACCTGTTAGCATTGTATTTTCGGGATCAATAACGATATTCATTGAGCCACTTACATCCAGTAATAGAAACACCGGAAATGGCTTTGCTTGCGTTGTTGTAAACTTCTTTGGGTCAAACATAATGCTATCCTCCTTTCACCAGTAGCTTTCTTCGTCCGATGACCCTGCCGCACTCCCTGTCGTATTCGACTTGACGCTGCCGCCGTCCAGTTTTATATCTGAGGGATTCGGCACTTCATTTGGGTTTTTAGAACGCGTTCTCACCAGCGTGGACATTGTCACTTTTTGAAAAAATTCGTGAAGCTGTCCGGCGTTTTCCGCATAGAAAAGGTCATGAGGCGTGCCTTCAATGAAACGCTTCAGAACTGTCTCATCTGCATCACGCCCGATAGCCATTGCCATGCGGTCACACTTGGATGAACGCCCTTCGGCGATAAAGTCCTCAAGCGGCTTTTCCCAGCTGTCATTAGGCTGCCCGTCTGAAACAAGGACGATAGTCGGACGGTAGGCACGGGACGGAGTGGTCTCCTTGTCCTCAATCATGACCTTGGCCATTTTGAGGGCAGTTCCCATCGGGGTCATGCCATCTGCCTGCAGATTTTGCCATTGCACCTGAGAAGCCTTGGTGTAGGGAACATGCAGTTCAACCTGGCTTCCGAAAGTGATGACGGAAAAAATAATCTCAGTCTCCATCTTTTCTTCCTGCGCAAAGGTATCCAGCATGTCCTCGACAGCCTTGTTGAGGTTCTCTATTTTTGCCCCAGACATGCTGCCACTGACATCCAGAAGCAGAACGACGGGAAGCGGTTTGACGGTCGGGGTGGTGAACTTTTTAGGATCAAACATGGATCATCCTCCTGATTAATTTGCTGGTTTCAATTTCATACAATTCTCAATACTCGGGGAAAAACTCAGCAAGGTTTCTGCTCCCGACAAACACTTCGCAGACCAGTCGGCCCCGATCCACTTTGTAAGCGGTCCTGAGTTCAACCTGCTGCCCATTGATAAGCTTTGACAAAGAATCCTTCGCTTTCTGCCCTTTGGCGGTGTGCAGTTCCGGAGCATCGTAACCGGCGGGACGAACTCTGGTTCCGGTCTCACCTTTCCATTTCCACTCCGGTGACACCTCGAAGGTATCTCCGTCGATAATTGAAGTGACTCTGAATGCTAGCATCGTTGCTCCTTTGTCGAGTAGACCGGTTTCT
>DEIH01000170.1:5154-20664 GCA_002352375.1 Spirochaeta sp. UBA2779 | reverse complement strand
CCTTTCATCAAACCACCACGCAAGCATTATTATAAGTGAAAATTTCGCAAATTCTGAGGGTTGTATACCGATACTTCCCACACCGATCCATGCTTTCGCACCATTAACATAACTTCCAAATAGAAGAACCAGGGCTAAGAACAGCAATGTACCCAAGTATACCGGTGCCGCCCATTGCCTCCATAACTGATAATCAATAAATGAGAAAACAGTCATCAGTACTAACCCGCTCGCAGACCAGATAATTTGCTTAATCCATTCACTGGAAACCTGAATACCTGCGGAAGTAACACCACTGGAATAAATAAAACCTATCCCAAGCCCCATAAGACCCATAACACTGAGAATAAGGACAATATCAATCCTGAGAAATGTTGCAGGTATTCTTGTCTTCGGGCTCACTCCTCCTCCTTCTGAATCGGAATATAGGTTATACCGGGGTCTGGTAATTTTTTGTTATCCCAACTCCACCAGACTCTGCGCTTTCTCCATTCTTCGATTACTTCTTCATAACTGCGGTGCCCGTAAATACCCTCGAAAACTATATCCGTCGCCTTAGGGGCCCACCAATCATAAGAATCCGAAGCCTCTGCCATAGCTACAACAACGATTCTGTCATCGGGATTTTCCGTCTGATACGGCCCGTATGCAACAAACCAGTCATGCCAACGGTCATCCAACCCTATCTCACCAGTACCGGTTTTTCCTGCAACCTCAACAGAATCGGTGTAGATGGCCCAGATTCCAGTACCCTCAGTGATAACTCCCCGCATTGCGTCCTGAATAAATTTATAATCTTCAGGCTTCAGTAGATCGATTGTACGAAGAATCTCCGGCTCCATTTTTTCCAGAATGGCCCCTGTCCCCGGCTGTCTGACTTCCTTGAGCAGCCTCGGTCGATAAATTGTTCCATTGTTAACAATTCCGGCAACTACGTTGGCCATCTGTAAAGGTGTTACAGAGAGGAAACCCTGGCCGATGGATGCATTCAGTGTATCTCCGCCGGTCCAGGGAGTGTGATGTACTTCTTCTTTCCAGTTTTTCCCGGGAACGATTCCCTTAAATTCCCCGTCAAGCTCCAGACCGGTAACAGAACCAAGTCCGAAGGCTCTTGCATATTTCGATATTGTATCAATTCCCAGATATTCGACACCCACTGTTCCAAAGTAAATATTACATGAATTTTCCAACGCTTCTTTCAGGTTGACCGGACCATGACCACTCTTTTTCCAACACCAGAATTCCCGGTTTCCCAGAGTCATAACTCCTTTGCAGTCTACGGTCATCTCCGGATCGACAGCACTTTCACCTAATAGAGCCGCCATCATCACTAACTTAAAGGTTGATGCCGGAGCATATCCTGACTGGATTGCTCTGTTCAGAAAAGGGAAATCAGTATTTAAACTCAACTTGCCAAAGTTGACAGGACCATCCTCAGCAAACTTATTCGGATCAAATGAAGGATAGGATACCATCGCAAGAATCTCTCCAGTGGATGGTTTTAGAACTACCAGCGCGCCTTTTCTCGGACCGAGGGCCTTTTCAGCTAATTCCTGAATATTTCGATCAATGGTTAACACAATGTCCATGCCGTTTTCCGGTGGGACAACTTCTTCACCCTCGCTCTGGCTTCGTCCTTTAACATCCACAGTCCGGTAGATTCTACCTTCTTTACCCCGGAGTATACTGTCAAAGGTTTTTTCTACGCCTGTTTTACCCAGATTAGCCGTATTCTCATAACCCTGGTTGTAGAGCAGTTGTAATTCTTCAACGGTGATATCACCCACATAGCCCAGTACATGTGAAATAGAACCGACATCATTGTACCAACGGTAAGGCTTGCTGGACCATCCGACACCGGGGTAATCCTCAATGGACTCAGCGAGTTGAACAATGGTCTGATAAGATACGCCTTTTTTGATTTCTACCGGGTTCCATGAATTAGTCCAGATTGAAGGTATTTTTGCTGTAATATCATCAACCGATATACCGAGAACAGCTGCAAGAGCAGAAGCAAGGGTTTCCGGAGTTAATGGTTTTATCTCGGCAGGAATTATGTGGACAGCAAAAGAGTCTATGTTCATGGCGAGAGGTTCATCTACATTTCTGTCCCAGATAAGTCCTCTTTGAGCAAGTAACGGTTCAGACCTGCTTGAGACAGCTTTTGCACGGTCCTCCCAGAGGAGGTTTTCAACAATTTGTAAATTAAACAAATGAATTGAGAAACCAAGAAAAACTGAAAAAATCAGAAAACCCAGAAAAATCAATCTTATTTTTAATCCGCCCTTCCCCGGATCTTCCTGAGGACTCAATTAAATCCGCCTCTTTTTCCTTCAAATATCATTGCCATGTAGGTAACTAAAAGAAAAACAAGAGGGGCTAATAACAAATTTCCACCCAATTCCCAAACTGTTTTCAATGAAAAATATCGAATGGCACCAGAATTCAAGCCAAATATCAATGATACAAGAAAAGCTCCACCGTATTTAATAAGAGTTGCAATACCAGCGGCCAGTACGGGAAGGAATATTGGTCCGGGTGAGATGGAATTATGCATTCTTCCAAACAGATAACCTATCAGTGTGTAAAGAAAGGCATGGAATCCTAAAGGAGCCAGTCCCAGGGCATCCAAACTGAGCCCTATAATAAACCCTGAAATCTCTCCAGTGAGAGATCCGTACTTCCATGAAGCTGCAATAAGAATAATCATCGCAATATCCGGAACAATACCTAATGGCATAATGTTAGAGAGAAATACAGATTGTAGAATCCCGAAGATGATACCTGCGGTACCGGTAATGAGAATACGGCCCATCATCCATCACCCCCGATGATAAAAACATACTCTGCTCTTGTCACATCGATAATAGGTTCAAGAATCAGTTCCAGAGAGGTTGAATAATCACGAGCTCTTATTTCTTTAATTCGGCCAATAACGATACCCGGGGGGTAGAGAGACTGCATACCGGAAGTTACCACCAGGTCGTTAACGGTAATTAGCGGTCCCGCTGATTTTCTGACATAACTCATTGTAAGTTCGCCGCCTTCGGTTCCACGCCCTTCCACTAAACCATCGTAACGGCTTTTCTGCAGTCTGGCTGCAACATATTGATCCGGATCCACAACGGGTCGGATCTGAGCGGAGTGTCTGGCTACTGTTATAACCTTTCCCAGTAAACCGAAAAAATCATCCTGAAAAGAAGTAACGACTGCTCCCACTCTCAATCCGTCGGCACTGCCTTTATCAATCGTTATGGATGAGAATAAATTGGACGGATCCCGAGCGATAATTCGAGCGGGGATATGGTTAAAGTTCATTCCAGCAGAATATTCGAGCTGTCGCTTTAACTGAATATTTTCCCGTCTCAGCTCCACGAGGTCACGTTCTAATCCCTGATAATCGCCCAGTTTTTCAAGTGCAGATTCGTATTGCAGACGAATTTCCCGTAGTCGTCTTAAAGAACCGAAACCATCTTTGATACGCTCAGTTGCGGAACCGGTAACCTGTTGGATACCAAGGACAAACCTGCTGCCCCACTCTTTTCCTGCCTTACCGTGAAGAGGCCCTGAAAAAATAATGAGTAGGATTGAAACAATAAGGAGGATGGCCAGTACCGCTTCGGGGCGGGCACCACCATCACTACGCTCCCGCATAGAACTGGTTAACCGCTTAAAGCATCATAAAGGGCCCTGTTATCTTTATGGCCCTTGGCATAATCATAATATTGACCAGCACCTATGGCAACGCATAACAAGGGATCTTCAGCAAGGATTACTGGAACTCCAGTCTCTTTCGAGAGGAGTTTTGGCAGTCCTTTCAGCATTGAGCCACCCCCTGTCATAACAATACCTCTCTCTACAATATCAGCTGCCAGTTCTGGGGGTGTTTGACCGAGGGTACGTTTAACTTCATCTACAACCGCATTAATTGGTTCCTGAAGCGCTTCCCGAACCTCAACTGAATCAATTTCAAGACGCCGGGGAAGACCAGTTATAGCATCTGTACCCTTAATTTCCATTTTTTCAATAGTTTTTTCAGGGGAAGCATTCCCGATTTTCATCTTTAACTGTTCAGAGGTGTGTTCACCAATTATCAAATTATGAACCGTACGTACGTGTTTGATTATTGCCAGATCGAAAGCATCTCCACCAAGGCGAATGGCGTTGGTAACTACCATGCCTCCTAGTGAAATTACAGAGATCTCAGTTGTTCCTCCGCCGATATCAACAACCATATGGCCGGCAGGTTCAAATATAGGAATGTTAGCTCCGATGGCAGCTGCAAGTGATTCTTCAATTATTTTGACTTCCCGGGCACCGGCTTTATAGGCTGCCTCTTCAACGGCCCGGCGCTCTACTTCTGTAATACATGAAGGAACTCCCATTACCATTCGGGGTTTAATAATCCAGCGTCTGCTGAGAACTTTGCTGATGAAGTACCTTATCATTTTTTCGGTGGTTTCCAGGTCGGCAATAACTCCATCCCGAAGGGGACGAATTGCAATTATGTCTCCTGGAGTTTTCCATAGCATTCTCTTTGCATCCTGCCCTACGGCAACAACACGTTTCGTTCCGCGTTCAACAGCCACAACTGAGGGTTCACTACTCACCACACCGCGGCCTCTGACATAAATTAACGTATTGCATGTCCCGAGGTCGATACCAATATCTGCCGTCAGGCCACCGAAGAGTTTCTTTCGGCCGCTCATATTGCCTCCATCAAATCCAATTAATCATACAAACGATGGAGGGCTCCAACGTGCCTGGGGTTAATTCTGGTAACGGCATGCCAGGCGCTTCTGGCTTCCTTTTCATAACCCAGTTCGTGGTAAGTTTCACCAAGTAGAAACTGGTAATTTTGATTATCAGGTTCCATACTCACAAGACTTTCCAAAACCCCTCTCGCCATCGAGTAATTTCCAACATCATAGTAGAGTTGACCCAGTTGTGATAGTCCTCTTTTTTTCAGACTTTCATCTCGAGTTGATTTTATAGACTGTCGATAGTAATCCGCTGCTTCATCGTAATGCCCCAGTTTAAAGGCTTCTTCCCCAAGGGTTAGAAGAAGGCGATCGGTAGGATGTGAATCAGCAGCTTTTTGAAACCAGATGAGAGCCTTTTCAGGTTCTTCCAGCTGTGAGTAGGCTCTGCCCATAAACTCATAGCTGTCTTCGGCAAGGTATCCTGAATCAAGGGAAGCTTTAAGATAATAAATTGCCTGATCGGCCCAGTAGGTTCCCTTTAACAGGTATGCTTTACCAAGAAGATAGGTAACTCTCTCCGGGTGCGGAGTACCGCCCCTGGCCAAGAGCAGTCGCATATACTTAATGGCATCATCTATGTCTGTATTTCTTTCCTCTGCTGACAATCGGGATATCGCCAGATAGAATTTGGAATAACCGGCAAACAGAAGAGCGTCTCTGTCCATAGGGTGTTCGAGTAGTATTTCTTCGGCGATAGAGCTCACCTCCCCATATCGTCCTTCCTCCCAAAGATCTGATATGGAAACTGTTCTTTGCACAACTTTTGTTCGTTCTCTGAAGAGGTTTGAGCCATGCTCTAAAGCAATATAAATTGCAAAGGCTGTTAAAAGTGCCAAAGTAAGAAAAAGAGCTGTTACCCGCGGCTTTCGGTTATGTGAGTTTCGGGATGTGTATTTAAAAGCGTGTCTTGCCATAAAATAAAAAAAAGACGGGCCTGTAAGCCGAGTTCTGTTTACGGTTACCATCTATCTGGTTTTCCCGTTACCGGAAAAATCATCAGCGATTTACCCGCGGATAACAGGCGGGGAACCTATCCGCTGCTTAACCTTGCTCCTGATGAGGTTTACCTTGCAACCGCCGTTACCGGTCGGCCCGGTGAGCTCTTACCTCACCATTTCACCCTTACCATATTTAAATGGCGGTATATTTTCTGCGGCACTGGCTGTCACTGTCTCGGTACAAACCGAAATAGCGCCCGGGAGTTACCCGGCATCATCCCCTGCGGAGCCCGGACTTTCCTCTGGTTTAAACCAGCGGCAACCCGGCCCGTCTTAAAAAATTATCAATCGAAGTCGGATTCTCCACCGACCAGATCTGCAAGTCCACCGACATCTTCATGGTCAAACTCATAGGCTTCTGAAACCGGCTCACCACCGGCTTCCCAGAAAAGAATACGGCTGCAGTATGGGCAGAACTGGATTTCCTTACCACCGCGTATATCATTAACAAACTGAGCTGGAAGTACCATATGGCAGCCGCTGCAGATGTTCGACTTCACCGGCACAATACCAACACCGGACTTATTTCGGATGATTCGTTGAAATTTAAAGAGAATTCCATCATCCATATCCGGTGTTATTTTACTCTCTTTTTTCTGAAGTTGAGCAAGCAGAGCTTCTTTATCACTGGTTTCAGCTTTGATTTTATTATTTTCAGCTGTCAGTTCGTCCTGCTGCATCTTAATCATTTGCTCTTCGCGTTCCAGTGAAGATTTCATCTCTTCAAGGTCGCGTTCACACTTCTGGATTTCCCGACGAAAACGCTGTTCTTTCTCACCCGCATCACGTATTTCCTTATCCAGAGCTTCATACTCTCTCTGGGTGGTAATTACATCCATCTTTTTTTCAGACTCTTCACGTAAACGTTCCGCTTCGGTCATTTCAAAATTAAGATGCCGGATCTCTTCTTTGGTGGATTCAAAATCCTGATTTTTTTCAACATAAGTTTTTTTCAGCCGGTTCAGAATTTCCTGCTTTGTTTCCAGAGCCTTGGGAATTTCCAGAATATCACGCTCTATAGCGTATTTTTTAGATAAAATGTCCTGCAATTCCCGTAATGTTTCGAATGTATTTTCCATGATGTCTTCCCTTACCCCTTAATTTTCCAGATAATCTTTAAGCCTTCGGCTTCTCTTTGGATGCCTAAGACGTCGTAATGCTTTCGCTTCTATCTGTCGGATTCTTTCTCTTGTAACATTGAAATATAACCCAACTTCTTCGAGAGTGAGTGAATAACCGTCTTCCAGGCCGAAACGCATTTTCAAAACTTCCTGTTCCCTCGGCGGCAAGGTTTCAAGAACTTCCTGAAGCTGTGACTGAAGGATGCGGAATGCTGTTTGAGTAGCCGGATTCTCCACATCCTTATCTTCGATAAAGTCACCCAGGAGCGAATCTTCCTCTTCTCCTATTGGAGTTTCAAGGCTTATTGGTTCTCTAGCAACGTTCTTAACTGACTTTACTCTGGCTACTGTCCAGCCGAGTCGCTCTGCAACCTCTTCATCAGATGGTTCACGTCCCTTCATCTGCATCAGCTGCCGGGACTCCCTTACAACCTTATTTATCTGTTCAATCATGTGGACAGGAACTCGTATGGTTCTTGCCTGATCTGAAATTGACCTCGTGATTGCCTGGCGTATCCACCAGGTTGCATAGGTTGAAAATTTATATCCCTTTCTGTATTCAAACTTTTCAACAGCTTTTATCAGGCCGATATTACCTTCTTGAACAAGATCGAAAAAATGCAAACCCCGGTTGGTATACTTCTTGGCGATGCTGACCACAAGCCGGAGGTTTGCTTTAATCAACCGGTCTTTGGCCGTTTTCATCATAACCCGACCGTGGATGATTTCATCTGCCATATCCAGTATGTCATCTACTGAGGCTTCAAAATCAATTTCCATTTCACGAAGTTTCTTTTCGGTAACCTGAACCTGCCTGATCAGTTCTTTAATCTCATCTGAGCTCAGCCCCAGTCTGGATTCGACTTCTTCCCGTTCACCGGCTTTTGCAAGACCCCGGCCCAAAGTTCTTATCTCCCGCATAGACCGTACGCCCAGAGTCCGTTCAATTCGGTATTGTTTCTTCTGGTATTGCTTTATTTTTTTTACAGCCGCTGCATAACGATCAGAAAATTTTACAATTTCTTCCTGATGAATATCCACAACAGAAATATTCTTGAGAAGGGTTTTTCTTTTTGTTACCAGTTTCTTATCAGTAAGTACATCTCCATCTGTAGAGGCAATACGGTGTTTTAAATCCATATACTGCTTTAATGGTGATGTTAAACTCTTAATTGACTCTCGATAGAATTGGTTTATACGTCTACGCTCGGCCAGAAACTCAGAAACTTCCTTCTTGGAGTAGTTGAGTTCCCTTGGATCTGATTTGCTGAATGCTTTCTGTGCAAGACTGTGAAACTCCGGGATAATCATGCCGGAAGTTTTCAACACCTTCTTTATGATATTCTCACCATCTTCCATCTGCTTGGATAAAGTTACTTCCTGTTCGGCCGTAAGAAGATTCTCTTTTCCAATTTCCCTGAGATAGAGCCTGATCGGATCGTCAACAGATGAGTCTTTATCGTTGAAAACCAACTTGCGCTGCCGTGTAACAGGAGCTGCAACAGCTAAAGGTTTCTTTTCCTCTGCATCTGTTACCTCTACAGCTATCTCTTCGGTAATACTGTCTGGAGTTGATTCACCCTCTGCATCTGTTTTCGGGATTCCCGAACCGACACCTATTTCAGAATCAAGTTCGTCATCTTCAAGTAAAACATCAGCTTCATCTTCAGGTCCTTCAGCTGTATCATCAGCAAGATCGTCCTCTTCACCAGCTTCCTCCGAAGTTTTATGTATGGAAGCTGTTTTAATATCATCTATTATTTCTACACCAGAGGATTGAAGTAACGCAATTACATCATTCATTGCTTCGGATTTAACCAGTTCCTCGGGAAGCCAATCACTAATTTCATCAAAGCTGATGGATTTGCTTTCCAGCGCATGTCCAAGAAGCTTGACTACCATTGGATTAGTTTTGATTTCTGTCATCCTCACCTTGCCTGTATTTCATTATCAATTTCCACTATTCGTTTCATCCGGGCATTGTTAATCATCGGATTAACAGCATCCACCCCGGTATCATTTCCTTTATCCATTAATTTCTGAAGTTCCTGCCGTTCCTCGTTCAATGTTCGAATCTGCAGTATCCTTATCTTTTCCTTAATTGTACCATCAGCTCTTTGGTCATAAATCCCTGCTACAGCTTTCTCGAGGATGTAACTCTTCAGTTTTTCATCGTCAAGTTTCGATACAATGACTTCCGTACTGAGTTCACGACCATCAACACTCAGCTCATCCATCACCCGGTACACGGATAAAGCCCGCCTATCCCGAAAGATTTCAGGGGCGAGCGATCTTCTCAAGGTGGTAAAGTGTTCTGTCTTCACAGCTACGGCTGTCATCAGGTAAAGTTCATCACCTACAGGGTTGAAAACGGTTTCTGTTTCTAAGTCGGTGGATCTGTAGGATAACAATCTGGACGTTCTTAACAGTTCCTTTCCCCTGTTGTTTCTGTACTCTCTGATGACGGTTACCGGGTCCGCATTAACTTCATCAGCTAACTGCCGAAGATATTTTTCTCTTCGGACATCGGATCCAACCGCATCCAGATAGGGTGTCAGCTCTTTGAGGGCCTCCTCCTGTGCTTCTCCCGTATTGTCGGTTTTAGCACTAATCAGCAAATCTAACAAATAATCAAAGATATTTATAGGCCTTTCGATAAGTTTTTTCAACGTTTCGGGCCCCTGACTGCAAAGAATATCTGATGGATCAGTTCCTCGAGGTATTTTTACTGTTTTTACAGTCAAACCGACGCTTTCTGCAAGTATTGCCGCTTTTACCGTCGCCTTCCTCCCTGCATCATCACCGTCGAATAAAAGCGTGATGGAATCTGCCTGTCTTTTAATCAATCCGGCCTGATCCTGAGTAAACGCCGTACCTAGCGGGGCAACGATATTTCCTGAATCCGCCTGCATACAGGATAGTACATCCAGATTGCCTTCACAAATTACGACGTGTTTATTTTCTCTTATTTTTTTTCTGGCCTGTCCCAGACCGTAAAGCTGTCGGCTTTTTTTATACAACACAGTCTCAGGTGAATTGATGTACTTAGGCTCTTTACCGTTTAAGGCACGGCCGCTGAAAGCCACAACACGCTCACTGTCCGGCATAACAGGAAACATCAGCCTGTCAACAAAATATGACCAACGTGGAGACTTTGGACTGAACAACCCCGATTCTGCAAGGAACTCTGAAGAATACTTTTTCTTCAAAAGAAAATTGTAGAGCCACTCACCATCCCGGGGAGCCCATCCTATCTGATAGTATTCAGCTGTTTCTTCACTTATACCCCGCTTGTTAAGGTAATCTCTGGCGTGGACGGCATTTTTATTGTTTACAAAAAGCCAGCGGAATGTCTTGGAGACTCTTTTGTACAGGTCTTCCAGAGCCCGTCTATTATCCCTGTATCCCTCTCCACCATCGTCATCCTGAATATCGACGCCGGCTTTTTCTGCCAGACGTCTGACAGCTTCAGGGAAGTTCAATGATTCCATTTCCATCAGAAACTGATAAGATCCGCCGCCTTTATGACATCCAAAACAGTAAAAAATATTTTTATCCGGGCTGACAGAGAATGAGGGAGTCTTTTCGTTGTGAAAAGGACAAAGCCCCCACCACCGGTCACCTTTTCGTGAAAGGTTCACATAGCTGCCGACAACATCCAGAATATCGGTTTTGCGACTGACTTCATCTATGATTTTTTCAGGGATTCGTCCCGCCATATCAGTCCTTGATAACGAATTGGTTCAAATACGCTTCCCGGGCGGCAAGATGATCCTTGTATTCCCGGGTAAAAGTGTGCGTACCGGCTGCCGGATCTTTAACAACAAAAAAAAGTGCATCAATATCTGCGGGGAAAAAAGCAGATTCCAAGGCAACTCTACCTGGAGAGGATATGGGCCCAGGAGGGAGTCCCTTGTCGAAATATGTATTGTAATCAGAAGGAATCTCAAGATATCGCTCAAAGATACGCCGATTGAACTTCAGGTAATCCTTCTGAAAAGGTTTGCCCTGCTCTGTTTCTTCTATGGTATACACAACAGTTGCGCAGGACTGCAAAGGCATTCCGTCCAGTATTCTATTGTTAAAAACAGCGGCAATATTCGGTGCTTCATCTTCTTGCCGGTATTCTCTTTCCACAATGGATGCCAGGGTAACTTTCTCGTGAAGTTGAGAGAGGGTAAGACCTTTCCAAAGCGGGTCTATCTCACCCAGGACGTTGAAGAACCTGTCTGCCATAATCCTGACGACACGTTCTGATATTTCTCTGGATGATTCAGGATTATCAATGCCGTTTTCAACAGGTGATTCTATTTTGTAGGTATCGGGAAAAAGATAACCCTGTAATCCTTTGGGGTTGCTTTTAACAGGATATTCTTCTCTCAGGCTGATGATTGCCTCCATTACATCTCCGGCTCTTGCCAGGCCGGCCTCCTGAACTCTTAGGGCAATCTCCGTAGCTGTCAGACCAGGAGGTATCTCAAGTGAGGTATAGACTCTCTGGGATTCTGAAGGTGAGGTAAGACTTGTGATTATTTGCGAAGGTTTCAGACCGGTTTCCAGTACATAACGGCCGGACTGCAGGGCGGTTGCTTCCCCAAGTCTGCTGAGAATCCTGAATCGCCATGATATATACCAGGAATTCTTAACAAGTCCTTTTTTCTCCAGCTGCTGTGAGACAGATATAATATTTGCCCCTTTACCGACAGTTACCTCACCGGATTGATTCCCGGGATTTTCCGGAGGTGTATCCAGAATGAACCAGAAAGCAGCAGCTCCAAGAATAATAACAACGGGAATGATAATAAGTAGAAACAGAAGAATTTTCCGGATTACGTAACTAAAGGACTCTGACATTATTTTATAAACCGCTTAAAATTCAAAAGTGTAGCCCTCACGGGCAAGATCAATTTCAAGGGAAGATCTGCCCCTATGCTCTAGTCGATTGTCAAACCATTGAGCAGATCTCAGGATTCCTTCCATCTCACTATCTGTATTCAGTGGTTCGTGGTGGAATAGAAAGAGTTTTTTTATAGAGAACTCCCTTACAAACTCAACGGCAAGACTGTACGAAGAATGTCCCCAATTATATTTCTCTATAGCTTCACCCAGGGTGTACTGTGCATCAAGGACAATTGCATCGGCATCCTGAAAATACGAAACGTTTTTATCAGTTCTACGGAAATCTTTTTCTGTGAGTTCGGTATCAGTAGAGTAGATGAAGGAACGGCCCGCTTCGGTAACTTTATAGGAAATGCTGCCGTTGGGATGATTTCTGCGTATCCAGTTCACTTCGGCTCCGCCTAGCTTCAGCGTTTCATTTTTTTTGAGAATCCGGAATTGAATTTTTGCAGCAAAACTATCCCAGCCGACAGGATGATACGGTACATTCATGAAGTTGGAAAGGATTCTCTCCATTGCAGGATATGGACTGTAAAAGGTTACTTTTACTCCGGGATTGTACATAGCTCCAAAATAGGGAAGGCCGAGAAGATGATCGTAATGAAAATGGGATATAAAAATATGATATTCACTGATTTTTTCCCGGAACTTACGGCCCCTTTTTTCCAGCTCTCTCAAGCCTGTTCCGGTATCTAGGACTATCATGGTGCCTTCAGCGGTTCGCACTTCCATGCATGCGGTGTTACCGCCGACTGTTCCAAATATTTCCGGTGGCAGACTGGAAAGAAACTGCTGACGGGTTTCTGAGTTGTGTAAATGAGAGGGTTTTATTCGTTGTACAACAGCGGAAATCTTGTTCCGGAGTTCTCCCGGGGTTAGAGGAGTTGGGCTCGACCCCCGGACTCCCCAAAAACGAACAATCATAAAACCTCCGTAAACAATACTATCTTATCGGGAAGGGGATAGCAAAACTTCAAGTTCACGTTTTTTCAAAGTTGCTGAAATTTCCCGGGCAGAATGATTTTTACCATGGTTCATTCCGGGACATTCCCTGGATTCACGTTCCCAATCCTCTTCTGAAGAGAGTATTGCCGGCCAGAAGGGATAGGTTTGACACTGCAGAGGCCTGGCTTTATAGACCGTACAGCCCTGATCCCAGAAGATACAGTCATTCTCATCAGTTTCAGTTAAACTTAAACGTGTCGTGATCCCGAGGTCAACAATCCGGCAGTACTTCTTTGAAAACTCCAACACAGTCATTCTGGCGTTTTTTGCCAATTTGCTGAGATCTGATTGAGAAAGAAAAACATAACCCGGTTCATGCCTGCAGCAATGTCCGCATGATGTACAGCTAAACTTCAAGCCCTTGTTCCAAAAAGGTTTCTCTTCATTTTTAGACAGCAATATAAGGTCCTTTAAACAAAAAAGGCCTCCGGAAGGAGACCTTTTTAAAAAGTGGGGAGAGAAGGATTTGAACCTTCGAAGCCGAAGCAACAGATTTACAGTCTGCCCCCTTTGACCACTCGGGAACCTCCCCGTAATAAACCGACAAGCCATCTGTCGGATTCGAACCGACGACCCCGAGATTACAAATCACGTGCTCTGGCCAGCTGAGCTAAGATGGCGATCTCGACTGCATTCCGCGTCGTCGAAGGGGAAAATAACACCCCGAGGGCAGAAGTGTCAACAGGGTTGATGTTCGAACCATTCAGGTGAGCCTAGAATTTGTGTTCCATGCTCAATCAGCAGGAATGTTACTTCAAAATGTGCTGAAGGTTCCCCATCGGCTGTAACAGCCGAACCATCTTCTGAAATGTGTATTTTCCCATTACCAGAGGAGAGAACCGGCTCAGCCGTATAGATGTATCCTGAACGTAATGCTTCATGGGTTCTGCCGTCGTAGGTAAGAGATGGGGGCTCATGCATTTTCTGCCCGATGCGGTGGCCGGCACCTTCTGACACCAGGGAAACATTCCACTTTTCGGTAATACTTAAAACCGACTTTGAGGATTCTATACCGATCTCCTCCGGTTTCATTGTCGTTGCCAGTTTTTTTGTGGCCGTCCATGCCGCACAGATTAATTCTCTTCTTCTTTCATCTATTACACCGACAGGGAATGTTCTTGCGGCATCCGCCCACCATCCTCTTACCGAACAGGCGATATCCACGGTAACAATTTCTCCAGATATCAGTATTCTATCTCCGGGTATTCCATGCCAAACGGTATCTTCCGGAGATATGCAGATGAGAACTCCAGAATCTGAACCACTGTCCTTTAAAGATTTTTCCAGGGATTCAGCTAAATCTATAGTTCGGATTCCCGGGGAGATAAGAATTTCAGCCAGCTCAAGGGTTTGATGTATCAGTTTGGCAGCGGTATTAACCGCGGTGATATCAGGAAAGAGACTCCCAGTGTTTGATTTCCCGCTGTGCTTTTCTATAGAGGGGAAGATATCCTCGAATAAGGATTTTTCGCCAAATACGTCGTCCATATATTACATTTTCGGCACGCCGGCGTATCAGCGATACCTTTCCCTGTTTTTCCAACTCCCAATTCAGCGAAGTTTTCAGGTTTCTCAGCAAGCCCTGGGTGTTTTTACTGGAATACTTAAATCCGTCAATCCTATGACGGATTTTTTTAAGACCACCGACAGAACGGACTATAGGTATGGCACCCAAAAGCTGACCGATCATATCAATCTGACCGCAGGGCTCCCATATTGAAGGGACAACAACAAAAGATGCCGATGCAATAAGTTTGACTGTAAAGTCCCGATTGTAACCTTCAAAAAAAAACCAGTCTGATGACTTTTCGGCTCTAAAGCGCAGTTTTTCAACAAGTTGTTCTTCACCCTGTCCGTAAAAGATAAAATTGAACTTACCTGCTAATCCCTCGAAATCTTCCGGTAGATTGAGGATTGCATCAACACCTTTCTGCGGTGTGAGCCGCCCGTGAAAAACAATCCAGGGTACTTCCGAGTTGGGAATACCGGCTGATTTGTGAATGCCACTGTACACTGTATTATCAACAATACGACACAATTCTCTGCGTCTGTTTAATCTGCTCCCTAATGCAAGAAAGGGCTTATCCAGCCAATAATCGGGATTTATTCCGTTGTAAATACCCTTTAGCCGGATTCCTGCAGCTTTATAGGCTGTACCCAGACTACCTGAAAACGTATCAATTCCAGAAAGCAGTTCTCTGGCATAACCTGGTGAAACGGTATTAACGTGCCCGAAGATTCCGGCTGCCATTAAAGGATTTACCTGGTTATCCAAAAGGCACTCCTGTAGTTCCTCAACAGCAATTCCTGTCAGCTCATATGCTGAAGGTAAATCCCCGAGTATCTGCTGGTAGGCTGTTCCTGCATTATGAATGGTAATAAGAACTCCGGTATTCTTGAAAAACCCTGAAGGCTTACCGAATTTTTTCATATACAATGGTAATAGTCCTGTATGACCGTCATGGCCATTAATGACATCAGGAGAAATACCATTTTCCATGATAGCCAAAATAACTGCAGCCTGAAAAATGACATTCATATTATTAGCATCAAGATGCCCTTCCCCGATATTTTCTGAATTCGGGGCATCCTCTTTTGTATAATTATAAATATCAGTTTTTGATGAAAAACAGGGTGCATCAATGAGGTGGATTTTTATTCCGGAAAGTTCTGTTTCTGAAATATCAACATAGTGTGTGTTCTTTCCCAGGGGGATATCAATTC
>DEIH01000170.1:0-5021 GCA_002352375.1 Spirochaeta sp. UBA2779 | reverse complement strand
GCTTCTTAAATCCGGTCTGAGTGCTGCAGCAGCACCGGAATATACCGGAGTTGCCGGGCCGTTTCCACGCCAGGTAACTAGCACCCGGATAGTCCTTGGCAGAGAACCTTCAACATCAGGTTCCTGGGAACAGAATAGGACTGTTCCACCGTATTCCGGTCTAGCTGCTCTCAGAGCTGCTGCCGCGTTCATTTTTTTCAGATCCGAAGTTTGGGTAAATTGAATACTGACGATATCATCCGGTGTAAAATTATTTGTTAATGCCAAAGAATCAAAAAGCTCTCCCAAAGCCCTTACCATCTGTGATGCTTCCTCTCCGGACTCATTCAGTGCGATGGCACCTCTGACTGCTGTGATACACATAGAGAAAGAATAACAGAAAATACGCTTATTAAAAAAGTATCAGGGTATATCCTGGAGAAACATATCAGTTTTCAACATTTTCCCATTCTCAAATACATTCATTTCCATGGCAGCAACACCCCCGGGCTGCCATGTATCCGGTAATGGAAAGTTAAAATGCAATGATACGCTATTTTTTTCATTCATCGTTGCAGTCTGTGCAGTAATTTCACTTCCAGCGATCTTGAGAAAGACCGATTGTGGAAAAACACCCGGAAATAATGATAAATCTCCATCTACATAAACTCTTTGTTCAGCAATTCTGAATACCTTCTGCAGCCATCTGGAGTTGTTGAATACAACGACAAGAATCAGACGTCCTCCAGGTAAATGGACAACTCCCGTTCCACAAGAGAACCAATCGGGGTTGAGTATATTCTCCCGATGAGTCGGGCTGTCCATCCATGCATCCATAATTGATTTTATACTGTCCCCAGCTCCAAGGTTTTCCCCGGCACGCAAACCTGTTCCTCCAGCCTCCCGGTACCGTTCTGCCACCCTTGAACCGTCACTTCCCCAATGGCTTAATGAAAGACGTTCTGATAAGTCTCTGGCATGAGCAGTTGCGGCAGTACTGGAAGCTTCATCTAGATCTAAAGCAGGGATACCGTAGTCTTCCCGTATCCCGTTCAGTTCAAGAAGAATTGAATCCTGGGCTGCAAGAAGCATAAGCGGAGAGAAGAGGAGAAAGAGAACGACACGTATCATCCCGGCGGCCATTTTAATTGGCGCCCCCCGAGGATATGGGCATGAAGATATTCCACCTCCTGTCCACCATCAGACCCGTTGTTCACCACTATTCTGTATCCCGGACTGTCAAGTCCCAGAGAAGATGCAGCAGCGGATACCGCTGCAAAAAATCTGCCTGTTTCCTCAACAGGCTTTGATGAAAGCTCAGAGAATCTGGAAGAACGTTTTTTGGGGATTACAAGTACATGGACGGGAGCCTGAGGATTCATATCGTTAAAGGCCAGTACATCGTCATTTTCAAATACCGGTTCTACCGGAATATCACCGGAAATAATCTTATCGAACACTGTATTAACGCTGTGTTGCATGTATTGCTCCTCTGGGAATCCGCTTTGAGTCTTCAGAAATTTCCGATGTTTCCACATCCAGACTCATACTCATCATTCTCTCTTCATCAAAAATGAATCTACCCCGAACTGGACGGCCGGCCAGCATGTGGGGCAGCCACCAGGAATCATCAGTCCACATTTTATCGTAGGGTATCTCGTTTTCACTACACCAGAACGGATCGGCCTCAACAGTTTCTACAGGAGTGCCGCTCCAATTATCTGTCTGGAAGACATATCCCCGTATGGAATAACCGTTTGTAAATTGAAAATACAAATCACCGGAAGCTGACAGATCAGCCACTTTGAGCCCCACCTCTTCAAAAGTTTCACGTACAGCTGCTTCTTCAGGAGTTTCTCCAGGATCGATTCTTCCCCCGGGTGCATTAATCAATCCTGCACCCAAGCCTGTTTTCTTATGTATCAGGAGTACTTTTCCCTCTTTCCTGTCCCTGATAAAACAAAGTACAGCTTCTTCCACCGGCTTCCAGGTTCCCGGAATGATATCTCTGGCGTTTTTCATCCTATAAACTTAACCTTCACACTCTCTTGAATCAAGATTACTGATGAAGCTGTTAACCGCGTTGCCCACCGTGTATGGTCCATGTTAATCTCTAGCCCAATTATGGCAGAACGTAGTAAAGCCGTCCGTAATATCGGCATAATGGCGCATATCGACGCAGGTAAAACAACCACTACCGAGCGTATTCTTTTTTATACTCATAAAAGTCACCGTATTGGTGAAGTTGATGAAGGCACTGCAACAATGGACTGGATGACCCAGGAGCAGAATCGGGGTATCACCATTGTATCAGCGGCAACAACCTGCACATGGAATGACACCCAGATAAATATCATTGATACTCCGGGGCATGTTGACTTCACAGCAGAAGTGGAACGTTCACTCCGGGTACTTGATGGCGCTGTAGGTGTTTTCTGCGCTGTTGGCGGTGTTGAGCCTCAGTCTGAAACAGTCTGGCGTCAGGCCGATCATTACAATGTCCCCCGAATAGCTTATGTGAATAAAATGGACCGAATCGGTGCTGATTTTTATGCTGTTGTTGAAGAAATCAGAGAAAAGCTCAAAGCGGTCCCCCTCCCCCTTTCCCTCCCTATCGGTGTGGAATCGGCGTATGAAGGGAATATCGATCTGATTAATATGCAGGAAGTTCACTGGGATCTTGATTCTGAGGGAGCTGATCTTCGATTCTCTGATATACGGGAAGAGCATCGTGAAATTGCCGAAGTATGGCGTGAAAAACTCATTGATGTTCTGTCAGCCTATAGTGATGAAATAACAGATCTTTATCTGGAAGGTAAAGCTGTAAGCAGTGATCTGATTCATAATACTCTCAGAGAAGCCACGATTACCCGGCAGATTGTTCCAGTTCTTGTTGGCTCCTCTCTGAAAAATAAAGGTGTTCAGCCTGTACTTGATGCAATAATCAACTACCTGCCCTCTCCGGAAGAGCTTCCTCCTATTCCTGCTATCCACGGGAAAAAGGATGAGGAAATCGAGATTCCACGTACCGACAAAGAAAATCTCTCCGCGCTTATCTTCAAGATTCAGCACGATAGAGAAATGGGTATGCTTTGTTATCTGAGAGTCTATTCAGGAAATATAAAATCAGGAACAGCAGTACTGAACGTCAATGAGAAAAAACGTGAACGGGTAAACCGCCTGTTAAGAATGCATGCAAATCATCATGAGCAGATTTCAGAATTGCGGGCCGGGGATATCGGTGTTGCCATCGGATTGAAGTTTGCCAGAACCGGCGAAACACTGGCTTCTGAAGGGTATCCTGTAATTCTTGAGAACATGGATTTCCCGGAACCTGTTATTTCTGTTGCCATCGAACCGAAAACGATGAGCGATCAGTCCAAACTCAAAAATGCACTGGACAATCTGCGCAGGGAAGATCCTACTTTTACCGTAAAAGAAAATGACGAAACCGGGCAACTTATTATCTCCGGAATGGGAGAATTGCATCTGGATGTTCTTGTTACCCGGGTGCTTGAGGAATACAAGGTTGAGGCCAATGTCGGTAAACCTCAGGTAACCTATAGGGAGTCAATAACCAAAGCGGTCAGCCACACTGAGACATATCAGCGTACTCTTGCCGGTAAAGAACATGCCGCTACCATTACCCTCCAGGTTGAACCGAGAAATCGCGGAGAAGGCAATTATTTTGAATCTGCCCTGTCAACTGGAAAGCTTCCGGCCAATTACCAGGAAGCGGTTCGCCGGGGTGTCGAAGCCTCTTTCCCTTCAGGCATCGTTATGGGTTATCCCGCTGTGGATGTGAAAGTTACATTGACGGGGGTTGTTTTCCAGGAACTTACCGCCAGTGAAATAGCTTTTGAAGCCGCTTCTTCCCTGGGATATGATACCGCTTGCCGGAAAGCCTCTCCTGTGCTTCTCGAACCCATTATGGAAGTAGACGTGATGTGCCCTTCTGAGCAGGTGGGAGATGTCATCAGCAATCTGAGTCAGCGGGGAGGCCATGTGGACAGCATGGAATCCCGACCCTCCTATGAGCTGGTAAAAGCAAAAGCACCTCTGGTGAATATGTTCGGATATTCCACAACACTTCGAAGCCTTACCCAGGGCCGGGGAACTTTTTCCATGGAGTTCAGTCATTTTGCAAAGAAAACGAGCTGATAGACTATTTCGCTTAGCAGTATCAGCATCAAAACTCTTTTCTTATCTCTTCGAATCTCGTTATATCTTTAAAAAGCGATTTTATTTGACTGGATGATAATCCTGTCGTAGGATTCGTTTGTTTAACAATAATTTTTTTTGATCGAGGAGGATCCTTCATGGCAATTTCCATGAACGCCATCCGTAATGTTGCAATCTGCGGACACGGAAGCACAGGTAAAACATCATTGGTGGAGCAGATATTGTTCCGCTCCGGAGTCATTTCAAAAGCTGAGCCGGTAGAAAGCGGCCGGACTATGAGTGACTATCAGGAAGATGAGATAGAACACAAGTTTTCTATCCATACAAGTCTTATGACACTTCCATGGAAGGACACTAAAATTAATGTCCTTGATACCCCCGGCTCTTCTGATTTCGTCGGTGAGGTGGTTGCCTCGTTCAGGGCAGCAGAAACCGCTGTTATGGTTGTCAGTGCACCTGCGGGTATCCAGATAGAAACTGTTAAGCTCTGGCGAAGGCTGGATCATCGGGATTTACCCCGGGTTTTATTTATCAATAAGATGGACCAGGATCGAGCTGATTTTCAGAAATCTCTTGATGAAATAAAAGAGGCATTTGATGTTACCGCAGTGCCGTTAACCCTACCTCTCGGTCAGGGATCATCTCATGAGGGTATTGTTGACCTCCTGCACATGAGAGCAATAAAAGCCGGTGGTGAGGAAACAGAGATTCCGTCGGATATGAATAAAGAAATTGCCGACTGGCGGGAAAAACTCATCGAAATGGCCGCTGAAGGTGATGATGAACTCACTGAAAAATTCTTTGATGAAGGCACCCTCAGCCGTGATGATATACTTAAAGGTTTGAATGAAGGTATGGCT
>DEIH01000066.1:1493-18569 GCA_002352375.1 Spirochaeta sp. UBA2779 | reverse complement strand
CATCTGCAGAGACTGATAAGCCAGAGCGACAATTATCCCTGTCAGGAGTAAACCGATTATGGCGATAATAATGCTCAGAAATCTGCTTCGTGGTGTGGTTGGGTGTACAACCCCATAACCGACGGTAGTAGCTGTAATAAAAGCACAGTACTGTCCCCGGCTGAACGACCACCCTTCACGCTTCGACAAACGCCAACCCAGAAAGACAATTGTCAGTATCAGAAAACTTACCAAAGGTGCGATTTTCCATAGAATTACCACATAAATTTTAAAGAACGCAAGCATAAGCATTACATCAGCCCTCCATAAAGTTCCACTCGGCGGTCATTCAGCAGATGATTCACCCCGGTGATATTTTTATCCCTTGCTATCTCAACATCAATTTCAACAATACAGATGTCATCCCCGTCTACCGGAGCTGAAGATAGAATAACACCCCTGGGAGCGGTAATCTGACTACCGCCGGTAAACGTGAGCTCCTTACCATTCCGTGTTTCAGCACCGTAGCGGTTGGCAGTTACGGCAAAAAGGTTGTTTTCCAGACAGCGGGTTACCATGGATTTCTGGCACCAGTCCAGAACCAGATTGGAGGGATGAGCAATTACATCCGCCCCGGCCAGGGCCAGAAGGCGGGCGGTTTCAGGGAAAAACCAGTCAAAACACACCATCATACCCACTTTCAGTCCCCCGATGTCGTACACTGCCGGGGCATCCGGACCGGGATCGAAGAGCTCCGATTCAAAGCCGAAGAGGTGAATTTTCCTATAGACCGCCAGCATTCCATCGGGTCCGACAAGAACCGCAGAGTTGTACAGTTTATCCCCGGCCTTTTCGGCAAATCCGGCTACAACATGAAAGTTTCCGGCGGCACAGAGTCCGGTGAGCATTGTCACCGAAAGGGAATCCTCCGGATTTTCCGCCAGCATCCCGACGGCGTTCCGGTCTGTCATGGAGTAACCTGTGAAGGCCAGCTCTGGCAGAACGATAAGATCGGCATCTATACCTTCCAGAAATTCTGCAATCACTTTCCGATTTTCCCTGGGATTACCAAGGACGGGTTTGAACTGGAAATAGCCTATTCTCTTCATGGTTGAGCCTCCGGCAATGAGTTTAACACTGCCGGAAGAAGACTTTCCATATGGTGCAGATTATCTGAGGAATCTCAGTTGCTGCTATTTTCCGAGGCCGGCCATATCTTCAAAAACTTTAACGACGGCAGAAGCATTTTCCTCTCCCCATCCCTTGTTCAGTCCAACTTTATTCACTTCATGAACGGTATTGGCCAGAAGTACCGGAACCTGTATCGATTCGGAGAAGTTTCTGATCAGTTCGGTATCCTTCACCATTGTCCTCAGGTGAAAAGAAACATCAAAGTCCCGGGAGATGATTGAATTCCCAACACCATCCACTACAGGTGAACGGAAGTCAGACTCCATCCACAACTTTAATATCTCGGTTCTGTCGATTCCCGCTTTCTCGGCGAGTACCATGGATTCGCCCAGGGCGGCAACAATGGTGGATACAAGATGATTACCGCAGAGTTTTGAGGCATAACCCTTTCCATGGCCCCCCATGTAGTGATGAGTCTCTCCGAGAACTTCCAGAAGAGGGACAGTTTTCTCGTAAATTTCTTTTTTCCCGCCGGTCATAATCCACAAGCCGCCGCCGTTGGCCTCACCCTTGGTACCGTGAACCGGTGCATCCAGAAACTCGGCGCCATTTGCAGAGAACCCATCGGCTTCCCAGAGGGCCGTTTCCGGCAGTTGAGTGCTCATATCTATAAATATCTGGCCCTTGGCAGCGCTTGTAAAGAGACCGTTCTCTCCCTCCAGCATGCTCTTTAGGGCATTAATATCCCAGGGCATCAGAACAACAAAATCCACCCCGGAGGCAGCTTCCGAAGGGGTTGCACAGTACTGAGCGCCTGCAGACACCAGACTATCCGCGTTCCCCCTGGTTCGGTTGAAACAATTAACTTTCCACCCATCCCGGAGAAGCGTTTTCCCGATTCCCGTTCCCATAATTCCTGTACCGATTACAGCCGCTGTTTTGTTCATTTACATCTCCACTTCGTATATAAATTTGTATAATTTCTGAGAATCAAGTGAAACATTATCGTTCTCCGGGGTGTTTGTATTAAAAACCACAAAGGTTTTCACTGTTCCGTTAACGGCCATAGGAGCGTAATGCCAGACTTCATTTGAAAGAATAACCGCATCACCTTTTTTAATCCGATAAGCTTTCACAGTATCCCAGTCGGGCTCTTTATTTCCGTTCTTTCCCGGCAGTGCAATTACGATAACAATATCATCGGTAGGAATAAGGGTTTCGCTTGTATTCAGATGCCGCTCAAATACACTTGATGTAAGACGATCAGTTTTATGAGACTCAACAAGACAGACCGAGGCTGTTTCACTGAGGTTCATTTCCCCCAATCTGTTCCAGAAACTGAATTCCTTTGATTCGTAGTCCGGTGTTTTATTTTCGGTAAACACCAGGGTTCCATAGTCTCCGATATTATCTTTATCCGCGGTTACACATTTAAGTTTTTTTATTTCCATTACAGTACCCTACTGTGTCTTGAAATAATCGGTAAATGTTTCAATCAGTAATTTACCAACGATACTCCCGGGATCAACTTTGCCCCGGGACTTCTCACCGTAATAAGCGGCTTTTCCGAATTGGGCCTGCATGGCAGTTGCCTTTTCTACACCTTCTTCAGCCGCTTTCAGTGCTTTCTGAAATGCAGGATACAATTCAGAATTACGATCAGATTCATCCTTTAAAACAAGTACAGCGGGATAGAGAGAATCATTAATTGTTTTATCACCGATTTTAGCTTTACCACGATCCAGTAGCCCTGTCATAAAAGCATCCCAGAAGCTGTACAAATTCTTGAGATTAATCTCTGCTTTTCCCTTTAAAGCCTTACCACCCCTCATGAATCCGGTACCCATCAAAGTACCCATGGTGGAGGGAGCGGCTTTGGACATGGCCATTCCGGCTTTACTGAGCATAGTTCCTATATCATCATCCGAATAATCCTCAGCCAGATCTGAAGCCGCAGTAAAAGCCGCACTCATTGTCAAACCAAGATCGCTATCCCCCATTATGCCATCAATTTCTATAAGGTAGTCTCGGTTTTCTACCATCACATCTTTCAATTTATTCAGGATTTCCTTGAAATCAGATATTAATAGTTTCTCCACGGTTGCTCCTAAAGCTGGAATTGCTTGTAGAAAGGTGTATCGGCCGGTTTAGCCAACAACTCTTTGAGCTCATCATCCAGCTTCAGCAGAGACAATGAAAGACCGGCCATTTCCATGGACGTGGCGATTTCACCGACAAAGACGTGAAACACAGAGATACCGGCCTTGTTCAGAATTTCAGAGACTTTCCGATAGAGAACATAGAGTTCTTCTTTCGGTGTGGCACCAAGTCCGTTAACAAGAACCGCCACCTCATCACCTTTTTCATAGGGTAGGTCTTTTACGATTTTATCCACCAGTATTTGCGCCGTCTCATCAGCTGTTTTCAACGGACCCTTATCAATACCCGGTTCCCCATGAATCCCCATTCCGATTTCCATTTGTCCATCTTCAATGGTAAAGGAAGGTTTCCCGATTTCCGGAACGATACAGGGAGAGAGAGCAACACCCATAGTTCTGACATTAGCTGCAGCTTTATCAGCCAGTCTTTTTACCTCTTCCAGAGAAAGCATTTTATCGGCTGCTGCTCCGGCAATTTTATACACAAAGAAAATACCGGCAACACCCCGGCGTTTATGTTCTTCCCCTTTGGGAGAGGATGCCACATCTTCTCCGGCAACCACCTGAAGAACTTTAATATCTTCCATATCCGCCATTTCAGCAGCCATATCAAAATTCATGATATCGCCGCCGTAATTCCCGTAGATGTAGAGAACTCCCTGTCCCTGATCGATGGCCTTGGTTACTTCAAACATCTGATCGGCACTGGGAGATTGAAAAACACCCCCCACAGAACAACCATCTATCATGCCGTCTCCGACATATCCCAGAAACAGGGGTAAATGACCTGAACCGCCGCCGGTGGAGATACCCACCTTACCTTTCTTACTGTCAGCTCTAACCAGGCAGCGGAGATCGTTATTCACATATTTCAATTTATCCGGATGTGCCAGGTAAATACCCTCAAGCATCTCATCAACAAATTGCTCGGGTTTGTTTAAAAACTTTTTCATTTTCAGTCTTCCTTCTTAACAATATTTTTTGCAGCTCTTCTATTTTGAATAAAATTGAGCACCATGATGAACAGCAGAAAGGCTCCCCAGATAAACTCTTTGGCAAAGTTACTGAACCTGAGCATGCTGAATCCACTGGAGAGGAACTGAAGTGCAAGAACCGCAATAACAACTCCTATCACCTTACCGAATCCGCCGGCCGGATTCACACCACCGAGAACAGATACCAGAATAGCCTGCAGAACATAGGAGGAACCGTAATCTGCTTTTGCAGAATTGGTCCGGGCTATCATTATCACACCAGTTATTCCGCCGAGTATCCCGCTCAGCATGTAGGATTTAATCAGAACCCGGGCTTTTCTGATGCCGGAAAATACAGCTGCTTTCTCATTGGTTCCAATGAGGTACAGATTAATACCCAGGCTTGTTTTACTCAGTAATATGCTTATCCCGGCAGTTGTTAATATGAAAATGAAAAGCGGAAATGAGACAAAGAGTATTTTGCTGTTTCCGATAATCAGAAAAGCTTCGGGAAATCCTGAAATGGCAAACCCTTTTGTTATAACAACCGCTATACCGGTAAATAACTGCATCGTTCCCAGGGTGGCCAGGATAGGTGTAATACCGACTTTGGCAATCAGCAGACCGTTCAGATAGCCGGCGAATGCTCCTGTGGAAACGCCGATAATAATGCCTACTATAATGTAGAGAAACATGGGGAATCCTGATGTTCCCTGAGGTATCGCTTTTGTGAAAATCAGAGCCATAAAAATGCCGGACAGATTCGCAATACCCACGACCGAAAGATCTATCCCGCCGGTAAGCATGGTAATCATGATAGCTATGGAGAGTAATCCAAGCTCAGGAAACTGAAAGGACATTGATTCGATGTTTCGCATTGTCAGAAACTTGCTGGGAACAAGAGCCGCCATAATGGCAAATACAATTACAGTGATAAACAGAAGACGGATGAGATTTGAGTCTATATTTTTAAACCAGTTCTTCACTTGACTACACTCCCTGACTTCGGCGCTCTTGAAGTGCCACAGAACCCGTACTTAATAGAATAATGATTCCCACAACAGCCCTCTGCCAATATGAAGGTATCCCCACCATTATCAGGCTGTTATTGATAAGAACGAGAAGAAATACCCCCAGGACTGCGCCAAAAACAGAACCCTTCCCACCGGTGATACTCGTTCCCCCGAGGACAACAGCCGCTATAACAGAAAGTTCAGTTCCAACAAGATCGAAGGGGTTTCCATTTCTCATAAATGATGAATGGGTAACACCAGCCAGTCCGCTGAGAAAACCAACGGTTCCATAGATAAAAAACTGAACCTTTGTAATATTAAAACCAACTCTTGCCGTTGCAACGCGGTCTCCACCAAGGGCATAAACAGCCCTCCCGGTAACCGTGTATTTAAGAATCAGGTATATCAGTATGGCAAAGGCTATAAAAACAACAAAACCAATGCTCAAACCGACAATATGTCCGTTTGCCTGGGCTTTATGTAAAAATGTAATTTTGGAAAACGCTATCATCGAATCCGGAAGCTTATTGATAATCCGAACGCCGATAAAGGTGAGAAGAAAGCCCCTGATCATACTTCCTGTACCGAGGGTAACAATCAGGCCCGGCATTTTTAGCAGTGAAATAAATACGGCATTGATAAACCCCAGCAGTATCCCTATCAAACCGGCAACTAGCATGATTACAACGATTCCGGCACCTGGTATAATCAGAAGTACAAGCTTGCTGGTAACATACATGCAGAATGCGCCGATTGCCGTAAAAGAAATATCAATATCTCCGGAAACCAGAACCAGAAAACTACCCAGGGCAAAGAGACCCATAATAACGGTGCTTTTCAACAGACTGTAAATATTTCCGATGGAATAGAACTGACTGTTAATTGAGCCGATAATAATGCTCAAGGCCACAATGATTGCCAGTATTATAAACTCATGTCGAAATCTTTTTAACATATTATCACTCGCAGATATTTTCATTATTTCAGCTTCTTGAGAATTGCAACTATTTCATTCTCATGCGTTCGGGAGCCCACGAGCCTTTCAACTATCTTTCCCTTATGCATAACAAAGATACGATTGCAGTTTTGAACAATTTCCGGAATATCATCGGATATTATAACTACAGCCAAACCATCTCGGGCTAAATCTCTCAGTTTATTATGGATTTCTTCTTTGGAACCGATATCCACACCCACAGTCGGCCCATTCAGAATCAGTATTTTTGCGGCAGTAGCCAGCCATCTGGCAAGAACGACACGCTGCTGGTTACCGCCTGAAAGAGAAGAAACGGGAATGTCTTTGGAGGGTGTCGCGATACTTAAATTATCTATCCAGTTTTCCACAGTACTGTCTGCTTTCAGGAAATCAACAAATCCCAGTTTATTCTGAAGCCTATCGAGAATACTGACATATGTGTTCCGGGCAATAGACTGCTGAAGAAACAAACCTTCACTGAGACGATCTTCAG
Source organism: Spirochaeta sp. UBA2779 (assembly GCA_002352375.1). Lineage (GTDB taxonomy): Bacteria > Spirochaetota > Spirochaetia > DSM-2461 > DSM-2461 > UBA2779. The sequence goes on along the minus strand of DEIH01000066.1, from coordinate 11,844 downwards.
GAACGTAAGCTATACCGCTGTTCACCGCATCATTAATAGAATTTATGGAAACCTCTTTACCGTCAACCAGTACGTTCCCCGAATCATGCTGATGAATCCCGAAAAGTGATAAGGCCAACTCCGTCCGCCCGGAGCCGAGTAAACCGGTAATACCTACAATCTCACCGGAATGAATATCGAAATTAACATCTTCAAAATGAGCATTACTTGAATAATTCTGGACACTCAGAGCCGGAGGTTTATCTCCCTGGGGAACGTAGTTGTATCGTTCAGCTCCCACCTCTCTACCGGTCATATGATAAACTATCTTGGGTTCATCAAACTGGTCGATACTTCCTTCGGCAACCTTCCTGCCATTTCGGAGAATGGTAATTTCTTCACTGATTTCAATTACCTCCCGAAGTTTATGACTGACAAAAAGGGTTGAAATACCCATTTCTTTCAAGTTCAGGATTATTTTAAATAACGAATCAACTTCTTTCTGGGTTAACGCCGTTGTCGGTTCATCCATTATGACAATTTTCGCATTGTTCAAGAGAGCTCTTGAAATCGCAACAAGCTGTTTATCCGCTACGGTTAGAGAGCCTACAATTCTATTCAGATCTATTTCAACATTTATCTTTGATAATGCCGAAGAGGCTATTTCTTTTACGTCCTTCCATTTTAAAAACTTTTTATTGTTACCAAGATAGGAATTAAGCGCCAGATTCTCTGCAACTGTCAGATTCGGAAAGAGTGAAAGATCCTGGTAAATAACCTGAATCCCATGTCTGATTGCCTCAATCGGATGTAAAGACTTGTACTGTTCCCCTTCAATCGTAATCAAGCCTTTCTCCGGCTTGTATATCCCGGAAATAACTTTTATAAGAGTTGATTTCCCGGATCCATTCTCACCGGCCAGGCAGCGGATTTCCGCTTTTTTCAGAGAAATGGAAACATCACTTAAAGCACGGACTCCGGGAAAACTCTTTTCAATATTCTCTACAACAACCAGCTCTTCTTCCATCCACCCACTCACTAGAATTAAGATAACAAAGGGACAGGAAACAATAAGTGTTATCCTGTCCCTTGAACATATTAATCTACAAAAAACAGATTAATTCAATTTAGAAAAGATTTGCCTCAATATTATCCAGAGTTACATCAACCCAAGCAGCACCGTAGAGCAGGTTGGGTTTGTCGGGACTGACAATTATACTATCATAACCTTTCACACCAAGATCGGCACCATCGGCAATCTTTCGCCCTTCAAGAACTTCAATTGCAATCTGGTTCATGATGTAACCGGCATCTGCAGGATCCCAGTAACCGATCATGTCTAAAGAACCGTCTCTGAGGTAGGGTTCACAAACAGAGGCGAGGCTGGTTCCAACAGTATTAATCTGATCCTGAAGACCAGCTTCCTGAATTGCAAGGCCTGCACCTGGAGAAGTTGCCATGGCACAGGTTTGAATACCGGCCAGATTGGGGTATGCAGCCATAACTTCTTTCATTTTCTCATAAGCTTTATTCTGATCGTCGTAAGTTTCGTTTTTCTCGGAAACCAGAACCATGTCGGGGTATTTGGCAATCTGCTGAGCATGTCCACCGTCAATCCATTCATTATGAGAAAGGGAAGTCAAACTACCGACAAAAGTGGCGTATTCACCTTTTCCGCCCATTTCCGCAGCAAGATTGTCCATAAGATGGGCACCGTAGGCAACATTATCAAAAGCTTCAATGTCATAGTCGGCATTCTTGATAGCAGATGCTTCATGACAAATAACAACGATTCCAGCGTCCATGGCCTTTTTAAGAACAGGCTCTACAGCTTCAACATCAAAAGGAACAACACAGATGGCATCTACACCCTGAGCGATAAGATCTTCAATGATTCCAACCTGCTCTGCGGCATCTGCCTTTGCAGGACCAACGAGCCAGACATCATTACCGGTATCTTCACCGAATTTTTTAACACCGTCTCTCATTCTGTCAAACCATGCGATACCGTCAATTTTTACGACTGTGGCGATGGTGTAACCCTCATCTGCACTTGATGCAGCATCTTTTGAACCGTTTGCAAATGCAAAAGTGCCGAGCATTGTTGCCAGAACCAGTACGAGCAGCAAGAACTTCTTCATTAAAAAGCCTCCTAAAATATTTAACTTGCAAAAATCGGTATATCATAGGATCATGCCATTGTCAACAAAATTATTTTATTCTTAAACAACTTTTTTAATAAAACATCAACTAAAACTGCTATTAATTACTTCATACACATGATTACATTAAGCTGGTTAAGTGATATTGTTTATCTTTTACTTAATTATTTTATTAATTTGACAGTTTCTCATCATACAGATATACTGGCGCTGTTGTAAAATATCAGGAGTTTTTCCAATGGCAACGAAAATTGCTGACATAGCCAAAGCCGCTCATGTATCATCCGCAGCCGTATCTCTGGCTTTGAGCGGAAAAAAAGGTGTCAGCGATAAGAATCGAAGCCGAATACTTCAAATTGCAAAAGACCTGAAATATCAACAGAGCAAAATTCAGAACCTGACAAATCCTTCAAGCAACGGGACGATACTCTTCCTGAGAATTGCCCGGCATGGTCATACCGTCAACAGAGATCATGATGTCTTCATTGCTGACTACATCGACGGCCTGAGTGAAGGTTCTACTGCTTATGGATACCACATGATAATGAACTCATTTCGGGCCAAATCTGTTCCAGAGGTTATTGAATCCATTTCCGGTATTAAATATCAGGGCATCATCGTTCTGGGAACCGAACTGTCGGCAGAAGACTTCATACCATTTGAAGCATTGAATGTACCCATTGTATTTATTGATACTTTTCAGGATTATCTTCAATTTGATTTTGTTGATATGAACAACGTCGACGGTGTCTTCAAAATGGTGAACTATTTTGTTCAGCAGGGATATGAAAATATCGGTTTTCTGCTCTCCAATGTTAAAACAGGGAATTTCCATTTAAGGTTTGAAGCTTTCAAGGATATAACGAAGTTCCTGAATCTTAAAATCGACTCAGAGAACATTATAACTGTAGATTCAACCTTTAACGGTGCCTATGAGGATATGAAAGCATATTTGAATACCAATCCACTCCTTCCTGACGGGCTGGTATCTTCAAACGATATAATGGCTTACGGTGCGATAAAAGCTTTAAACGAATTCAATTTCAGTGTTCCTGACGACATTTCCATTATCGGATTCGATAATCTTCCTCTATCCTCGATTATGAATCCGCCATTAACTACAATAAAAGTATCAAAACATGAAATAGGCAAGACTGCTATCCGTCTGATTCATAATAGGATACACGGCGACACCAATGCCCCGCCGGTAAAAGTATTGATTGGCGGAGAACTGATTATCAGAGACAGCGTCAAATCAAAAAACTAATCCAGGAGATTTTCACTTTATGAATGTACAAGGAACACACTACCGGACAATCCGGGTAATGAAAGAGAATCCGGCAGTTGTACAGATAATAGACCAGCGTCATCTGCCCCACAAATTCGTTATTGAAGATCTGAGTACCGTCGAAGAAATGGCCGTGGCTATTAAGGATATGCACGCCCGGGGTGCAGGGTTGATTGGCGCATGCGCCGGATACGGAATATACCTCGCCGCAATGAATGCCCCGAAGGACTCTGTGGCATCTTTTATGTCATTTATTGAGGAATCCGGTAAAACCCTGAAAGCCACCCGGCCGACGGCCGTGAATCTGGCCTGGGCTGTCGACCGTCAGATTGAAGCGGTTTCCGCTGCAGGAGGCAATGTAGAATCCCGAATTCAGACGGCTTTCAAAACAGCCGGTATTATTGCCGATGAGGATGCCGAGTTCTGCCGTCGTATCGGAGAGTACGGCGCCGAAGTTATAGAAGAGATTAGTAAGCGAAAAAAGGGTGATACTGTTAACATCCTCACACACTGCAATGCAGGATGGCTGGCCTTTGTGGATTATGGTACAGCTACCGCACCAATATATGAGGCCTACAACAGGGGAATCAAAGTTCATGTCTGGGTAGATGAAACCCGGCCCCGGAACCAGGGTGCCAGATTAACAGCATGGGAACTGGGAGAGCACGGAGTGCCCCATTCAATTATTGCTGACAATACGGGTGGACATCTGATGCAGCATGGAATGGTGGATATGGTAATTACCGGTACAGACCGCACCACGTATACAGGTGATGTGGGAAATAAAATCGGTACATATCTGAAAGCTCTGGCTGCCATGGATAACGGAGTACCATTCTACGTAGCTCTTCCCTCATCCACCTTTGACTGGAAGATGAAAGACGGCGTTGCCGAGATTCCTATTGAACAGCGGGATGCTGCAGAAGTAAGGACTATCAACGGGTTATACAAGAGTGAAATTGTTACCGTGCAATTGGCACCGGATAACAGCCCGGGGGTAAATTACGCTTTCGATGTTACTCCGGCCCGGCTTGTTACCGGACTGATTACCGAGCGGGGAATCTGTGATGCTTCTGCAAAAGGCGTTCTGGGCTTGTACCCCGAAAAAGGAGTTTGAACTATGGCTTATTATGCTTTGGACAACGAGAGTGTTCTCAAATATGTGCGCAACCGGAGAGCCCTGGATTCGGTAATCGACAGGAAAGGGAACCTCAACACCGATGAAATCGGGGATGGAAATCTGAATCAGGTTTTTATCGTCAGGGAAGCCGAAAATGAATCCGGCCGGGCCATCATCGTTAAGCAGGCATTAACCTATCTGAAAGTGGCCGGAGAATCCTGGCCTCTTACCCGGGAGAGAATGCGTTTTGAAACCCAGGCCCTGCTGAAACATAATGAACTGGCCCCAGGCCTGGCCCCGGATGTATACGATCACGACGAAGAGATGTCGGTTGTCGTGATGGAATATCTCGGGAAGCATGAAGTGATGCGCAAGCCTCTGGTAGAACGCAGGCGTTTTCCGGACTTTCCAGAGCATATCTCAACTTTTCTGGCCCGAACCCTCTTTCTTACCTCCGATATGTATTTAAGCGGAGTAGAAAAAAAAGAGTTGCAGAAATCCTTCATCAATCCCCAGCTCTGTGAAATTCAGGAAGACTTTGTTTATACAAACCCCTATATGGAGTCTGAAGAGAACAAATGGAACCCCCTGATTGATGCAGAGGTTCAGGCTATCCGCTCCAACAGCGATTTAAAGCTGGCCATCATCGAAATGAAAATGGCCTACATGACTCATGCCGAAGCCCTGATTCACAGCGACCTCCACACCGGCAGTATTATGCTCAACGAAAAGGATACCCGGGTAATCGATCCTGAGTTCTCCTTCTTCGGTCCAATGGCCTATGATGTGGCCGCTCTGCTGCAGAATCTGGTTCTCAACTATCTTTCCCACTTTGCCCATACACCCGATGCTCTGGAGAGAGCCGATTATCAGCAGTATCTCCTGGAAACAATCAGGGACATCTGGAATTTGTTCGCCGAAAAATTTGAAACCTTGTGGGTTGAGAATAATAAAGGTGACCTGGTTCCCGACGCCTTCTGGAATTATCCCGGGGGGGCTGAAGCCTTTGCCGATTTCCGGCAGAGCTATATCTTGAAAATGCTTCAGGATGTTGCCGGCCATGGGGGAACCAAGTTTCTCCGCCGGATGATGGGCATAGTCAGTGTCTGGGATATCTCCAGCATTGAGGATGATGAGAAGAGGGCTGAAATCGAACGCATGGCTCTTCGTATCGGAAGCCGCTGGCTGCTGGAACGAAGGTTGGTGACAGGCATCGACGATCTTATCGATATTGTTACCGATGAGGCACCCTATAAAGGCTGACTCGGCTATCCGCCGGTGCTAAGCTTCATCTTATGTGTCTCTCGGACTTTTTCATCGCCGGATTCTTATCACTGGAAGTATTGTTGTCCATAAAGTTCATTATGAGAACCAACATTTATTAAGATTATCTCATCTTTTGACAGTGTATTTTCCAAACTGATTCTAAAGCTTATATTTAGAGTAATTCAGGATGTTTCTTTATGAATTTTCAAGCAATCCAGCCGGCAATATTTTCCCGGTAAAAAATGAAAGCCGGCGGGGTGGAGTCTCAGTACAGCTGGAAATGAATTCTGAAAATTCATTCTCCCCTCTCCCGGACCCTCCTGAAGTGTAAATGCGGCAGCTCCAGATATGGTCGGTACCGAAACTCCATAACTCCCGCCAGGGCGGGGGAAGGGGGTCCCCGCCGGGGGTCTGGGCCAGCCATGTGGCAGGGAGAGAGGTGTAGATGGTCAGGTGAAAATCCCCGTGGGTGAAGAAATGCCATCCCCGGCGGTTACCGGCCGGATGCCAGATTTCAGGGGGGATTTCCACCGAAACTCCGAAGGTACACCGGCGGGGAAAAGAGGGCGCCCTGATTCGTGCTGAGGCGCCTCCCTCTTCAACTCTGGAGGAAAGCCTTACCCGTTTCGGGGGACGTTCATCCGCCTCGAAGGCCCCCCGATAACAGGGGAAAAGAGGGCTTATCTCCGTATCGGAAAAACTGAGAACCCAACCGTGAAAGAGGTCATCTTTCAAATCCCAACCATTCAGAACATTCCTCCAATCGCCGATATACTCAGCATGAGCTTAACCCACCGGCGGATAACCGCCGCTTTGTTCTTCATCCTGACCATCTTTGCACCGGCAATCAAGCTCTCAGCCTGGGAACAATCGGGTATCGCCTCGTGGTACGGCGGGATTTTCCAGGGCAGAACCACTGCCAACGGGGAAACCTACGACACCAACGGCTACACAGCAGCCCATAAAACCCTGCCTTTCGGCACGGTTCTTGAGGTAACAAACCTGGACAACGAGCTCAGCGTTCAGGTTCGAGTGAACGACCGGGGACCCTTTGTAGACGACAGGATTATTGACCTCACCTACGCGGCAGCCAAAGATATCGACATGGTGCGCGATGGAACCGCGAGGGTACACATTGTGGCCCTGGAAGGAACGATTCAGGAAGTACGATTTAACGTTCAGATCGGCGCCTGGGGAGATTTGGAAAATGCCCTTTCCCACCGGATCCGCCTGACTGATGCGGGACTGAAACCCAAAGCGGAACTGGGAAGCGACGGGATTACCCGGATATCCATCCCGGATGTGGGAGAAGAAGAGGTATTTGCCCTCTCACAGCGTCTGGGAACCCTGGGATATACAAATCTGTTTATCTATCAGGTTCGAAACATCCGGTAAAGCACTCCAGTGCTTCATTAGCGGCCGCTTCAAACCCACCCATTCCCGCCGGAGGCAGAACTGAGAAAACTGAATCCCGGGCAAGGGGAGAGCCGCCCACCACCCGGCCCATCCCCGCCCAGGCGAGCATGGACTCATCGTTAAAATCATTCCCCAGGGCCAACACCCTCTCTTTCGGCAGTCTCCGGGATGAACACCAGGCGGCCAAAGCCGAACCCTTATCCATTCCAGTCGGAAAAATCTCCAGCCAGATGGACTTGTGGTCTACCGGGGAAGAGCTGTGAAAAACCGACCACCGGGAAAGAGCCTTTACCGTTTCACTTTGTATAAAAGTACCCGGAGGCAGAACAATAAGAACCTGGGATGCCTGGGCAGGAATCCCATTATCAGGACGTCCCCAGGTTTTATAGAGGTTCATCCTCCGGTTAAAATCAGGATTCTCCCCGGGTTTACGATGACGTTTCCATGAGAAATGATGATTATCAGGAATCGGATCCAGCAGGCAGTAATCCTCTCCGGCTTCATTCAGGATAGCCGTAATCTCTAAGATTTCCCCGGCTGACAATCGGCCCATACCGACGGGTTCTGCATCCTTGTCCGTGAGAACGCCGGCCCCTGAAGAGAAGAGAACTTCATCGGCCACCTCCCAGAGTCCCTCCACTTTTTTCAGAGACTCCGGATTCCGGCCGGTAACCACCAGTACCGGGATACCCCGGCTTTTCAGCTCGACGGCTGCAGCCCTATCGGTCCTGTTAATTACCCCTTCCACGGCGAGAGTACCGTCAAGATCGGTGGCCAGAAGTCCCGGTGGGGTTGATGTAACCATACGGATTGGATTTTAATCCTAATCTCTTATAGGATTCAAACGGTAAATTAAATAAGGATTATGGAAAATGACCATTATCAAAGACGCGGTGGTTACCATCGACTATACCATCAAGGATTCAGAAGGCAAAATTATCGAAAGTGCCGACGGGGAACTCCTCAGTTACATTCATGGAAGCCAAACCCTGGCTCCGGGACTGGAGAAGGCTCTGGAGGGAAAAGAAAACGGACATCAGATGGAGGTTACACTGGCTCCGGAAGAGGCCTTCGGTGTTCGTGATGAGGAGCTGGTTAGAGAGGTTTCTCTTGAGGATTTTGAGGATTCATCAGAGGTTTCTCCGGGTCTTGTTTTTCATGCTGACCTCGACGGTGAGGTTCGATTCTACACGGTACTTTCTGTGGAAGATGATACGGTAGCTATAGACGGCAACCACCCCTTTGCGGATAAAACTCTCACCTTCGACGTTACCGTGACAGAGGTGAGGGAAGCCAGTGAAGAAGAACTGGAACATGGACACGTTCATGGGGAGCACGGTCACCATCATTAAACTTCCAGAACCTATCAGAGGGAAAGATCCCGGCTCATGGGCTCATTCAACCATTGTTAAACGGCTGCCTGAGATTATCGATCGAATACTCAAGGACAACGATTTTAACCCTGGAACGATCGAGGAGCTGAAGGTGCTCCGGAATGAGCTGCCGGAAGGGACAATACAGAGGCTTCGGGATTCCTCAACCGCAGACTTCGAGGAATGGGAGGCCTATATTACTCCCTTTGAATCCAGCACATGGCTGGAAGTTCCCTGGTTTTTCGCCGAGGTTTATTTCTACCGGCGGATTATGGATGCGGTTGGCTATTTTCATACAGGAATAGACCCTTTTTTTCATCAGAAGAAACAGGGTCTGCTTCAGTCAGAACCGTCAATCCAGCGGTTTGCAAGGGTGCTTCAGGACTGGATTGACAGTGGAGTAAAGAAAATCTCCCCGAAAACCATGATTCAGGATGCGATTCTCAACTCACTCTGGGGGAATCAGGCCGACTTGAGCCTCTGGCCGGCGGATGGGGAAGTTTCTCCCTCTCATAAGAATCTGCAGAATGTCAGGGATCATCTGCTGGCAGACGACAGCGGGGAGATTATCAGGCTTATCACCAAGGGGAGGGGTGAAGGGCGGATTGACATCCTGCTGGACAATGCGGGATACGAGCTGGTGAGCGACCTTGGCCTCGCCGACACCCTTCTTACTCACGGTCTGGCCTCCAGGGTTGTACTTCACATTAAGGCCCATCCCGTTTTTGTCTCAGATGTGATTGAAGATGATATCCGGAATACAATCGATACACTCAAAAAAGCTCAGGATGAGACTGTCCGGCATTTCGGTATTCGTCTGGATATGCATCTGTCATCCGGCAGGCTCAGCTCAGCACCTCATTTTTTCTGGAACTCCCCTCTCTCCATGCAGGAACTTTCTGTTAAACTCCGGGAGGATATATCCCTCTCGGCTCTGCTGATTATCAAAGGGGATGCGAACTACCGCCGCCTGCTGGGAGATTTACACTGGAACTGGACAACGGCATTTCCTGATGCGGTGAATTTTCTACCATTCCCTGTGGCCGCATTACGAACCCTTAAAGCGGAATTGGCAGTCGGTTTAAGTTCTGAGCAGATACAGGAGCTGAATATCAAGGATAAACAGTGGTTGGTAAATGGACGCTGGGGGGTGATTCATTTCTCCGGCCCTTCTCTAATATGAAGGCTTAATCAATGGAACCAATGCGGAAAGTTCATCCAGGCAGTCTTTCTTATCATCCATCCCCATAACCGTTGAGGAATAGATGATATGACGTCCGGTTAATTCAATACCGCTGGCCCCGTAGAGGGAGGCATCGGCAAGATCCAGATAGTGGAGGTAGCCCTGGTCTTCGTAAGTATCTTTTGAACTGGCTGCAACGTTGATAATGAGAAGTTTTTTCCCGGCCAGCAGGCTGATAACACTGTCCGGGGAGTTATTAACAAACTCATAGGCAAAACCATAGGAGAAAACCCGGTCTTGCCAACCTTTGAGCATGGCAGGTGGCTGCTTCCACCAGAGGGGATAAACAAGCACCAGAGCATCCGCCTGTTTTATCAGAGCCTGATACTCGGCCACCTGAGGATCGATGTTGTCCAGAGAAGGTTTATTATAGGACACCTCATCAGCGGTGGCCACCGGATTAAAAGAATCTTCATAAAGACTCCTTACCTCAACCTCCCATCCTTGAGATACAAGAATTTCTGCCATACGATCCCTGAGGGCAGCGGTGATATTGTCATTTTT
>DEIH01000066.1:0-1443 GCA_002352375.1 Spirochaeta sp. UBA2779 | reverse complement strand
CCGCTGTCTCATCGTCTTCAGTGTATTGTGAGGCCCTTGTAATTGAATCCACAGAAATCACCAGACGGTTTTCCATAGTTCCATCGCCCCTGGGGGAATCAGAAACGCCGGCTGCAAAAATCAAATCCGGTGCCAGTACAAAAAGCAAGGTGGGTAAAACTTGTTGAAATAATCTTGCAGAACGGTAAAAAAACACTATTTAATGATATGCGAAAGTAGGACCCTGATTGTGAAGATTGAGTGGAGTATTGATGCAAGTTTTATATACTCAGCAGGACTGGAAAAGCTGATATTTCAGGAATTAAGCAGGTTTTTTCTGTACAAACCCCGAAACTGATCGTAACTGAGGCCCAGCAGCTCTGCAGCTTTCCCCTGATGCCCCTCTGACTCCTGAAGAGCTTGAAGAAGCCTCTGCTCCTCCAGATCCTGAACTTCCTCTTTCAAATTAACCGGCCATTCCGGCCTGGGAAAACGGGTTTCGGGTTTTTGCACCCAGGGGTTCTGAAAAGGATCGAGAATAAGATCTGAAATCTCCAATCCTTCCTCCCGGTATACCGCCCGCTCCACAGAGTTCTTCAACTCCCGGATATTTCCCGGCCAGGGGTGGGTTACAAGCAGCCTGATAACATGATCAGAAAAAGCAGGAGGGGCTTCCCGCCCCAGCTCCCGGGACATTTTTACAGCAAAATAGTCTGCCAGTTTCAGAATATCGTTCCCCCTCTCCCTCAAAGGGGGAAGAAAAAGCACCTCAAAGGACAAACGGTCGAGTAAATCTCTCTTGAACATCCCCCGGTTGCAGAGATCCGGCAGGTTCTGGTTGGTGGCTCCGATTATTCGGACATCCACTTCGATGGTCCGGGAGCTGCCGACCCTCTGAAAACTCCCGTATTCAACAGCCCTGAGGATTTTTTCCTGAACCTCAATGGGAATAAGTCCGATTTCATCGAGAAACAAAGAACCACCGTCCGCCTCTTCAAAACGTCCTTTCCGCTGTTCCGCTGCTCCTGTAAAGGAGCCCCGTTCATGTCCGAAAAGTTCAGACTCAATGAGCCCCGGGGAAAGGGCCGCACAGTTCAGAGCCACGAAGGGCGCGTTCCACCGTCTGGAGAGGTAATGCAGCCGGCTGGCCGCCAGCTCTTTCCCGGAACCCCGTTCCCCGATAAGCATAACCGGGCGGTCCACCCCTGCAGCCAGCCGCAGCAGGTGCTGAAAATCCAGGAAAACTTCCGATTCACCGAGGGCATCCTGTGTTCCGGACTCATTAACCATACAGGAATTGTATATCTATTTGGTATATTTAACCATATTAAATTGGTATTTTTAGCCATTTAAAGATAAAAAGTGACGTCCACCCTCTTTCAACCGGTTGTATAAGCACTTGGCACAGCCTTTGCTTATACATGAGGCAATAGGAGAAACAAAAATGGGAGTATTCAGTCGATT
>DEIH01000209.1 GCA_002352375.1 Spirochaeta sp. UBA2779 | reverse complement strand
CGGGGTAGAAGGCTGATTACCGCCTATATAGACAATGATATATTGTGTCATACGTTATCCTTATATTTGATATTTGCTGCATCACATCCCAATAGTTATTAATAATATCATTTTTGTCAAATATAGAAGAATTAAATGTCATGTAGAGTTTTCATGGGTTTAAGTCTCGCTGCCTTCCAGACACTGTACCATCCGGCAAGAAATGCACCACTTACAGCAATTAATAGAGCCAGCCCAAGGGTGCCCGGGGTTACTCTCGCCGATAAGGGAATTGATTCTGAAGGAAGCAATCCCGCTGACAGCCCCGGCAATGTTTCATTAATCGATACTGATGGAGCTGGTAAATAGCCGATTAACTTCGAAACACCTGATCCTGATAAGATACCCAGAATTCCGCCTGATAATCCTAAAAGAAAAACCTCTCCCATAAAAACACGCATAACATCATGAAAACGCCACCCAATGGCTTTCATTATTCCGATTTCCCGTCGCCGTTCAACGATCAAACCAGTTAACGCAACCCAGGCTAAAGCTATGCCTCCCGCCATTCCCACCAGACTGGCAACGATCGAAAATCTGGCTGAAATACTGGCAACACCACCCATCACCTGTACAATACTTTCTTCACTTATTGCGCTGATTGGTCCCATTTGATCCGTGATATTATTAATAATACTTTCTATGCGGCTGGCATCGTTAATACGGGCGTAAACCTGATTTATTTCTCCCTCGTTCATGCCGACTAATCTTTGAGCCTCTGTAAGAGGAATGTACATATTGGCAACACCTGCCTGACTGCCTCCCTGCTGATCGACTATACCGACTACTTGAAAGTTCTTATCGTCAATTATTAAAGTGTCTCCCGGTTTGAGGCCAAAAAGAGCAGCATAATGACGGTCAACAACCGTTACTCCCGATTCTTCCCTGTTAATGACGCGTCCTGAAACCAGACCTTCCTCTAAGACTCTCCCCGGTCCGACTTCTTTCTGGTCGGGGTTCACACCGAGAATAATCTGGTACTGATTTGCCCCAAAGTCCCAAATCTCAAGAGCGGTGGATATTTGACGGATACCATCCACTGCTTCAATGCCGGCAACTTCGTCCCGGGAAATCTCTGTGGATCCGAAAGGCAGTCGAATACCCCGGGTTTTTTGTTCACCGGCAGATTCTCTTACCGAAGGGCGTGTAATAAGTAAATCAGCGGCAACTCCGGCTAATGGTGCCCGGGAGGCCTGGCGAAATCCCGCTCCCAGAGATGTTAAAGCAACAAATAAAGCAGCTCCCAGGGCAACACCTCCGATAACAGCTATGGCTCTGAAGGGACGATGAATAAACTGAGAAACAATATAGGCATTCATTAACTTTGCTCCAGAATCCCGTCTATCACTTTCTTTAAATCATCAACACTCCATGCTCCATCTTCTACAAACCCCGTTCCCTGTCCCTTGGGGAAGCTGAAGAATTCAACGGAATGATTATCAACTGTAAACTCCATAGATCCATCAACGAAAATGGCCAGAGGAATATGTCCTTTTAGTTTTTTGGACTCCGCAAAGGACTCCCCTTCAGAACTGTCAAAAGTGTAATGGGAAACTGATATCCGGTCCCCATATTCCTCCAGGAACGCATCGATATCAGTTATAACTTTCCGAACAGGTCCATGGTTGAGATAAATAATCTCAACATAAGGAACACCCGGTACAACAGACGAATTACTGTAATTTTCTGATTCATGTTCACCGGCCGAAAAAATCGATACGTTCATTAATAAAGCAAGCGCCAAAACTGCAAATAGCAGGTATTTTTTATTCATCTAAAACTCCTTTTAATCTTAATTTTTTACTATCTCACCATCTTTTACCCGTATTACCCTGTCAGCTTCTTTGGCAACTTCAAGGTCGTGAGTGATGATGATAATCGCTACGTTCTCTTCCTGATTCAGTTTTCGAAGCAAGTGCATTACTTCGATTCCTGTTTCACTGTCCAGATTGCCTGTTGGTTCATCGGCTAGAATCAGGTTCGGGTTGTTTATCAGCGCTCTCGCAATAGCAACCCTCTGTTGTTCACCCCCGCTGAGTTCTCCCGGGCGATGTTTTAATCGCTGTCCCATTCCTACCTGTTCCAATCGATTAACAGCCATACGATGACGCTCTTTTGCCGTTACGGTAGTTGGATAGAGTGGAAAGGCTACATTTTCCAACGCGGATAGTGTCGGAATAAGGTGAAAAGCCTGAAAAACCAGGCCTATATTATCTCGGCGCCATAAGGCAAGTGAATCCTCATTCAGCTTACTGATATCCTGCCCGTTAAAAAGAATCTTTCCAGAATCAGGGGATTCCAAACCTGCAAGTAAATGCATCGTTGTTGTTTTTCCCGACCCTGAGCGTCCCATGACGGCCAGGAAATCAGTGGTGTTTAGACTTAAGGATATACCATGTACTGCTGAAACCTGGCCGAACATTTTGTATAATTTGTCCGCCTGTAATAGATTAGTCATTATGTAATACCTCCGCAGGTTTATTATTTGCCGCCCGGCGCCCAAGAATAATACCGACAATGGCGGCGCTAGCTACTGCAATTGTCACCGCAGCTATGGCGCTTAGCCATTCGATATGAGCCGGTAGGGGGATAATCAGGCCCTTTTCCAATGCACCACCTGCCAGAAAATGGGGGGTTGGGCTCAATTCCCAGGGGACAGGTATCGTTACACTTGTTTGATTTAAAATGACTGTGATTACTGATGCGAGTCCGATTCCTGTTATCCCCCCTGTAAAAGAGAGTATTATCGATTCTGATGTTAACTGACCGACAATATTGGAACGAAGCCATCCGCTTGCCCGCATCAGGGCAATATCACGACGTCTTTCTCTGAGATTCGTGGCAATTGCTCGTATCAGTCCTGCTATTGCCACAAGTAAACCAACGAGTCCAACCACCCAGCCAAACTGATCTATTAAATGGAAGCTTGCACCTAACACCTCGGTAAATGATATTGAAGAGGAAACCAGAGCCTGCTCCCCCAGTAACGCTTTTACTTCCAAGCTTACCTTTTCAGATCGGGCCTGATTTGCCTTGATAAAAAGAATATTGGAGTCACCAGGATGAAAATCGTGAACACTCAGGACATTTGGGGCTTTTCCTGTTATCTCTCTGGCATCAGCCAGTGGAATATATATGTTTGCATTGGCCACCTGTCCGGCCCGGCTTGTATCAACAAGTCCTATAATGGAAAAAGAAAGCCCGCCCACAGTCACTGAATCATTCAGATTCAGATCGTTTTCCTGGGCAAAACTGATATCGGCGACAGCTAATCTGTGGTCTATCGGAGATAAAAAGCGCCCTTCCTGAACGGCTTCCATTAATCGTCCCGGGCCGACAGCTTCATCTGCTGAAACCGGGGGAACCAACCCTAAAACCACCAGGAACTGCTCAGGCTCAAAATCCCAGAATAAAACCGCTTCACCAATACTCTCAACACCGGCAAGTTTCTGAATTGCTTCAACTTCATCGGGGTGAATGGGAGCTGTGGAGTGGGGGAATACCGGGCCTTCAAAGGTTTCCGGCACATCTCCCTGTCTCTGGGCTGCAATATCTGCTCCAATAAGAGCCAGAGGAGCCCGGGCCGCCTGGCGATAGCCGGTAGAGTACGCCTGCAGACTGATATATAAAGCAACCCCGAAAGCTACGCTGAATACAACAGTCATAGTTCTTCCCGGTCTGTGTATCAGCTCAGTAAATAAATATTTCGGGTTCATTCGGTTACACCTCCTTTATGTTAAGAAGGTTAAAAACAATTTCTCAGGGTTTGCTAAAGGAAAGCTAAAGATTTTCTAAAGATTCACTGTAAAAATACTGCCGTTCCCCGGAATACCTTCACTTTCAGCATTAATTGAACCGCCGTGGGCCTCCACAATGGTTTTTGCAATAGACAATCCAAGCCCCAAACCTCCTTCAGAGGGATTACGGGCAGGATCTGTGCGGTAAAAGCGTTTAAAAATATGCGGTAAATCTTCCTCGGCTATACCGGAACCGTAATCGTGGATGATGAAGATGGTTTTTCCGTTACGGTATTGCACGGAGAATCTGATTTTTCCACCTGAGGGGGTATGCCTGATGGCATTTTCCAGAATGTTTATGAATACCTGCTGTATCCGCTCTTTATCAAGGTTCAGAACGGGTAGGTTCTCCTCAAAATCATGTTGAAGAATGACTTTATTTTCATTTGCAAGAGGCCATACTCTTTTAATAATACCTGTCACAAAACCCGGTACAATAACCGGGGTAAGAGAGAGTTGAAAAACCGTGTTATCCAGAGCTGCTGCCTGACGCAGGTCTCCCACCAGATGCAGTAACCTGGTTACTTCCGAATGCATGGCGTCAAAGGCAATTTCTGCAGTTTTCCGGTCGGGAATCTGCCCAAAGCGCAATCCTTCCAGATAACCGTTAATTACAGTTAAAGGGCTGCGGAGGTCGTGAGATACATTGGCAACCAATTCCTGACGCAATTGCTCTACACTTCCGACACTTTCGGCCATGTTGTTAAAGGTTCTTCCCAAAGATGCCACTTCATCTTTCCCGTGTACCTCAACTCTGGCAGAATAGTCACCTTGAGAAAACTTTATGGCCGCTTTTCCCATTTCAGCCATTGGACGGCTGATTGAGCGTATTAGTAGGAAACCCAATACAGATGCAAGAAATGCTACAATTAATCCTGTGATAAAGAGGGCGCGTGTTACATCCCTCAGAAAAGATTCATCGGCTCGCTCATGAGATGTACTGTGCAGAACATAAACGGTACCGGCAAGTTGATTGCGTTCCCCTATTACCGGTATGGTTATATTCACATCGGGGATAATCAGAGCTTTTTGTCCTATAAGATCAAGTTGAGTACCTGCAATTACAACCCCGTTTTTATCTGCCAATATAACAGGTGCACCTATCATTAATCCGGCTTCTGCAATATCTGATTGAACCCCTTTCCAGGAGTTATTATTAATATAATAACCGGTAAGCATCACCGGCAGCATTTCGCTGTGAGCAGCAGCCTGGCTGCTAAGATAACTGGAGAATGTCTTTGCTGTAATCTGGTTGATAATTAAAGACAGGAGCGCAACGGTTATTCCTACCAATATCAGATAGCTCAGCAACAGACGTCTGGCCACTATTCCACCTCCTGATAAGCATATCCGACACCGTGCACAGTGCGAATTAAATTCCCTCCGTCAGGTTCCAGCTTACTTCGTAAATTACTGACATGAGTGGTAACCGTTTCTTCCCCTGCACCATTTATATATCCCCATACCTTTTCCAATAGATGACCACGGGAAAAAGTCCATCCGGGATTTGCCATCAAAATATGAAGGAGGTTAAACTCCAGCGGTGTAAGATCTATGTGCCTGCCATGCAAAGTCACCATCCGACTTTTGGGATCGAGCTTTAAGTTTGCAATACCTAATACAGCCGGTTGTAGAGGCTCATTGTATTGGTATGTACGTCTCAGTAAAGATTTAACCCGGGCGACAAGTTCTACGGGACTGAAAGGTTTTGTAAGATAATCATCAGCCCCGATACCCAGTCCAATGGCCTTATCCGTATCATCTGCACGGGCTGTGAGCATAAGAACCGGTACAGATGATTTTCGTCGGATACGGCTGCATAATTCCAGACCGTCAATTCCCGGAAGCATGATATCAAGCAGAACAATTTGTGGTGAGTGCTTCTGAAAAGCCTCTTCCCCGGACAACCCGTCTTTTGCAACAATAACCTTAAAAGCCTCACGCTCCAGATAAAATCGCACCATTTGCGCCGTCTTGGGGTTATCTTCCACCAGCAGAATTAAATAATCTATTGTTGTATTTTTATCGTTTGTCATTTTATATACTTCAATCATAAATTACGGCCAATCAGATTTCCATTTGTCCGACTAACGATTATTGTTACAAAATATATACTACAATTATACTATGAATAAATTAATCCTCTTGATTCCTCTTGTATTGGCGGGTTGTTCTTCATCTGATTTTTTCCCTATTAATAAAGATCCACTGAATGAAGTGAGCATACTCAGTCTCAATATCCACTATCTTGTACCAGATCATGACCGAACTGGATAGGAAGAGAGGAAACATGCCGTATCAGCAGCCCTGTCAGAATTGAATGCGGATATTGTCATTTTTCAGGAAATGGAAACTTCCGAGGAGGCAAATACCTCTTCTCGTAATATTCAACTAGACTGGGTACTCGATAATGTAGACGGCAACACGGCATCTGCGGTTGGTAACCCATCTGATTTTCCGGTAACCCAACCCATACTTTTCAAAGAAAGTTTGTATATCCTGGAGAAGCTGGGTTTTTTCTTTTTTTCGGATAATCCGGATGTTATCTATTCCAAACCCTGGAGCGGCAGGTGGCCGGCATTTACAACCTGGGTATTAATCAGGAATCTTTCAGATAACAAGGAACTCTATATCTATAATGTGCATCTGGACGCATTCAGCCGAAAGAATCGGACCCGTGGTATCAATCTTGTGATGAATCGCATACATGATAGGTTGAGCCCCGATATCCCGGTAATTCTGGGAGCAGTTTTCTTTTGGGTCTGGTCTGAATCTCTACGGAGCTATAGATCATATTTTCCATACACCGGGACTCAAGACAGTGGAGGCTGGAATAGTTCAGAATAAATGGAAGGGAGAGTGGCTATCCGATTATTATCCGATATATGCCTCTTTCCAAATGATGGAGGGATCTTAATGCTATTTTTACATTGTGTAGAGGTTTATACAGCATTGTCTTTTATCACTCACTGAAGTTGATACGTTTACTTTCCTATTAAATAGTTATAAAACAGTAATATATAAATAGTGGAGGATTTCAGCAAATGGTAATTGAACCCAAAATAAGAGGAAATGTCTGTTTTACCGCTCATCCTGTGGGATGTGATCGGCAAGTTCAGCAGCAGATTGATTATGTACGGGCCCAAAAAAAAATTAAGGGTCCCCAAAAAGTTCTGGTTATCGGTTCTTCCAATGGATACGGCCTGGCTACGCGTATTGTTTCTGCATTTTCCGGTGGAGCTGATACTATTGGAGTGGCTTATGAGCGGCCGGGTAAGGGATCCAAATCCGGTAGTGCCGGCTGGTATAATAATGTCGCATTTGAGGAGAAAGCCCGTAAAGAGGGACTGATTGCACGAAGTGTTAATGGTGATGCTTTTTCCGATGAGATAAAAAGTGAAGTTATAGATCTGATTAAACAGCATTTGGGAAAAGTCGATCTTGTGGTCTATAGCATTGCAGCCCCACGGCGGATCGATCCGAAAACCGGTGAGATTCACTCCTCAGTTATTAAACCGATCGGAGCTTCCTACACTGCAAGAACCGTCGATTTCCAATCCGGCCGCCTGTATGAAACTACCACCGAACCGGCACTGGAGAAAGAAGTGGAAGATACCGTGAAAGTTATGGGAGGTGAAGATTGGGGGTTGTGGATTGAGGCCCTCGATACTGCAGGAGTACTGGCTCCCGGGATTACAACTATTGCTTTTTCATATATCGGACCGGAACTGACAGCACCGATCTACCGCCAGGGTACAATAGGACAGGCTAAAAAAAATCTGGAATCAACTGCTGCGGTACTTCAGAAACGACTGTCTTCAAAGGGAGGGCAGGCACTGGTTTCGATTAATAAAGCTCTGGTTACCCGGGCCAGTGCTGTAATACCTGCCGTTCCACTGTATATTTCCCTCCTGTATCGGGTTATGAAAGAGAAAAAACTGCATGAGGGTTGTATACAGCAGATGTACCGGATGTTTAACGACAGTCTTTTTTCAGGGGAAGCTCCGGAACTTGATAATAAGGGGCGAATTCGCCTTGATGACTATGAAATGCGGCCGGATGTACAGCAGGAGGTTGCCGATCTCTGGCAACAGGTGAGTGCTGAGAACCTTGAATCAATCAGTGATATCAAGGGATTCCGTGCAGAATTCCTCAGACATCACGGCTTTGGAATGCAGGGCGTGGATTACGAAGCTGATGTAAAGGTATAACCAATTAAGTTTGTTACTCTATTCAGTATAAGAAACAATGTATGAGTAAGCAGTTTTCATCCGGAAAGTGCTTGTATCGAGATCCAGCGTTAAACAATCAGACATGCCAATACACTAATGGACCTTGTATCCTCAATCCGGTGGTCATATGATAGATCTGGAAAATATTCCACCAGGAGGACTTTATGTCCCTTACATCCGGGGTTCTGCCCCTGAACGAACGGAAAATGGACTGGTTTTTTATCGTTATTTTTGGCGTCTTCATTTTTACCAGTTTAGCTGCCGACTTTGTAAACGCGGTATTTCAACCGGATCCCGACAGCGGTTATTTCTGGGCGAGGGCCGTTTTTGAGCTTTACGCCAGGAACAACGATCCCTTGCTGGTAGCTAATCCCGAGTGGCTGAGGGTGATGACGTTACTTTCGAGCTTCATTTTCGGGCCGTTCTATATTGTTTTAATTATCTCCTTTGCCAAAGGTTGGAATGGTATTCGGCCCTGGGCGCTTTTTTACGCAGGAATGATTGTCGAAAGTGTGATTATCATTATTTTCGTGGAATTCCGGGGAGAAGCGGCGCTCTTTGCTCAGATAGCCAGAGAACTCAAACCGGCAGACGAACTTTCGGCAGTAGGACTAACAGCGGATTTAAAAGTGCTCAATCCACTGAAATTCCTTCTCTTTAATCTTCCTTATATCATCGTGCCTCTCCTTCTGGCATTGAGAATGCGAAAACCGGCTCCTTTTGCTGCGGTTCGCCCAAGAGAGCGAGATATAGATCAATAGACTCCCGGAAGGATTCGCCATTTAACCCTGTTCCTGTACTCTAACCATGCCTCCCCGTATTTGTCGGCACACAATCGATCATCTCGGCGTTGCCGGTTTACGAGGAGGATGGTGAAGTAGACAACGTAGAAATAGGGGACATACGACCCGAACAAGCACGGTAATCCCCAGGCCAGAGCCATCATGATGTCTCCAACATAGTTAAAGTGTCTCGACCAGCCCCAAAACCCGGATACCAGGAGTTGGGTTCCTCGTGACGTTTCGATTACAACGGGCTGTTCCCCCCATATTTTACGATCCGGGTTTTTGCGGAAACGGTGCTTTTGAAGATTTACCGATCGGAAGACTGCATATCCCGCGAAGTTTAGTACAGCGATTGATAGGGCTGCCCACCAGGGAAGATGCACAGGAAAGGTGAGCAAATAAAATGCTTGAATACTATAAGAGAATGGAACCCATGCAGAGTCTCCGAAAAGGAGCATCCAGCCGAATCCTTCCTGTACGATATCCATAGTAGAGAGAATTGCTTCTTCGTGGAGGAAATAGTCCAGTACGTACCACGCTTGGAAAAGCACCACCATAACCATTGCAATGGATGGACGCCCTTTCAGCTGTACCTCAGCAAGGAGGAACGACATATTGAGGATAACCCAGCCGATGAGTCCCGGCCTTGATTCAAAAAAAAGCTTGATGTCGAATCCTGTGCGAACGGGTATCCGGGGGTTATGACCGGCTCCGAGGAAGTAATCGCAAAATGGAATACCGGTTAGGTGGGGAGCGGGGTTGGTTTTTTTTCCGTAAAAATACAAAAAAAGCGCGAAAGGGTAACACGCAGCCGTAATTATCAAGGCTAATGAGATGAATCTTTCATAAAGCCACAATGGTGAAACGATTCCGGTGAGAACGAGCGTAAGATAAATGCCAAGGGACAGTAGAAAAGCGAACATACCGTTCATGCGGTAGATGAGCTTAGAGCCGTCGGGAAGCGGACGCCCTTCGACACGGCTCCCGGGAAGTAATACTTGAAGCAAAGCTTGGAAACCAATCCACCCGAAAACAACCGCAATGTCCGTCCAAGTCGGCTTTAAAGCAGCAGCAGCAGCCTTCCATCCCTCGGGGTTCAATTGCCAGAGGAAAATACTGCCGGCATTCAATCGAACGGAGGCCCAGAGCCAGAAAATGATAAGAGGCAAGGCTATCATCAACGCTATATTGCCCGGAATGCCTCCGAAATCGGGACGCTGCTGAGGATTTGCGGTGGTATCGTTATTCATAGCGTCAAATTATAAACGATTCGGATTAATGTATGTTCGTCTAAATTTATTGTTCGCAAAACTATCGCAAAGCATGGTTGAATCGAAATTGTCCACCCACTTGTTGTCTAACTCATACGATAGACGGAAGTAATCTAGTCTCAGGTCTAAAATTCTGACCACCAGAGCTGCAGCTCTGTTCATCAATCAATGCACTTTTCCAGCCAATACTCATTTTTCTGATCCACTCCGATATGTAATTTTCAAAAGCTCGAATCAAGCGGGAGTACCTACAGCTCCGAATACACTAAGTATCAGAGTCTATTGAATCATATCAGGCTAGAATCCAAGCAACTGACACTACAAGCGGAAGTAACCGGGCTGAACTCATCCTGTTCCAGAGGATAATCGGGTGAATGAGAAAAACTATGGCAAATTGAGAGAAGATCAGTTTCACCTCACTGTATCTGTATCCGGCACATTGATGACGATGTTCGCGCATGTGCCGATCTCATCGATCTGAATCAGGTTATCAAAGGTGGTATCCCTGATATTGTCGATGGCCTCAGTTGTGAAGAACGCCTGGTGACTTGTAATAAGAACATTTGGAAAGGTCTGGAGTCGGACGAAGGTATCATCCTGTATC
>DEIH01000151.1:5883-15949 GCA_002352375.1 Spirochaeta sp. UBA2779 | reverse complement strand
AATACTATATAAGTAATATATAAAATGGAGAACAAGTATGGATTTAACTATTAACGGTGAAAAAAAAGAGTTCGTGGATGGCAGTCTATCTGTATTGCAGCTTCTATCCCTTGAAGATGTGAAATCTCCGGATATGGTTTCTGTACAGCTGAATGGTGATTTTGTGAAAAAGTCTGAATATGAGAATAGTTCATTGCATAACGGTGATGTATTGGATTTTCTCTACTTCATGGGCGGTGGGAAATAATATGAATGATTCTGTTACCAGATTAATAAACCCTCAAAGGAGGCTGGAGGATGAATACAATTCTCTCCGTCCGCCTCTGTATGACAGTGTGGCTTTTGATTTTGAGAGCAGCAGGGATATTCAGCTTGCCTTTGAGGGGCGTAAAAACGCCTTTGCTTACAGCCGTGTAAATAATCCGACAGTTGCTGAACTTGAAAAACGGATTCAGGATTTGAGCGGGAGCATCGGCGTAATCGCACTTTCATCTGGAATGGCGGCCATCAGTAATGCTGTTCTTGCATTAGCGGGGTCTGGAACAAATGGGGTAATCGCCAGAACACTTTTCGGTAATAGTGTATCCCTTTTCAGGGAAACTCTTGGCCCCTGGGGATTTGAAAGCCGGTTTGTAGATATGACAGACCCGGCAGCAGTTGAAACGGCAATTGATGAGAATACACGGTTCATTTTTCTTGAAATAATCAGTAATCCACAGATGGAAGTTGCGGATATCAGGGAAATTGTTGATGCAGGAAACCGAAGGGGGGTGCCAGTTATTCTGGATGGTACTCTTACCACTCCGTATATCTTCAATGCTAAAGCTGCAGGTGTAGCACTGGAGATTATCAGCGGCACCAAATATATATCCGGAGGGGCGACATCCACCGGCGGATTGATTCTCGATTACGGTAACTTTGATTGGGGATTGAATCCCCTCATGAAAAAGTGGTCCCAATCTTTTGGACCGATGGCACTCCTTGTAAGACTGAGAAGAGAGGTTTTTCGGAATATCGGTGCCTGTCTTGCCCCTCATAATGCATGGCTGCAGATTCTGGGACTTGAAACTCTGGGGCTCAGAATTGATCGGTCCTGCGAGAACGCCATGGCTGTGAGTAAATGGTTGACTGAAAATAACAAGGTTTCCAGAGTGGATTACCCGGGATTAAAGAACAGTGAATACCATTCCATCTCAATTAAGCAGTTTGGAAATAGATTCGGAGGCATCCTTTCCTTTGATTTAAAGGATCGGGAAACCGCTTTCAGGTTTATGGATTCATTACAACTGATCAGACGGGCAACAAATCTGAATGATAATAAATCTCTCATACTCCATCCTTGCACTACGATATTCAGTGAATATTCAAAAGATGAATGCGACGAGATGGGAGTAAGAGATTCCATGGTGAGACTGTCGGTGGGTATTGAGAGTTACAAGGATCTGATTAGTGATATCAAACAGGCACTGGAGAAAATATGAGAGACTATACCGAAGATCAGTTGGAACGATATTCCCGGCATATCCTGTTAAAAGATGTTGGTGTAGAGGGGCAGGAAAAACTCCTTGATGGAAAGGTTCTTATTATTGGTGCTGGAGGATTAGGATCACCTGCAGCACTCTACCTTGCTGCAGCTGGGGTTGGAATGATCGGGATTGTGGATGGCGACAGGGTGGATCTTTCAAATCTGCAGAGGCAGATTACTCATTTTACAAAAGATGTAGGAGTCTGGAAAGCTGATTCAGCATCAGAAAAAATGCGCGCAATCAATCCGGAAATTACGGTTCATCCCTATAATCAGTATCTTTTTGCTTCAAACATTCGTGAGATTATCAAAGCTTATGATTTTGTGATTGATGGAACGGATAATTTTGCTACAAAATTTCTTATAAATGATGCCTGTGTTTTTGAGGGAATACCATTCAGCCATGGAGGCATACTCCGGTTTGATGGACAGACTATGACAGTTAATCCCGGTGAAAGTGCATGCTACCGTTGTGTTTTTAATGCACCCCCGCCTCCGAATCTGGTACCCACCTGCTCTCAGGCCGGTGTACTGGGAGCTATTGCCGGGATGCTGGGGACTATCCAGGCTACAGAAGCTTTGAAGTTTCTGACAGGGGCAGGAAACATGCTTTATAACAAGTTACTGACATTCGACGCCCTCAAAATGGATTTCAGGACCGTTAATCTCCGTAAGAATGAAAATTGCCCCATTTGCGGCAGTCACCCAGTCATTACAGAGCTGGTGGATTCTGATCCTGCGGTTTGTGATCTTTAAAAAAGGGGAATGGTGAGAAGCATGTTGAGAATAAAAAAAGAGATATATAAAGCAATGATTGCACATGCCAGAGAGGGTTTCCCTTTGGAGGTTTGTGGTTACCTCGGTGAAAAAGATGGAATAGTCTCGCGTTTAAGAAGAATGAAGAATATTGATGAATCCAATGAGCATTTTACATTTAACCCTTCAGAGCAGTTTGCGGCTGTAAATGAGTTTCGAAAAGATAATTTCAAGGCGGCAGTTGTTTATCACAGTCATCCCGAAACGCCGTCCAGACCGTCAAAAGAGGATATCAGACTTGCCTATGATTCTGCCGTCAGTTATATCATCGTCTCGCTGGCTGGGGAAAAACCGGTTGTTAAATCATTCAAAATCAAGGAATCAAATGTGAGCATCGAATCAATAAAAGTAATGTAAAGGATTAAAATATGACAAATGAGAAAAAGTTATCAATAATTTGTTTCAGTGGGGAGTTCGACAAGGCGGTTGCAGCTTTAACCATGGCAACTGGTGCAGCTGCAGTTAACTGGGAAGTGAATCTGTTCTTTACCTTCTGGGGTTTTAATATCATCAAAAAAAAAGGGGGACACGCTCTGGTTGGTACAGGATTTCTGGCCAGAGTGTTTAACCTGATTATGGGAGGTAGAAAAAGCCTGCCTCTCAGCCGATTGAATCTTGGAGGGGCCTCTCCAGGGCTTATGACAGGAATGATGAAAAGCCAGAATGTAGCAACTCTGGAAGAGCTCTATCAGGCAGCCAAAGATCTTGGTGTTAATCTTTATGCATGTGAGATGTCCATGAATATTTTTGGAATGAAAAGGGAGCACCTTGATCCTTCAGTTAAAGCGGTTATCGGTGTACCGGCATTTCTGAAGTATTCAGAAGATGGGCAGACAATTTTTATTTAAGAGGAATTTATATGGACATACATACACTTGATATAACGAAAGAGCACTGCCCGATGACCTTTGTGAAAGCTAAATTGGTGTTGGCAAAAATAAACAGCGGAGATGTTCTGGAGATAACCCTGAAAGGTGGCGAGCCTTTGGAAAATGTACCTAAGAGTGCGGCAGAAGAAGGTCATAGAATATTGAGCATTGAAAAAAACGGGGAATCCCATGTGATTAAGATTGAAAAGAATTAGCTCGATATCCAAAGTATCACTGAGCTATCCAGTGTGTACTGGGTCTTTCGTTCTGAGTTTTAGACTCAGGATGAAGTTTTGAAAAATTATCATACCGGAAGAAAATAATGTATAATTTGATAGATTGTAACTCCCGGATCTTCCCTTTGTTGTATGAACCGGCCAAAGTCTATTAATAATTCGAAGGTGACGCCAATTATGATTATGCGCCGTTTACCGATTATGTTTGTTCTATTCTTGATTATTACATTTGTGGTATTTGCAACAGAATCGGACGATGATTACCGGGGAGCTGATCAGGACTCTGTGATTGAAAATAACGAAGACGGGAAAGCGACAAAAAAGAACTACAATCGTGACAACTTTCAGTTTACAGTGAACGCCGGTGGAGGATTTAGTGCATACCAGTGGCATTTTACCGGTGGATTACAAGCCGATTTTTATGCAAATCCGGTCCTGGGAATCGGATTTAAAACCATTGTGGATTACGGATTTAAATATCAAAATCTCAATATCAATTTGTATGTTTTATACAAAATATGGTGGTTTTATATCGGCCCGGGGGTGAGTTTCATTGTGCAGGGGATGACGATACCTGCAGACGATCCAGATTATGTATCTGCCTATCCTTTTCAATCGGTTGCATCTCTGGCTTTCACGGGAGGGATGCGTTTTCCCCTCGCCCGTATCGGTTCGGGGTTTATGATAATGGACCTTTCAATCGACTGGTATCAGAACGACATTCCTTTTACAGAACCTACCCCACCATTTACAGGAAACACACTCAATGATGTAATGTCTGGATCAATTTATGCTTTCAAGTTTGGAGCCCGGCTGGGATATACTTTTTAGATTTAGGTTTCCGGACTGCTCGTTACAGCTTTGTCGATAGAGATATTGGGAATAATAAGGGTTTTATTTCAACTTTTCTTCTGAATCAGTCAAGAATATATCTTTTAAGAGGTGTCCTGCTGCCGGGTTGATAATGTAATTTTTTCAAATTGAAATTATAATTCGCGTAAATCTTTGATTTCCTGTACAAAAGGTTTAACAGCTTTCAAAAGATTCTCACGTTTCAAACCGGCTACTTTAATAATGCCCATCTTATTTGTGGGATTCTCCCCGCGAGCCGAGCCGAATGCCAGGATATTTCCACCGGCATCCTTGATGGCACCTGCTAGATTGGCCAGTTCGCCGGCAATATTAGGCAACAAAGCTGTGAGTCTGAGTCCCTTTTCCCGACTGGCGAAGAGTTCTATAAAAATCTCAAATATATCGGATTCAGTGATGATTCCGGTGAGTATATTATCATCTACAACCGGGATTCCTCCAATATTATTATCCGAAAGCAGACGTGCCGCTTCTTCTATAGGGGTGTCAGAAGGACAGGACAAGGCGTTAGAGGTCATTACAGCTCCAACTTCGAGATTGGCAAGGAGTGAAGACATCTCCCAGACATCCAGAGTGGTTGCGGGAGATGGAGAAGCATACAGAATATCCTTTTCTGTTATTATCCCTATAAGGTTGCCTTTCTTATCAATGACAGGAAGCCTGTGAATATTTTCCCTTTTCATTATTATCCGGGCATCGGTAACAGAATCTGATTTCGTCACTGTATATGGATTCTTTGTCATTCTGTCGCTTACATTCATCGGGTTAACTCCTCAATTTAAGAATACACTCTTTAATCGTATGCCGAGGGGCTCAAAGTATCAATGTTCTGATGTTATTATTCCCATTTAAACATAAAGGAACTCAGCAGCAGGAAAAGAGCTGTCATACCGACAAGCACGATTATATTCGGCAGAATATCAATCAGTCCTGCACCATCCAGCATAATAGCCCGGGCTGCTTCGATATAGTGAGTAAGAGGGAAGACACGGGATAGTTTCTGGAGTAATAAAGGAGTTCCTTCAAGAGAGAAAAAAACTCCTGAGAATGCCATCATCGGCCAAAGTGCAAGGTTCATCAGACCGTTGGCAAGTTCCTCACTTTTAATACGGGCGGCGAATACCAGACCGAAGGAAATCATGCAGATAGTTGCAACAGCGGTTATCAGTATGAGGTTCAGGTAGGAACCTTCCATCATGAATTTTAGAAAAATATTGGTGCCTGTGAATACCACTATGGATGTTAAAAGTACAATTAACAGCCGGGAGACAAGTTGAGCAGAAATAAACTCCAGAGCCCGAACAGGTGTAGCTTTAAGTCTCTTTAGAACCCCATTCTTTCGATACCTGACGATAATCCAGCCCACTCCAAATATGCATGAGAACATCATGTTCATGCCAATAACTCCCGGCACAAACCAATCAACATAGCGTATTGGTTCTCCGCTGACTTCCTTCCTGATGAAATTTTGTACTCCGTCGTCAGAGACAAATAGGTTTTCAGCAACCTCTCCTTTAGCCGAGCCATCATTTATAAAATATGAGGATTCCTGCAGATCAATCACCATATCCAGTTGATGGTGCCTGAGCTTATCCAGGGCAAATGGTGTTTTCTCATAGGGGATCTTTTCGAGATAAGGTTCATAGAGGAATCCGCTGACAATTTCAGAATTTCCGATGACACCAACTTTGAAGAGTGTGTCATCTCCACCGGAGAATGCGAATGAAAAGCCGAATACCAGAAATACAGGGAATAGCAGATTCCAGAATAAATTTCCCCTATCTCTAACAAATTCCATATTTCTAGCATGCATGAGTGCGGCAAATTTGCGCATTTACATATCTCCTCTTTCAGGCCCTGAGTGATGAGCCGGTGAGTTTCAGGAAGAGGTCTTCCAAGTTTGGGGCGTGAATAGATAAACCGTCCAGGTGAATACTATGGTGGATCAGGTTATGCAGGGTTGCATCGATATTTCGGGAATGAATTTCAATATAGTCATCAACATGAACTGCTCCATCAGGGATTTGATTGTTATTCAACCATGGCAGCTTGACAATAACACCGTCGAAATTTTCGGCCAGAAGTTTTTTTGGAACATCCCGGGCAATGATATGTCCCTGATCCATAATGGCAACCTCATCGCAGAGTATTTCAGCTTCTTCCATATAATGAGTGGTGAGAAGGACTGTTTTACCTTCTTTCTTGATTTTTTCAATCAGCGACCAGAAATTCCGCCTGGCCTGAGGATCAAGACCGGTTGTGGGCTCGTCCAGAAAAACCACTTCAGGGTCGTTAACGATGGCCAGTGCAAGAAGTAGTCGCTGCCGTTGTCCTCCTGAGAGTTTTCGGTTGTCCCGTTTGAGTATGTCGCCGAGGCTGCATATCTCGATAATTTCCTCAGGATCCCGGTGAGTGGAATAAAGTGCAGAGAAAAGTTTGAGGGTTTCTTCAACGGTGATGAAATCCTGCAGTGCGGTGCTTTGGAATTGTATACCGACACGCTGATGAAAATGCGGCCCGATTGGCTTTCCCCGAAACAGGGCTCTGCCTGCAGTTGGTTTCAGAATGCCTTCCATCATTTCTATGGTAGTTGTTTTCCCGGCGCCATTCGGCCCTAAGAGGCCGAAACAGATTCCCTCTTCAATTTCCAGCGAAATGTTGTCTACCGCAAGGACTTCTCCGTAGTTTTTGCTGAGATTTTCAATGGTTAGAATGCTGCTCATCATATTAGTATATTAAGTGAATACCGTAGAAACAAGAAAATATTAGTTAAATAGTAATATAAATAGCATATCCAGTGATTTTCAAGTGGAAAGAGTGGAGAACTGCAGCTGTGAACAGAGGTGTATTTTCCTTGCTTTCATAATAAATCCGTGTCAGTCTTACTGTGAAATTTTATGGAGGCTTTATGCAAATATCTGAAATCCTGAATGAAAAGAAAAATGAAATCTACAGCGTTGTCGATACCGTTATGTTATGTGATGTGATTGAGAAGTTGAATGATAAAAACGTTGGTGCAATGATAGTACTGGATTCTTCCGGGAATGTGGCAGGAATTGTTACGGAAAGAGACATTTTGAAGAAAGCCTGTCCCAAGCATCTTAATAGTGATACTATTTCTGTCACTACTGTAATGACACCACGGGAACAGTTGATTGTCGGGACGCCGGAGGATACCATTTCCTATGCAATGAATGTTATGACTACAAAAAGGGTTAGGCATTTGCCCATCTTCAGACATGAAACACTTTTAGGGATTGTTTCAATTGGGGATATTGTAAAGATTTTTCTTGAACAGTCTGAGGCTGAGATAGAAAAACTCAGAGAGCATATCAGAAATCCATATGGGATAAATGCTCTATAATTCTGTATAAAAAAACCGCTTTTCCCTGATACAGAAAACTATCCCTTTCTCATGTAAAAGGACAGAAAATGAAAATTAAATACAAACTACCGGGCTTGGTCTTTTTGCTTGTCCTGTCGATTATTACTAATCTTATCGTTATTTTTACTCTACTCGATATGTCGAGGGATGACTCCCTATTAGTAAATCTTTCCGGTCGGCAGAGAATGCTGTCTCAGAGAATCAGTAAGAATGTTTTTCTTCTTGAGCTTTACAAGTCCGGTAATGCCAGATACATCGACAGAGATGCCGTTACAAACGAATTAGCGGGTGCCATCAATTTGTATGATGAAACGATTACAGCCTTTCTTCATGGTGGCACCGCAACCGACGGGGTAGGGGAAAAGCGGGAAATCGAGGATATCGGGAAAAATAAACCTGTAGCAGAGATTGCTTTCAAGTTATGGAAAGATTTTAAAAAGAATGCAGAACTTGAAGCTTCAGGCAACAGCTCTGAGTCGGCAGAGTTTATTCTTAATAACAGCAATGAGCTCTTAAAGCTTTCCAACGATATCGTTACAGAGCTGCAGAGGGATGCAGATAGAAAACTCACCACAATGAAGAACTTCCAATATGTCATGGTGCTGCTCTCCATTGTGATACTCATTATTATCTTTTTTACTCTGAACCTGATTATCAATAAACCGCTTCTTCGTGTCCGTGAAAGCATGAAAAAGGGGACGAATGGTAACCTTACAGCTGAAATCAAGATAGGCTCAAAAGATGAAATCGGACAGTTGTCATCGGACTACAATGGCCTACTCTCTTCGTTGCGGAGCTTAATCCGGCAGGTGGCCGACTCAATCAACCGTGCTAGAAATGTCAGTTTAAATCTTTCTTCCGCGTCCGAAGAATCTTCCGCCGCACTGGAAGAAATCACAGTAACCGTCAGAAATATGAAAGATAAAATTACCACCCTTGACGATGAACTCATGAATCTGAAAAGTGAAGTTAACGGTATAGACAGCTCAGTACTCTCTGTTTCCGAGCAGATTAAACAGCAGAATTATCATATTTCAGATTCCTCTTCCTCTATTGAACAGATGGATTCTTCTATCAAGAATGTTGCCGGAACAGCTGAGAATAAAATGATGATTGTTCAGGGGCTTACGCAGATTGCTGCAGATGGTGAGAGAGAAATGACCGTTACCATTGATGTTATCAATGAGATTTCATCTTTCACCAATACGATAATGGAGATACTTTCTGTTATTAATAAGATAGCCTCTCAGACAAACTTGCTTGCCATGAACGCTGCTATCGAAGCGGCTCATGCCGGTGATGCAGGTAAGGGTTTTGCTGTTGTTGCAGATGAAATCAGGAAGCTGGCAGAAGATACCGGTGATAATGCAAAAGAAATAACTGTCACCTTGAAAAAAGTAATTGAAAATATTGAGAAATCCAGTGAATCCTCGAAGAAAACCGGAGAGTATTTCAAGAATATCATTACAGATATATCGGAAGTTTCTGATGCCATGCTGGAAATAAAAACATCAATGAACGAGCTGAGCGTCGGAAGTTCTGAATTAACCAAGTCTCTTTCCATCTTGAA
The DNA here is from genome assembly GCA_002352375.1 of Spirochaeta sp. UBA2779. Lineage (GTDB taxonomy): Bacteria > Spirochaetota > Spirochaetia > DSM-2461 > DSM-2461 > UBA2779. The sequence goes on along the minus strand of DEIH01000151.1, from coordinate 6,678 downwards.
GGATTCAAGTCATACAGTTGATAGTTCAACTCTTGATATGGTTCAGCAGAGTTCTCTGATTACAAAAGCTATAAAAAATGTTGAGCAGATCTCTAACGAGACAAAAATCGGGATGGAAGAAGTTACATTTGGTGTCAGCGAAATATTCACATCAGCACAATTGGTTGCAGAATCGGGCGTTGAAAACTCCGAAAGTGTCCGACAGATTGAAGAGGGCTTGAATAAATTCAAGATTGATTAACGGGCTCTGCTGTATATCTGATATTATACACTCATGGGTGAAATCTGGCTTACCGGGCTGTTGAGCTCCTACAGGGGTATCGCCATTCCTTTAAGTCTTATCATTGAAATCGTTATCGCTGTTATCGGGGTTCTCCCCAGTTTCTTTATTACAGCAGCAAATATAGCCATCTTTGGAATCTGGTGGGGAGGTATGCTCTCCATTGCAGGTGAGTCTCTGGGAGCTGTTGCAGCTTTTATCTTGTACCGTCAGGGGTTGGACAAGATGGTCGGTAGACAGGGGCGTTTCGGAACTTCTCTCAAGATTAAGATGGATAAATTTTCGGATGCGACAGTGGGAAGGGCTTTCTTTCTGGTACTTGCTTTCCGGCTTCTTCCCTATATGCCCTCCGGTGCGGTTACTTTGGGAGCTGCAGGAAGCAGGATGCGTCTCCATGCCTTTGTACTCAGCAGTACTTTGGGGAAAATACCGGCACTGGCTGTTGAGGTTGCTACAGTCTCTTTTGCAATGAAACTGCCTTTAAAGGGTTTTCTGGCAATTGCAGCAATTGTCAT